>DASUKI010000262.1:0-17578 GCA_036278855.1 Pedococcus sp.
GACAGGCCGGCAGCCGCCAGCAGGGCGATCTGTCCGGGCCCGAGCAGGGTCCCCCTGCGCAGGACGACGTCCCCGGCGTGGATGTCGTCGCCCTCCTCGCGGACGTGCTGCCCGACCACGGACGGGACCGTGACCTGGACGCGGACGACCCCACCGTCGGTCGCCTCGACGGGGACCACGGCGTCGGCACCGCGCGGCATCGGCGCCCCGGTCATGATCCGCATGGTCTGGCCGGGGGCGAGGGACAGCGGCGCGGTGTTGCCGGCCGCGATGTCGTTCACCACGGGCAGGAGCACCGGCGCGTCGGGGCTGGCCCCGGCGACGTCCTGGGCACGGACGGCGTAGCCGTCCATGGCCGAGTTGGTGAACCCCGGGAGCGAGCCCCGGGCCGCCACGTCTTCGGCGAGGACGCAGCCCTGGGCGTCGAGCACGCCCTGCTCGAACGGACGGATGACCTTGACCGTGGCGAGGATCCGGTCGAGGTGCTGCTGGACCCCGATCACGGTGAGCCGGCCGGCTCGTCTGGCCCCAGGGTCGTGCCGTCGGGGACGGTCCGTGGCTCGTCGGCGGTGACGCGCACGTCGCCGACGCAGCGGACGCCGGCTCCGAAGGTGACGTCGCCGCGCACGGTGAGCGAGGTGCACTCGCGCAGTGACGGTGCCCCGACCGGGAACCGGGCGTCGAAGCCGTCGATGAGCTTGTAGTGGTCGTCGAGGTCGACGCGCGGGTCGGGTCGATCGGTCTGCGCGACCACCTCGAACCCGTCGTCGAAGCCGAACAGGTCGGAGCGCAGCAGCAGCAGCTCGTTGGTGGTCTTCACCGGCCGGAACCGCCGCCGCGGCACGTGCACCGCTCGAGACCCGTCGAAGACCTCGATGGCCGTGCCCATGGCCGACTCGACCTGGATGACCGGCGTGGAGTCCTTGCGGCTCGGGTCGACGTTCTTGCGGTTGACGATGATCGGCAGGCCGAGGACGCCGTCGCTGTCCGACAGCCGGGCCGCGAGCGCGTCGAGGTCGACCCACAGGTTGTTGGCGTGGAACAGCGTGTGGCGGGACGTGTCCTGGAAGTACTCATCCTCCCCCGGTGCCACCATGGCGCTGTCGCGCAGCACGAGCCGGCCGTCGCTCCGTCGCACTGCCAGGTGTCCGCCCTTTCGGTCGTTGACGGTCCGCTCGCACACCTCGGCGACGTAGGGGATCGACTCGCGCGCCATCCACGCCGGGATGGCTGGGTCGCAGGTGGCGCCGAGGTTGTCGGAGTTGGACAGGAAGACGTAGCGGAACCCCTTGTCGCGCAAGGCGTCGAGCACTCCGCTGGCGACGAGCGCGACGTAGACGTCGCCATGGCCGGGCGGGCACCACTCGAGGTCGGGGTCGTCGGGCCAGGAGACCGGCGACAGGTCGTCGGCGCGCAGCTTGGGCTCGGCGTTCTGGAGGAAGTCGAGCGGCAGTCCGTCGAGCTCGAGCGCTGGATAGCGACCGAGCACGGCGAGTGACTCCTCGCGAGTGCGGAAGGAGTTCATGAGGACCAGCGGCACGGCGACGCCGTGCCGCTCGCGCAACGCGAGCACCTGACGGGCGATCACGTCGAGGAACGTCAGCCCGTCGCGCACCTCGAGCACCGACTTCGGACCGGAGAGCCCCATGCTGGTGCCGAGCCCGCCGTTGAGCTTGACCACCGCGGTGTGCCCCAGCGCCGCTGCCAGCTCGGCGTCGTCCGCGGACAACCCGTCGAGGGTGGGGACGTTCCCCAAGGGCTCGATGTCAGCCTCTGGGATCAGGCCCGTGGAGCCGCCCTCCAGCTCGCGGTAGTAGTGCTCGAAGACGCGGATCGCGCGCTCGTCGACCTGGCGGGCGCGCATGCGCTCGACCGCCTCGGCCAGCCCTGCTTCGGTCATGCGTTTCACCCTAGTGGGACCATCGGGGGGTGCACGTGCCGACCAAGGACGCCGTTCGAGGGCGGCTGCGCGAGCTGCGCCGCGAGCGCGTCCCCACCCGCGACCGGGCCTCGGACGCCGAGGCGATCGCCATCGACGGACTCGCCGCCGCGCACGCCGCGGGGGTGGCGCGGGGCGACTGGGTGGCCGCCTACGAGTCCATGCCCAGCGAGCCACCCACGGAGGCGCTGGTCACCGCCCTGTCTGCACGCGGCATACGGGTCATGGTGCCCATCACCCTCGCCGACTGGGAGCTGGACTGGCGCGAGAACGGGACCACGACCGCGTTGGGGCGCGAGGCGATCGCCGAGGCGCGCGTGGTGTTCCTGCCGGCACTCGGCGTGGACACAGCGGGAACTCGGATCGGCAAGGGCAGGGGCTGCTACGACCGCACGGTGCCCCGCACCGACGCCCTGCTGGTCGCGGTCGTGCACCCGTGGGAGGTGCTCGAGGAGCCACTCCCCCGGGAGGAGCACGACCGGCCGGTCGATGCCGTCATCGCGGCCGGGCTGGGCCTGCGGGCGCTACGGGCTCGGTGAGCTGCCGGGCACCAGGGTCAGCTCGTCGCCGCCCGCGGCCTTGACCGCCTTGTCGCCGAACGGCCAGTCGAACAGCTCGTTCTTGGCCCAGGCCTGCGTCTGGTCGTCGTAGTTGGGGGCGAACGCGTGGCCGCTGTTGCCCGTCTGGTTGACCCAGTGCGACGCGTCGAGGTCGGACAGGTCCACCACCATCCGCATCGACGGCGCCGAGTCGACGTCGTAGGCGCGCGACCGGGTGCCGTTGGGCTGGTTGTCGGGCACGGCGTCCGCGGCGTTCCAGCCGTTCGCGTCCACGATCGCGGACCCGCCGGGCAGGTTGACCGGGCCGCGGTTGAACAGCCGCGCCACGATGCCCGGGACGTCGTCGCCACCGAGCACCTGGTGACGAAGGGTCAGCTGGTGCAGCTTGCCCCACTGCCAGCTGCCCGGGTCCTTGCCGAGCTCCATGGTCAGCTGGAGGCGGGCCTGGACCAGCGCCTTGCGGAGCACCTCGGGCTCGCCCTCGGTCACACCGGCGGTGCGCTTGTCGTCCCACCAGGCGGAGCGCTCCTTGGTCAGCAGCACCGACACGGCCTGCATCCACTGGTCGCCGCCGTCGGCCCACAGGTCGCGGGGCAGCTCGTCGTCGAAGGTGAGGTCGAGCAGGTTCGCCCACACCGCGTTGAAGTACGCAGCCGCCGCGCTCGCATCGGACTTGCCGGACGGTTGGGTGAAGTCCCAGCCGCGCAGGAGGTCCTGGGCCTGCTTGGTGAAGTCGTCGTGGCCGAGGTTGACGCCGAGAAGCGCCTTGACCAGCACGGGGGCGAACTCGTTGCGGGTGTCGCCCTGGATGCGAGACATGTCGGCGGGGGTGACCTTGGTGTCCTTCGCGAGGAGGGTGCTGATGCGGTTGGCCCGGAACCCGTAGTCCCACTCGGTGGTGAGGAACGGCGTGCCGCCCTGGGTCACCGCCTGGTTGGCCGTGACGATGAACCCCTCCGGCGGGTTGTAGGTCCACGGCATCTGGGCGAACGGCACGTAACCGCGCCAGTCCCAGGACGAGACCCACCCGGGTCGGATCCAGTAGCCGGGCGCCTCCTGCATGTATCGGCTGCGGATCGGGATCCGGCCGGGCGCCTGGTAGCCGATGTTGCCTGCGGTGTCGGCGTAGACGAGGTTCTGCGCGGGGACGGCGAAGTCCTTGGCCGCCTCACGGAACTGCTCGAAGTTGGTCGCCTTGTCGAGCCCGAAGATCGCGTCAGCGGTCTTGGTGACCTCCAGCCCGGTCCACTGCAGGGCGACCTCGTAGGCGCCCGGACTGGTTCGACCGTTGACCAGCGGGCGCTGGCCGGCTGCGTCGACGTCCTCGATCGCGTCCGACAGGATCGGCCCGTGCACGGTGCTGCGCACCGTGATCGTCTCCTCGCCGCCGCCACCGATCTTGATGGTCTCGGTCCGCGTGGTGAGCGGCACCTGCTTGCCGTCGCGAAGGTAGGTGTTGCCGCGCACCTGCTCGAGGAAGAAGTCGCTGACGTCGGGCCCGAGGTTGGTCATGCCCCAGGCGATCGACTGGTTGTGGCCGATCACCACGCCGGGCAGCCCGGAGAAGGAGTAGCCGGCAACGTCGAAGGGGCAGGAGGACGACACCGAGCGACAGTGCAGCCCGACCTGGTACCAGATGCCGGGGATGCTGACCCCCAGGTGCGGGTCGTTGGCCAGCAGCGGCTTGCCGGTGCTGGTCCGGCTGCCGCTCACCACCCACGAGTTCGACCCGATGCCGTCACCCCGGCCCACGAGCTGCGGTACCGCGGACAGCGCACGTCCCACCGCGGCATACGCCTGCTCGGCCGTCTTCGACGTCTCGGCGCGCAGGACCTTCGCGGGTGGCACCGCGGAGGCGGCCGCGGCACCCGTCGCGGCCGCCGCGGCACCCGGGCCGCCCGGCGCGCTCGGCGACCAGTCCTGCTGGGACAGGATCGGCTTGTGCTTGTCGTAGGGGTACGGCGGGAACAGCTCGTCGATCTGGGCCACGGACATCCCGCTGGCGCCCAGCCGGGCCCGCATCAGCTCCTGGTCGTAGTCACCGCGCAGGTCCCACGCCATCGCCTTGAGCCAGGCGAGGGAGTCGGCCGGTGTCCAGTCCTCGACGCGGTACCCGGGCACCTGCTGCCCGAGGACGACGTACTCCAGCGACATGTGTGACGGGCTGCCCTGCTGGTGGATGTAGGCGTTGACCCCGTCGGCGTAGGCCTGCAGGTAACGCCGGGTCTCCGGCTCGAGCTTGGGCAGCTCGGCCTCGGCGATGCGCCGCCAGCCGAGGGTGCGGATCACCCGGTCGGTCTCGAGCCCGCCCTTGCCGACCAGCTCGGAGAGCCGCCCCGCCGTGATGTGCCGGCGCAGGTCCATCTCGAAGAAGCGGTCCTGGGCGTGGACGAAACCCTCCGCGCGGAACAGGTCATCCGCCGTGTCGGCGTAGATCTGGGGTATGCCGTGGTCCCCCCGGATGACGGTGACCCTGCCTCCCAGCCCCGGAACCGTGATCTCGCCCTCGGTCTGCGGAAAGGGCCGGCGCACCCAGGTGACGGCGAGTACCGCGACCACGCCGAGCACGACGACGAGCAACGCCGCCACCGCCAGCGCGACGCGGCGGGCCAGGATGACGCGAGACACCCTGCGAGACTATCCGCACACTCGCGACGGGAAGGACGTGACGGGCCGTGCTCACAGGTTTGCCTGCAGCCGGCACGTTCACGCTGCACAACCTCACGCCGGTGCTGCTGGTCGGGTCCGTGGTGCTGCTCATCTCGGTGGCCGCGGTCCGGCTCTCGGTGCGGTCCGGCCTGCCCTCCCTCCTGATCTACCTGCTCATCGGCCTGGCTCTAGGGGAGTCGGGGCCGTTGCACGTCCGGTTCGACTCGGCGGAGCTCACCCAGGTCCTCGGGTACTCGGCGCTCGTCCTGATCCTGACCGAGGGTGGTCTGTCCACCCGGTGGGAGGGCATCCGCCGGTCGGTCGCCCCCGCCGGGGTGCTGGCCACCCTCGGGGTGCTGGTGTCGGTCGCGGTGGTCGCGGTGGCCGCGCGGTTCGTCCTGCACATGGACTGGAACACGGCCCTGCTGGTCGGCGCGATCCTGTCCTCGACCGATGCGGCGGCGGTGTTCTCGGTGCTACGCCGGGTGCCGCTGCCGCGCCGGATCACCGGCATGCTCGAGGCCGAGTCCGGGTTCAACGACGCGCCGGTGGTCATCCTGGTCACCGCGCTCGCGATGCGAAGCGCGCACCCGGACGCGGCCCGTTCCTGGTGGTTCCTCGCGGGTGAGGCAGTGTTCGAGCTCGTCGTGGGTGCCGTGATCGGGCTGGCGATCGGCTGGCTGGGTGGACGGCTCATCCGCTACGTCGCCTCGTCCTCGTCCGGCCTGTTCAGCATCGGGGTGGTCGCCCTGACGGTCTTGGCGTATGCCGCGGCGGCCAGTGTGCACACCAGCGGCTTCATCGCGTGCTACCTGGCTGCGTTGGTGCTGGGCAACCTGAGGCTGCCGCACCGACCGGCGGTCCAGGCCTTCGCCACCGCCGTGGGCTGGCTCGCGCAGATCGGGTTGTTCGTGATGCTGGGCCTGCTCGCGTCACCGAGCGGGATGGGCGACCAGGTGGTGCCGGCGATCGTCATCGGACTCGTGCTCCTCCTGGTGGCCAGGCCGCTGTCGGTCGTCGCGTCGCTCGCGCCGCTGCGGACGCCGTGGCGGGACCAAGCCTTCCTGTCCTGGGCCGGGCTGCGCGGA
Source organism: Pedococcus sp. (assembly GCA_036278855.1). GTDB lineage: Bacteria > Actinomycetota > Actinomycetes > Actinomycetales > Dermatophilaceae > Pedococcus. Next base: position 6,237 of record DASUKI010000262.1, read on the forward strand.
GCCGTGCCCATCGTGCTCGCGACCGTGCCGCGGACGGTGGGCGCACCGGGGTTCGACACGATCTTCGACCTCGTCTTCGTCCTCGTCGTGGTGTTCACCGTCGTCCAGGGGCCGACCCTGCCGTGGATCGCCCATCGCCTGGGGCTGGTGGAGCAGTACCAGGCGCTCGGCCTGGTCGTGGAGGCCACCCCACTGGAGGAGCTGGGCGCCGAGCTGTTGCAGGTGCGGGTGGGACCGCGCTCGAAGCTGCACGGCGTGGAGATCTACGAGCTGCGCCTGCCCGAGGGGTCGAACGTCACGTTGGTGGTTCGGGGCAACGAGGGCTTCGTGCCCGAGGCGAACACCGTGATCCGCCGCGGCGACCAGCTGCTCATCGTGACGACCGCGGCGACCCGCGACCGGGCCGAGAAGAGGGTCCGTGCGGTGAGCGACGACGGCCGGCTGGCGGGGTGGGCTCACTGAAGCCGCCCCCGGTTCGAGGTGATACCGACCGGATATCCGGTCGGTATCACCTCGAACCAGGGTTGTGGCGGAACAACGGAGCCCCGCGCGAGCCTTATACTTGGCACTCGACCATCGACAGTGCCAGCTCCTGACCCTGTCCGAACCACCAGTCTGGAGGCCCCGTGCCGACGTACTCCTACGCGTGTACAGCGTGCGACCACCGCTTCGACGCCGTGCAGGCGTTCAGCGACGACTCCCTGACGGTGTGCCCGGAGTGCGGCGGTCGGCTGCGCAAGGTGTTCAGCGCGGTGGGCGTCGTGTTCAAGGGCGGCGGCTTCTACCGCACCGACTCGCGCAGCGGGTCATCCGCGTCGGTACCTGCCGGCAAGTCCGACTCCTCCTCCGAGTCCTCGAGCTCGTCGAGCAAGTCGAACGACACCGCGAAGCCGGCCGCCTCCTCGGCCACCGCCTCGTCCGGGTCCAGCAAGGCGGCCGACGGCTCGGCGGCCTGACCCGCGGGCCGCGACCACGCGGCATACCTCGACAACGCCCGTCCCCGTCCACAGGGGCGGGCTTCGTCGTGTCGGCCTCCACACCGCGCGCCGTGGGCCTCCGACGGCACCTGCCGGCTGCGTAGGCTTCCGCGCATGACGACCACGACAGGGGCACCGCGCGCCGACCTCGGGCTGATCGGCGGCTCCGGTTTCTACGAGTTCTTCGAGGACGCCGAGCGCGTCAGCGTGAGCACGCCGTACGGCGACCCGAGCGACGACGTGGTCATCGGCGAGCTCGACGGCCGGTCGGTGGCGTTCGTGGCGCGGCACGGCGAGGGGCACCGGTTCCAGCCGCACCGGGTGAACTACCGGGCGAACCTCTGGGCGCTGCGGACCGTGGGTGTCCGCCAGGTGTTGTCGGCGTGCGCCGTCGGCTCGCTGCGCCCCGAGCTGGGACCGGGCACCGTGGTGGTGCCCGACCAGGTGGTCGACCGGACCTGGGGACGCGCGCACACGATCTACGAGGAGGAGGGACCGGTCGTGCACGTGAGCTTCGCCGACCCCTACTGCCCACGCGGGCGGGACGCGGCGATCTCCGCAGCCCGCGGGGGCGACGCATCGGTGGCCGAGGACGGCACGCTGGTGGTCGTCAACGGCCCACGGTTCTCCACCCGCGCTGAGTCCCACTGGCACCAGGAGGCCGGGTGGTCGATCGTCGGCATGACCGGCATGCCCGAGGCCTCGCTCGCCCGCGAGCTGGCGATGTGCTTCACCACCGTGGCCCTGGTCACCGACCACGACGCAGGGGTGGAGGGCGGGGAGGCCGTGACGCACGCCGAGGTGCTCGAGCAGTTCGCGCGCAACGTCGAGGGCATGAAGGCGCTCATGCGCCGCGCCCTCGCGGCAATGCCCGCCCCCGAGACCGACGACGCCGCGACGTGCCCGTGCCGTCGGGCACTGGACGGGATCCAGCTGCCGTTCACCCTGCCCGGCTGAGGAAGACGTGGCGCAGGGGGAAGGGCAAGGCGGGCCGGGGGCGCCGCGGTGGTTGGCCTGGTTCTGGGGCCCGGGGCGGAGGCGCCGGTGGCGACGGCTGGTGCTGCGACGGCTGCTCGCGGCCACCTGTGCGGCGGGTGCCGTGCTCGGTGTGCTGGCTGCGGCGCGAGCGCCGCAGCACGCCGAGACCAGAGCCGTTGTCGTGGCCAGCCGGGCGATCGCCGCCGGCCAGGTGGTCGACGCTGCGTCGGTGCGCGTGGCCCGCTGGCCTGCGCCGCTGGTGCCCGAGGATGCGCTGGGTTCGCTGACCTCCGTGGTCGGTCGGCCCGCCAGCACCCCGATAGGCGCAGGGGAGCCGGTGACGTCCATCCGGTTGTCGGCGTCGGCGCTGCTGGCCGGTCAGGACGCCGGCACCGTGGCCGTGCACGTCCCCCTGGTCGATGCGGCGTCGGCGTCGATGTTGGCCGCGGGGGAACGCGTCGACCTGCTCGGCCCGAACGGGCCGGTGGCCCGAGACTTGGTGGTGCTGCGGGTCGACCGGTCGGCCGGTGACGGGGTGGAGTCCGGCCGGGGGCTCGGTGACGGCCTCTCGACTGTCCCAGGTGGCACTGGGTCGGGGATGATCGTTGCCGCGGACCAGCAGACCGCGGCCGCCCTGGCCGCCGCACCACTCGACGCCCTGGGCAGGCCAAACCTCACGGTCGTGCTCAGGTCACGGTGACCGGTGCGATCCAGCCGCCACGCCGCGCCGATCCGAAAAGTGCGCGTTTTGCCGATACGGTTCAGGCCGTAGGTGTACTTCTCTAGAGAAAGGGTCACGACACCCATGAAGGGTTTCAAGGACTTCGTCATGCGGGGCAACCTCGTTGAGCTTGCCGTCGCCTTCATCATCGCCACGTCGTTCGCCGTCGTCGTCAAGACGTTCACCGACGTCGTCCTCGGGCTCATCGGCAAGGCTGGGGGCAACCCGGACTTCAACGACTACAAGCCGGGCGGAGTGCCGGTGGGCACCTTCATCACGGCGCTCATCGCGTTCCTGATCCTGGCCTTCATCGTCTACTTCGGCGTCGTCAAGCCCTATGAGGCCGCCAAGAAGCGGTTCATGGCTCCCGAGCCTGAGGCGCAGCCCGAGGAGGAGATCACCCTGCTGCGCGAGATCCGCGACAGCCTGCAGAGCCGCTCGGCCTGACCGCCAGCAGCGACACCGAGCACACGGCGCCGGTCCCGTCTGGGGCCGGCGCCGTTGCTCTGCTGCGGCCGTGGATTCGACGCAGACTCGCCGGGGTTCACCGGCGGTTTTACATCGATTCGCGGGAAGAGTTGAGGTCCGGCGCCCGATCAGTCGCTGCCCCAGTGCGGGGGCCGCTGCTCGCGCAGGTACCGGTCGTACGCCGACTCGTCGCGGTGCTCCCCCCAGCCCTCGTCGGTGTCGTCCTTGGTCTGCTCGAACGGCCGCTTTGACTTGCGGCGCAGCGCCCGCCGCTTGCGCGGCTTCTCGTCGGGCACGGGGGTGAACGCGTCCTGGCCCTCGTCCCGGTCCCGGGCCTGGTCCTCGGCCGGCTCGGTCGCGGGGGCGGGCCCAGCCGCGTCGGGTGTCTGTGGCGGCGCTGACTCAACGTGCGCATCGGCGGGCGACGCCTGCTCCTGCGCCCGCTGCGTCGCCGCCTTGGCGACGGCTGCGTTGACGCGAGCCACGTCACGCGCCGGGTCGCGGAACAGGTCGGTGCTCCACACGCGCACGTGCTCCCAGCCGAGACGGCCGAGCTGCTCGGCGCGCAGCCGGTCCCGGTCGCGGGTGCTGCGCATGGCTGCGTATGCCGGTCCGTCGCCTTCCACGGCGACCAGCACCTGGTCGGGGTGGTCACCGTCGGCGACCGCGAGGTCGATGGGGTGGCCCGGGTCGCCGTAGGACTCGTGCACCACCAGGCCGGTGCCGCGCAGCCGCCGGGCGAACTCGGCGTGCAAGGGGTCGCGTGTCAACGACGGTCCACTCGGGTGAGATGCCTGCGCGCCACCCCCGGGCGTCGACGGCGTCAACGAGGGTCCATTTGGGTGAGATGCCTGCGCACCGCCCGCAGGCATCCGTGACGACGCGCCCTCGGCGGGCTGGTCGGGGAGGGTGCCGTCGGCGGCATACGCAAGGAAGTCGCGCAGCATCTGCGCGCCCCGCGCCTTGAGTCGCGCGGGGTCGAGGTCGGCAGCGAGCAACGAGGACACCACGGTCATCCGGCGGCGGGCGCGGGTGATGGCGACGTTGAGGCGGCGCTCGCCGCCCTCGAGGTTGAGCGGGCCGAAGCGGTGCAGGACCCGGCCGTGCGGCGTCTTGGCGTAGCCCACGGACAGGATGACCGCATCGCGCTCGTCACCCTGCACGCGTTCGAGGTTCTTGACGAAGAAGCGTTCCGGGTGGGACTCGTCGAAGAACTCGCCGACACCCTGGGCGGCGCCCAGGGCCTGTCGGATCGCGTCGTCGAGCCGGTTGGCGTGCTTGATGCCGAGTGCGATGACGCCCAGGGACTCGTGCGGTCGCGTTCGGGCGTGCTCGAGGACCAGCTCGACGACCCGGTCGACCTCGGCCTGGGTGGACTCGATGGCCTCCTCACCCGGCTGCACGACTCCCGCCCCGTCGACCGGCTCGAGCCGCACGACCGGGTCGGTGCCGGTGCCGGGGAAGGTGACGAGTGAGCCGTCGTAGACCTCGTGGTTGGCGAAGGCGACGAGGCGCTCGTCGAGCGAGCGGTAGTGCCACGACAGCCGGCGGGTGGGCAGCGCGGCCGTGAGCACGTCGAGCACCGACTCGAACCCCTCGGTGAGGGCGTCCGTCTCCGGCACGGTCTCCTCGTCGACGGCCGAGGTGAAGAACGACGTCGGAGGCAGCTGGCGCTCGTCGCCGGCCACGACCACCTGGTGGGCCCGGGAGATCGCCGAGACCGCTTGGGCGGGCGGGATCTGCGAGGCCTCGTCGAAGATCACCACGTCGAACCAGCGCCCGGGCGGCAGCACGGAGGCCACCACCAGCGGCGACATCGCCCACGCCGGCTTGGCCGCCGTCAGCACCTCGCCTGCGCGTGGCAGCAGGTCGCGCAGCGGCCGGTGCCGTCGCGCCTTGCCGGCCTCGGCCCGGACCAGCGCCTCCTGGTCGGGGTGGTCGGCCAGGACCTCGCGCAGCCGGCGGCCCGCCCCGGCGCGGACCCGGTCGGCGCTGGCGCGCAGGTGGGAGTGGTCGGCGGAGACGTACTCGCGGGCGACCCGCTGGAGCTGCGCGCCGTCGTGGGCGCCGATGCGGGGGTCGCGAAGCGTGAGGTCCTCGGACAGTGAGGTCCACCAGACGAACTCGAGCTCGGCACCCACGTCATCAGCCGCCACCCCGCGCTTGGCGAGGTCGTCGACGAGGGGCCCCATGCCGGCCTCGCGCAGCGCGTCGAGCCCGCCGAGGACCTGCGGCACGACGGCGAGCCGGTCGGAGCGCGCCGCGAGCGCGGCCATCCGCTCCCGGAGGTCGGGGATGGTCTCGTCGAGGAGCGCGCCACCGCGCGCGGTGGGTTCGAGCCGCTGCCCCAGCCAGAGGAGGTCGTCGTGCAGTGAGTGGTATGCCGCGTGGGCACGGTCGAGGTCCACTGGGATCTCGGGGCGTCCCCCGGCACCGGCGAGGTGCTGCCAGGCGGTCCGCTGGGTCTGGGCCTCGACCAGGGCGGCGTGCAGGTCCGGTGGCGGGGTGCCGGGGCGGAGCAGTGAGTGGGCCTGGCTGCGCAGGCGCCAGCGGGAGTACCACCCGAGGTCGACGTCGTGGGTGTCGCGGTAGGCCCGGCTGCCGGTCGCGCCGACCAGGTCGCCCAACGGGATGTCGAAGATCTCTGGGCGGAACACCTCGAGGGTGTCCCGCACCCTGCCGACCGAGTCGAGGACGGCACCCCACTCGGAGACCCGCTCGGCCCTGGGCAGGCTCACCTCCGCGAAGACCTCGCGCATCACCTGCTCGACGTCGAGCAGCCCGCCCTCCGCCAGCCGGGCGGTGATGTCGCGCGCCCGGACCGCCTCGTCGGAGGTGGTGATCCGGGCGCCGAACCACGGGTCGTCACCCTCGCCGGGCGACCAGGCGCCGAGGGACGCGGCGGACGTGAGCTGGCGGCGGAGCTCCTCGACGCGTCGCCGGTCGAGCGCGGTGAGCTGCTCGCCGCGGACCCGGACCCGCGAGGTGGGAGGGTGCGGGCGCGCGCTCAGCCCGGCGATCGCCTCCTGGGCGTCGTGGACGGAGACGCCCCACGGCTGGCGCTTGCCGTGCAAGGCGTCGACGTGGTCGACGAGGGTGGCGCGTCGGTCGGCGAGGGTGTGCTCGATCTCGGAGGTGTCGGGGTCGAGGGCGTTCTCGCCGTGCTCGAGCGCGGCCCCGAAGGCCTGGGCGATGCGCCGCTTGTTCGCCGTGCCGTCGTAGGCGTCGAGGACGAGGTCGGACAGCCCGACGCCCTCGAGCCGGCTGAGCACGGCGTCGATGGCGGCCCGCTTCTCGGCGACGAACAGCACCCGCTTGCCCTCACCGGCGAGACTGGCCACGAGGTTGGCGATGGTCTGGGACTTGCCGGTGCCGGGTGGGCCCTTGATGACGAGGTGGGCACCGGCCCGGACCGCGTCGATGGCGGCCTGCTGGGTCGAGTCGGCGTCGAGGATGAGCAGCTCACGCGCCGGGTCGGTGTCGGGCGGCGAGTCGGGAACCGTGGTGCGTACTGCCCGCAGGGCATCCGGGTCGCCCGCGAGGGCCGCGACCACGTCGTGGTCGGCGAGCGAGTCGCCCTGGGCGGCGAGGTCGGCGACCATCGGCAGCTTGGCGTAGGAGAACGTGCCGACCACGAGCCGGTGGTCCACCACGAAGTCCGGCACCGATGCGCAGGCACTGGCCAGCGCGGCATACGCAGGCTCGGGGTCGAAGGCGCTGTCGCTGGAGGTGGCGAGGTCCTCGATGGCCTCGGCGTCGAGCTCGATGCCCTGCTCGGAACGCAGGTAGTGCTCGAGGACGGGGTTGAGCTCGACGTCGTCGCCGAGGTCGAGGTCGAAGTTCTCACGGGCGGCGCCGATCGGCTTCAGGACGCAGGACCGCAGCAGGACGGGGGCCGCGGGGGCGCGGGACGCGCCGCGGACGGTCCAGGTGGCCATGCCGATGGCGATGTACCCGGCGGCGATGCCACGCTCCTCCGCCAGCTCGAGCGTCTTGGCGCGGATGGTGCGGGCGCGGCGCCGGGCCTCGTCGAGCGCGGCCGGTTCACGGACCAGGTCGGACAGGCGGGTCGGGCGGCCGGCCATGAGCATGGCGAGACCGCCGGGGTGCGCGTGCGTGAGGTCGAGGGTGCCGCTGGGCAGGTCGCGGTACCACAGCAGGGTGTTGCGGCCGCCGAGGTCGACAAGGTGCCGCTGCCACGCCTTGACGGCAGCGGCAACGCGGGCAGTGCGCGGGTCGGGCGGGCCGGCGTCGCCGCTGGGATGCGGCACCGCGGAGGTCGGCTCGATCGGCTGGCTCACCTCTGCAGGCTAACCAACCCGCTACTCCAGGGGGCCGACCGACGCAGCTGTGGGGGCGGCTTCCCGAGGTGGCTCCGGAGGCTGGCCGCCGCCCCCGCCGCGCAGGAGCACGGCGGCCGCCCCGATGGCCACGGCGACGACGCACGCACCGAACCCGAGGACCGCGAAACCGAGCTGTCCGAAGACCACGCCTGCCAGCGCCCCGCCTCCGGCAGCGGCGAGTCCCATCGCGAGGTCGGAGGCGCCCTGGGCTCCGGCGCGCTCGTTGACGGGGATCGCGGCAGCGATCAGGGTCGAGCCGCTGACCATGGTGCACGACCAGCCGGCGCCGAGGAGGAACAGGCCGACTGCCAGGGCGGGCGACCAGCCCATCGGGGTCTGGGCCGAGAGCAGCGTCGCGCACACGAACAGGCCCGAGCCCACAAGCACCACTGGCCGGCCGCCGAACCGGTCGACGGCGAGGCCGACGAGCGGCGACAGGGAGTACATGCCGAGGATGTGGATGCTGATCACCAGGCCGATGACGCGCAGGGTGGCCCCGCCGTGGTGCATGTGCAGCGGCGTCATCACCATGACGCTGACCATGGTCATGTGGCCGAGCGCGAGGGCGATCAGTCCGAGCATCGCGGCGGGGTACCGGGCAATGACCTTGAGCCCGCGGGTGACCGAGCCGTGGAGGCGGTCCGGCTCGTCGGTCGTCGCGGCCGCGCGAGCGCGTGCCAGCAACAGCGGGTCGGGACGCAGCCGGACTGCGAGCAGCGCAATGGCGAGGATGAAGCCGACTACTGAGAACACGAAAGCCCCTGTGAGAGAGGGGATCCCGAGCCTGTCAGCCAACCGACCGGCGACGCCGATCAGGTTCGGCCCGAGCACGGAGCCGATCGTCGTGGCCCACACCACCACGCTGAGGTCGCGCCCGCGGTGGGCGTCCTCGGAGAGGTCGACCGCGGCATACCTGGCCTGGCTGTTGGCGGTCTGGGCGCCACCGAACAGCGCAGACCCGAGCAGCAGCAACGGGAAGTTGCGCACGATGCCGGCAACGGTCAGCAGCACGGCCCCGACGGTGCCCAGCACGTAGCCCAGGTGCAGGCCGGGGCGACGGCCGCGGCTGGCCATGACCTTGGCCATCGGGATGGCGATGAGCGCGGCGCCGAGCACCTGGAAGGTGCCGCCGAGGCCGGCGAGGTCGGCCGAGCCACTGACGTCCTCGGCGAGCAGCGAGCCCACGGCGATGCCGCTGGCCATGCCGACGCCCCCGAGGACTTGGGAGCCGACGAGGGTGCCGATGGTGCGGCGCTGGACCGTGCGGTCGGCGGCGGTCGCCTCGCCGTGGATGGGCACGACGCAAGTATGCCGCGTGGCCAAGTCGCTCCAAACCGCGGACTTTGCGGCCGAACGGGTGGGAATGCGCGTGGAGCCTCCAGTTGGCGTCGGGACGCGAGTACCGTTCCGGGCACGCCGCCTCCGGCCGCACCCTGCCTGCGCCTGTCCGTCGAGAGATCCCCGCATGAAGACCGTCCTGAGCTCCCGCCATCACGGCCGCACGCTGCGCCTCGCCGCCGCGGGCACCCTCGTACTAGCAGTGGCGACCGGGGCTCCGGCAGCAGCCGGAGCCGTGACGGCCGGGGGAACTCCCCCGCGACCGTGGAAGCCCGCCTACGTCAAGCGCGTTCCGCCGCCGCGGGCATGGCAGCCGGGATACGTCCACCGCGACCCCAACCTGCGGATGGCCGCGATGCTCACCGAACGGGCGACCACGGCTCGCTTCGGGACGAAGTTCTCGGGGGCGGTGGTCGACGCGGCCAGCGGGCGCGTCGTGTGGAGGAAGAACGGCTCGACCGGGCTGATGCCGGCCTCGACCACCAAGCTGGTCACCGCAACCGACGCGCTGGCGGTCTTCGGCGGGTCGTACCGGTTCACCACCATGGTCAAGGGCGGGCCCTACCCGGACCAGGTCATCCTCGTGGGCTCGGGCGACCCGGCGCTGTCATCGGCGCAACTGTCGTCGCTGGCCACCACGACGGCCAAGGCGATGAAGGCGCGGGGGCAGCTCAAGGTCAGGGTGTACGCGGACGACACGTTGTTCCCAGCTCCGACGCTGGCGACTGGGTGGCGATCGGACTACATCCCGGCGGACACGACGTGGTTGCGCGCGTTGGTCGTCGATGGGCGACAGGCCACCGACACCTCCCTGGACGCCGCGAACACCTTCGCCGCCAAGCTCAAGGCCCAGGGGTTGACCATCGCGCAGGTGCGGCACGGGCGGGCGACCACGTCCAACCCGGTGCTGGCCCGGTCGGCCGGCCAGACCGTGAGCCAGATCGTGTCGACCATGATGCTCCAGTCGGACAACGAGCACGCCGAGGCACTTCACCGGCTGGTCGCCATCCACACGGGGTACGGCAACACGTGGGCGGCGGCCCGGTCCGCACAGGCCAAGCAGCTCGCCAACCAAGGGCTGGGCGCCAACGCGCTCTACGACGGCTCGGGCCTCTCGCGCAGCGACCGCCTGACGTCACTGCAGCTCGCGCGAATCGTCACCAACGCGTTCGAGCCGGGAAACGCCACGGCCCTGGGCTTGTTGCGGTCCGACTCCGGGATGCCCATCTCCGGCAGGACGGGAACCCTGTCGGCGAGCTACGGACGGTTCACCACCGCGGCCTCGAAGTGCGCGGTGGGCAAGGTCCACGCCAAGACGGGGACCCTGAGCGACGCGGTCGCCCTGTCCGGCTGGACGGTCGGTGCGGACGGGCAGGTGAAGGCCTTCGCCTTCATCGTCAACGGGTCGAAGTCGACGCTGGCGCTGCGCCAGTCGGTGGACATGCTGGCCGCAACGGTGACCGGCTGCTACTGACGGGCCGCGGGTCGACGAGGCATTTGTGGACCGTTCCATTATCACGTTCCAACATGTCGTGTTGCGATTCTTGTAATTCCTTTACCCCTTGAGACCAAGTCTTGGTGATCGAATGACCACACTTTGAGGTCCGTCCGTGGGAGTCGCTGTGGGGCCGGTGCCCGGAAGGGTGGCGAGGGACGCCAGAAAGGCGTCGTTGCCTTGTCTGAAGGGGAGAAATCCGTATGAAGAAGCGCATCATCACCGCCCTCGCCGGCGGCGCGGTCGTGGCGACCCTCGCCTACGCCTCCGCCTCCGCCCTGGCGGTGGACGGCGGCACCATCCAGGCCGGAGGAGACTCGGTGTCCTGCGACACCACCGGCGTCAACGCCAACTGGGGCCTGGAGACGGACACCAACCAGGTCACCAGTGTCCGCATCTCCAACGTCGACCCGGCCTGCCAGGGCGCCGACATGTTCGTGAGCGTCAACGGCGCCCACGCCCAGAAGGTCGTCATCGGCGCGACCGACCCGAGGGTCACCTTCCCGGCCATGACGCCGGAGAGCATCCAGAACGTCAAGGTCTGGATCGAGGGCTGATCGAGTCCTGAGCTGGCAGGCGGCGGTGCTTCGGCCCGCCGCCTGCCAACTGGGAACCATTGACATGAGACGTCATCTCTACACGCTGCTGGTGGTCGCGGGCCTGGTCGGCTGGTTCCTCCTGCTGCGCCCACTCGCGCTCGGCGGCCCGGCCACCTACGTCATGGTCAGCGGCACCAGCATGCAGCCGACCTTCTATACCGGGGATCTCGTGGTCCTGCAGAAGCAGCAGGCCTACCACAAGGGTGAGGTCATCGCCTACGCCGTGCCCAAGGGCGAGATCGGTGCCGGCAAGCTGATCATCCACCGCATCGTGGGCGGCTCCCAGACCACAGGCCTCGTGACCCAGGGCGACAACCGCGACCAGCCCGACGACTGGCACCCCACCACGGCGGACGTCAAGGGGACGCTCTGGGTGAAGGCTCCGGGAGTGGGGAAGGTGTTCGCCCACCTCCGCCAGCCGCC
>DASUKI010000263.1:0-20606 GCA_036278855.1 Pedococcus sp.
GAGCCGGTCTTCGCCGCTGTCTCGCCTGGCAACGCTCGCTCTATGCGGGCGTTCCTCGCCGTCGGCTTCCATCCCCTCGGCAGCGAGGTCCTCATCCGTCCCGACCGTCGCCCAGCCACCTCTCGCGCATGTCGGGCGTGATCGAGCTGCCCGGGAAGTCTGCTCGACCGTCCCGATAGACCATCCTCTTCCGGCGACGACCGGAGAGCGTTTCGAGCGCCCAGGTCACAGGGTCAGCGGCGGCAGCTGCCCCCGACCCAGGTTCCACCGGTGGCTGCGGTGTCGGGGGCGGTCGTGCCGTGCCATTGGTGGAGGTGGCGCGCCACGCCGGCGCGGCCCCGGACGAGGGCGACCGTACCCGGAGCGACGACGGCGCGCAGCAAGGATCGATGGTGGGTCGACTGATCTTCGACGTGGTCCAGATCGTTGCTCGTGCTGGCGTGCTTCCTGCTGGCCCAGGTGGACCGGGTCAACCCGGCCGGCCACCGCTACCTGGTTACCAACCTGGTCGGCTCCGGGGCGATGAGGGTGACCGCCGCCACCGCCGGCGAGTGGGGATTCGTCTTCCTCGAGGGCATTTGGGCGCTGGTCTCCGCCTGGGGTTCAGCGCCTGCGTGGGCGCACCCCGCAGGTGGTGCACTGATGGCGTTGGCCCTGCAGTTCGTCGGTGCGCTCGGCATCCTCGTGCCGTTTGCCCTGATGCAGTTCCGCCGCACCACCGCCCATTCCTGGCTGTATCTGTCGTTGAACTCGGCCGGCTCGGTCATCCTGACCTGGCTGGCGCTGACCGAGTCCCAATGGGGCTTCGTCCTCCTCCAGGGGGTGTGGGCGCTGGCTGCCCTGGTCGGCCTGGTCCGCCGAGCGACCCGCTGAGGCCCCGCACGTCATCGCATGGCGATCGTCTACTGGCATCGGCCGCGGGATCACGTCCGGCTGAACTTCCTTTGCCTCTCCGACGCGATGGCGACTGGCGTAATCTTCCGCGGGTGATCGTGGACGTCGTCGGTTTGGGCGCATGGGCGAACCTGACCGCGCAGAGTCTGGATGCCCGGGTGCGTACCACGGTGCTCCCCGACGATGACGACACTGAAGACGAGCACGATTGGGAGTGGTTGACCCTCGCCGGGTGCGCGACGGCCAGCTCCGCTACGTGAGGTGCTGCTGCTCGTTGGCGGTGTTCGCGCAGCTCAGAGGTGGTTTCGAGGCGCGCTTCGCTTGCACCTCGACCACCGAATCCTGCTTCAGAAGATTGGGATCTGGAATCCCTCCGAGCGCGCCACGCCCGCCATCCACCGCGCGCGTCGGCACCGGCATCGCCACGGCGGTCTCGGCATACTGGGGGCATGCACATCCCGGCAGGCCCGAGGAGCCTCGTGCCGGTCGCCGTGCTGCTGTTGGCCGCGGTCAGCACGTCCTGCACGGGACCGACGGACGCCGCTCCCCCGCGGGTGAGGGTGCATCCGATCCGCTTCGACGACCCTCCCCCTGTCGCGCCCCGTCGCGACCGCGCGGTGGTGCACCGGTTGGAGGCGGTCGGCCTGATGCGTGTCGACGTCGAGACCGTCGGGCATGTGGCGCTGCGGGACGGCTTCCTGGAGAACGCGTCGTACAACCAAGCCGAGACGTTCGCGCTCGCTGCCGTCAAGACCTGCGACCAGATCCACGGCGGCAGCGACTGGCAGGCCGAGGTCGATCACGCGATCTCCGCCGGCGCCACCCACCAAGAGGCCGCGGACATGGTCCGCTACCTCCGGGTGGGTTTCTGCCCCTTGCTGCGCTGAGCCTCACCCGGGTCAGCGCAGCGACACCGTCAGGTCATGGGCGCGAGCCAGCAGGCGCTGGGCGTGCCGGATCGCGTCATGCACGTTGTCGGCGTTCGGGGTGCGTCCGAGGTCGTCGGCGCGGTGCAGCATCCCCTTGATCCGGGTCGCGAGGACGTCCCGGTCGTGGGCGAGGTTGCGCAGCCGACGCTGCTCGTGGCGGTAGGTGGAGTCATTGCCCGGCGTACCGCTGGCCAGTGCCCGGCTGTCGGCGATCAGGGTGTCGGTGGCGAACCTGCCCACCGCGGAGTTGAGCTGCCGGTAGACACGGGCAAGCGCCTCGGTCCTGCGGAGCGCCCGCGGGTGGTGGCGCAGCGCCGCGCGCAGCACGCTGCCGTCGTGCCGGTAGTCGTCGCGCAGCCCGGTCAGGTACATCAACGTGGGACGCAGGTCCGTCTCCTCGACCCAGGTGCCCAACTTGCTCGCCTGCGGGACGGTGTTGTGCGAGTTCGGATCCTGGGGCTGGTTGCCGTTGGCAGGTGTCGGACCATCCAGCCCGCGGTGTGCGACGCCGGGGCCGACGAAGGACGACCAGGTGATGTCGATGTTCGGCGTGTAGTAGCCGTGGTTGTAGGCGTAGCCGTTGTCGATCTCCACCGCAGGATCGTCGGGGTTCTTCGCGAAGTAGTAGTCCGGCACCGGGAACATCGTGTACGTCGGCGTGCGGAGCGGGTCGGCGGTGCGCATGTGCAGGATCCGCTCTTCGAGGGCACCGGCCTGGTACTTCACGATGTGCTGGCGCTTGGCGCCGCTGTACGGGTTGTCCGCACGCATCGCCGCGGTGTCGCGCTCGAGCTGACGCACGCGGGGCGCGGCCGCGCGAGGCCGGCCGTGCACGTAGATCGCGGCACCCTGTGGCTCGAGGTCGTACGCCGTGTCCGCGCTCTTGGTGTGCGCCAGCAGCGGTGTCAGGTTCGCCTGCAGCTCGCCGATCTGCGTCGAGCTGTAGTGGCACGGGTGCGCTCCGCCGGTGCAGCCGCGCGGAGTAGGCACGGTGGCGCGGCCGACGTTGGCGCCGTCGAACTGGTCGTTCTCCTCCGCACTGATCTGGAACACCGTGTTGGCCGGGGTGATCCCGTCGGCGCGCAGCCGCTTGAAGAACCGGTGGAAGGCGCGGTCGTAGCGGTGCGTGTTCTGCGCGTAGCAGGAGTCACCGGGACCGATCGGCGCGCCGACGATGGGCTTGCCGGTCTCGGGGTCGTTGGCGCTGTCGGTGGTGCACGGGCCCTTGTCGAAGGCCTTCACCGCGTGCAGGTCGGAGATGTAGCCGTAGGTGACCGGGACCCCCGCCTCCTGCATGTCGGCGAGGTAGGCCAGCGTCTGCCCGGCTGTCGGGTCGAAGCCGACGAAGCCGGGCTTGCCCGTGTACGCGTTGCGCAGGGTGTGGCCGAAGATGTCGACGAGGTTGCCGCTCTTGCCGGTGACCTTGAAGCCGTGGTGGGTCACGTCGGGCTTGCCGCCGCCGACCTGGCTGTCGGTGTACTTCGCGCCGAACAGGGCCTTGAAGTGGTGGTAGCCGCCGGGCTCGGTGGGCAACCGGTCGGGCACCGCGGTGCGGCTGGGCGTGTGCTGGCCGAACTTGACCGCCTGGGCCTTCGTGCACGTCGGGTCGCCGACCGAACAGTGCACCGCGATGCCGACGTAGTCGGTGGTCTCGTCGTCCTTGTACTTGTCGGGGTCGGCGTTGTACTGCTGCACCTCAGGAGAGTTCGCCCCGAACACCGTGGGCAGGTCGAGCTTGGTGTTCTCCAGGACCATGTTGGCCGTCGAGTAGTCGCCGACCGAGCATCCGGCGCGGGTGAACGGCACCCACGGCGCCGGCGTCTGCCGGGCGGTGTGCCCGGAACGAGCCGGGACGCGCGGCGAGAACACCATCGTGGGCGTCTGGTCGTGGCCCGCCGTCGGAGTCGCGAGCGTGTCGTAGACCGGGTCGGTCCAGTAGGCGAACGTGCCCGCCGGGTCGGTGGTCCCGTCCGGGTTGTAGGTGCGGTAGGAGTTGCTCACCGGCTGGCCGTGCCTGTCGCCGTACAACCCGGTGTAGATCGACAGGCTGTCGTCGGCGGTGTGCGCGATCATCGGCGTATGCGTGTTGGAGAACACCACGCCGTTGCGCTCGAGGAACCGCAGCAGGTGCGGCATCTGCTCCAGGTCCGAGGGAACGTTCGGGTTGTCACGGGAGATGTGCACGTTGTCGAACACGATCGTGATCACGTGCTTGACCCCGTTGCCCATCTGGCAGGCGGATTCGGCGGCGCCCGCGGCGGGTGCCGCGGCGCCGGCCACACCTCCGAGTCCTGCAAGTGCTGTCGAGCCGACGAGTACGGCGCTGGCTGCGGCGCCGGTGAGTTTGATGCGCATCCTGAACGCTCCCCACGTATGGCCACGTATGGCCCCGAATGACCTTCTGCACCGATGTGTGCATGACACACCTTGCACCCGCATCGTTACCTTGTCGAGACCTGCGCCTGCCTGACCCGCGTCGGGGTTTGCCTGACCCGTCGCCCGGGCGCGAGGGGGCGCCGTGGCAGCGTTGCTCACATGCGGATGTTCGTGGCCCTGGTCCCCCCACCCGAGTCGCTGGAGGACCTCGCGGGGTTTCTCGGTCCTCGACAGGAGGCCGGAACCGACCTGCGCTGGACCGTGGCCGAGCAGTGGCACGTGACACTGGCCTTCCTGGCCGACGTGGCCGAGCGTCATCTCGACGACCTGGGCGAGCGGCTGACGCGCGCCGCGGCCCGTCGAACCTGCTTCGAGGCGAGGGTCCACGGCGCGGGCGCCTTCCCGAACCCGGCGCACGCGAAGGTGCTCTACCTGGGCGTCGACGCGGGTGCGGACCAGGAGGAGCTGCGGCGCCTGGCGACCGGAGCTCGTGCCGCGGCGAGCAAGGCGGGAGCGGAGCCCGACGGCGGCCGCTTCCGCGCGCACCTGACGCTGGCCAGGACGCGACACCCGTTGCAGGCGACTCGGTGGATCAGGGTGCTCGACGCCTACCAGGGTCCGACCTGGCAGGCCACCGAGATCGCGCTGATCGAGTCGCACCTGGGCGAGGGACCGAGAAAGCGTCCACGCTACGAAGTCCTGGAGACTTTCCCGCTGCGCACGGCTATCGTCGGCGACACGAAGAGGGGCTGAGGTCTATGCCGTACCTGCTGCGCGTCGAGCTTCCCGACGTGCCGGGCTCGCTCGGCGTCGTCGCGGGGGCGATCGGCGAGGCCGGTGGCGACATCGAGGCGATCGAGATCGTCGAGAAGCGCGCCGAGGGGACCGCAGTGGACGACGTACTGCTGGAGACCGCCCCGGGAGTGATGCCGGACTCGGTGGTCTCCGCGTGCAGCCAGCTCGACGGCGTGCGGGTCCTGTGGATCTCCCGGTACGCCGCCGGCGGCAACCTGTTCCTCGACCTCGAGGCGGTCGAGGCGCTCACCGAGAACCCGGCCACGGCGCTCGACCAGCTCGTCGACCTGCTGCCAATCACCTTCCGCGCCGACTGGGGGCTGCGGGTACGTCGTACCGACTCCGGAATGCAGGCGGTGCACGGCACCTCCGCGGCACCCGACATCGGCGACGATCCCGGCTGGTTCCCGGTCGACAAGGCGGCGCGCCTGGCCCTGCCCGCCCAGTGGGACCAGCTCGAGAGCACGCTGATCGCCGGTGCCCCGCTGGCCAGTGCCGACGAGGCCGTGGTCTTCGGCCGACGCGGCGGTCCGGACGTGCTCGACTCGGAGCTCGCCCGCCTGCAGCACCTGGCCGCGCTCGCGGTCTCGATCAACGCCACCGCACGGTAGGCGGGCCACCCGGCGGGCACCCCGCCCGACCACTACTCTGTGCGGATGACCAGTTCTGCAGCGGCCCCTGAGCTACCGCGGGCGGCCAGTCTCAGCATCGAGACCAACGGCGTCAACGTCATCGACGAGGCCGAGCGCAAGGGCAGGCCCGCGCAGCTGTTCTGGCCGTGGTGCGCCTCCAACATCTCGGTGCTCGCGGTGTCCTACGGCGCGTTCGTGCTCGGCTTCGGGCTCAGCCTGACCCAGGCGATCATCGCGTCGGTGGTCGGTGCAGTGGTGTCCTTCCTGCTGGTGGGGCTGGTCTCGATCGCCGGCAAGCGCGGATCCGCCCCGACGCTGGTGCTGTCACGAGCCGCATTCGGCCGCTTCGGCAACGCGCTGCCCGGCGCCGTGTCCTACCTTCTGCTCGTCGGGTGGGAGACGGTCCTGGTCAGCCTCGCGACGCTGGCGACCGCGACGGTCTTCGACCGCCTCGGCCTCGGCGGCGGCAACACCACCAAGGTGATCGCGTTCCTGGTCGTGGCCGGCATCATCGTGCTGGCCGGGATCCTCGGCTTCGACGCGATCATGCGGCTGCAGAAGTGGCTGACGATCGCGATGGTGGTCGTCACCCTCGTCTACGTCGCGCTGACCGTGTCCCACATCGACGTCTCTGCGGCCACCTCGCTGAAGGCCGGTGGCGCGACTGCGGTGATCGGCGCGACCATCCTGGTGATGACCGGGTTCGGTGTCGGCTGGGTGAACTCGGCGGCGGACTACTCCCGCTACCTGCCGCGCTCGTCCTCCACCCGGGGCGTGGTGGGCTGGCCGACGTTCGGCGGCAGCCTGCCCGTGGTGATCCTGGTGGTGTACGGCGTACTGCTGTGCGCCTCGGACGCCAAGCTGGCCAAGGCGATCGGCGCGGACCCGATCGGCGCGCTGACGACGGTGCTGCCGACGTGGTTCCTGGTGCCGTTCGCGCTGGTGGCGATCGCCGGGCTGGTCAGCGGCGCCATGCTCGACATCTACTCCTCCGGGCTGACCCTGCTGACGCTCGGCCTGCCGACGGCGCGGTGGGTGGCCGCCGCTATCGACGGCGTGCTCATGATCCTCGGCACCATCTACATCGTGTGGATCGCCGACAACTTCCTGGCGGTCTTCGAGGCGTTCCTGATCATCCTCGGCGTGCCGATGGCGGCCTGGTGCGGCATCTTCCTGGCCGACCTGGCGCTGCGCCGGCGGGACTACGAGGAGGCCAAGCTGTTCGACCACTCGTCGTCCGGCTACGGCGCGGCCCGGCTGGCATCGGTCGGGCTGATGGTCGCCGCCACCGTGGTCGGCTGGGGTCTGGTCATCGACACCACCGGCGCCGGCAAGGACCTCGGCTGGCTCGGTTTCCTGCTCGGTCCGCTTGGGTTCGGCGGCCGTGAGGGCGGCTGGGCCTACGCGAACCTCGGGGTCCCCGTGGCCCTGGTGGTCGGGTTCGTCGGCTACCTGCTGCTCGGCCGCGGCAGCGTCCGCCGCCAGGAGCGCCACGCCTGACCTGGCGGTGGGTCAGGCGGCCTCGGCGACGAAGACGGGAATCTCGCGGTCGGTCTTGACCTGGTAGTCCGCGTAGTCGGGGTAGGCCTCGACGGCGCGTTCCCACCACGTCTCGCGCTCGTCGCCGTGGACCTGGCGGACGCGCATCGGTTGCTTCGTGGGGCCGTCCTGGAGCTCGATGTCCGGGTGGGCCGCCAGGTTTTGGTACCACGTCGGGTGCTCTGGCGCGCCGCCCTTGGAGGCGACGATCGCGTAGTCGCCGTCGTGCTCCACGCGCATCACCGGGACCTTGCGGATCTTCCCCGAGCGGGCACCTCTCATCGTCGCGACCACCACGGGCATGCCTCGCATGGTGGTGCCCTCTGTGCCACCGGAGCTCTCGATCAGGTCGACCTGGTCGCGGACCCACTCGCTGGGGCTGGGTACGTATTCACCTGTCAGTGCCATATCCGGTCCAACCCCGATTCGGCATCATCTGTTCCGCGTCACAACGGTTCACCTGAACCCATGTGACATCGCCGAGGCTGGATCCGATGTCACAGCCGTTCACCTGCACCGTTGTGACCGAGGGCGGCAGCGAACTCCCTGCTCCGCTACCGTTGCGCAATGTCCGACCAGCCCGACGCCGTCTCCGAGATCTTCGACCCGTCTGCGTGGACGGTCGTGTCCGGCTTCGAGGGGTTGACCGATCTCACCTACCACCGGGCGCGCGACCACGGGACCGTGCGGATCGCGTTCGATCGCCCCGAGGTGCGCAACGCGTTCCGCCCGCACACCGTCGACGAGCTTCTGGCCGTCCTGGAGCACGCGCGTACGTCGAGCGACGTGGGGTGCGTGCTGCTCACCGGTAACGGACCGTCGCCGAAGGACGGCGGATGGGCGTTCTGCTCGGGTGGAGACCAGCGGATCCGGGGGCGGGCCGGGTATCAGTATGCGCAAGGTGAGGAGGCTGCGTCCGTCGACAAAGCGAGGCTCGCAAGGCTGCACATCCTGGAGTGTCAGCGGCTGATCCGGTTCATGCCGAAGGTCGTGATCTGCGTCGTCCCCGGGTGGGCGGCCGGCGGCGGCCACAGCCTGCACGTGGTGTGCGACCTGACGGTGGCCAGTCGCGAGCATGCTCGCTTCAAGCAGACCGACGCCGACGTCGGCTCGTTCGACGGTGGCTTCGGCTCGGCGTACCTCGCCCGCCAGGTCGGCCAGAAGTTCGCTCGCGAGATCTTCCTCCTCGGCGAGGAGTACTCCGCCGACGACGCACACCGGATGGGCATGGTGAACAAGGTCGTCGCGCACGCCGACCTGGAGGCTGAGGCGCTGGAGTGGGCACGCAAGGTCAACGGCAAGTCGCCGACGGCGCAGCGGATGCTGAAGTACGCCTTCAACCTGATCGACGATGGTCTGGTCGGCCAGCAGGTGTTCGCCGGGGAGGCCACCAGGCTGGCCTACATGACCGACGAGGCCGTCGAGGGCCGCGACGCGTTCCTGGAGAAGCGCGATCCGGACTGGTCGGCGTTCCCCTGGTACTACTGAGATCGAGGTCCTGCCCGGCTGCGATGAGGTCGCCTGTGCTGTATCGCGCGCCATGAACAGCCCAGGTGGCCTCATCGTGCCCGGCAAGGCGCCGACACCGAACAGTTCGGCATGGGCTTGGCCGAGGGCGCTGGACGGTGCCGCGTGATCAGCGCGCAGGGGTCACGGTCCAGGTGCGACCGCCGTCGGTGGACTTCAGCACTGGCTTCCCGGGGCCGTACGCCGTGACGTAGAGGTCTCGCCCGGCGGAGGGGCGGGCGGCGAGGCGTTCGCTGCCCCAGTACGACGTCGGATCGATTCCGCCGGGCAGGGAAACCGCCACTCGCGTGTACGTCGACCAGTCTGTGCCGTTGCTGACGTAGAGCCCCGGCGGGCGTGCGCCTTGAGCAAGGCCTCCTTGATCACCGTGCGGCCGCATCCAGTCCTCGGCGAAGATGAGCAGCGACCCGTCCGGACGGACCTGCGCCCAGTCCAGGACAGGCAGCAGGTGCTTGCGCAGGTCGAAGCTCTGCCAGGTCGCGCCGGCGTCGGTGCTGCGGATCAGCGATTCCACGACGAACACGTCCTCCCGACCACCCGCAGCGACGGCCATGGTCCGTGATGCCGCGGAGGGGATCGGCTCCTGAGCGTTGCCGAGAGGCAGGTCCGGCGACTCGGTGAGCACATGGGCCGACGAGCCCGAGGTACCAGGACGTGTCCAGAAGACCGTTGGCCCGTCGATCAGTCCGTGGAAACTGCTGCTGACGCCCCACATCCCGACACCCGGTGTCTGCTCGATCTCGAGGGTCCCCGGGGGCACTCGGACCGGATGCTCCGTTCGGCGCGCGTCGACCGCAAGCACACACGCCCGCGGTGGTTTCGCGTGGGCATTGACGCACGGGAAGAGATCTTCGCCCTGCTGTAGCGGCTGCTTCCGATTCGAGGTCGCGAGCGGATGCACCGCGCCGGCAGCCGTCACGATCTCCCCGCCCGGCAGAGCGGTGCTGGCGATGTAGAAGCTGCCGTCGGAGAGCGCGGTGACCCTCGGATAGCTCTCGACGGGGAGGCGCATCATGTCACTGGTGGCGAAGTCGTCGGAGGTCACCGTCAGCGCGAACGCGCACCGGCCGTGCGGGCACAGGGACCAGACGGCCGCCTTGGTGTCCGGGTCGGCCGGGGAGACGGCCAGCTGGAACAGCTGGGAGTTCGATGAGTCCACCACCTGCTGGGCGCTCATCTTCGCGAGCGGCACCCGAGTCGGACCCTGCGAGGGGCTAGGTGACGGGCTCGGCGACTGCGTGGCCGGGGGCGTGTGTACGGCTGGTGGCACCGGGCGACCGCGGTTCACGTCGACCGTCTGCATCCCCGCCACGAGGGCGGCGACCCCGACGACCACGCCGGCGGCGGAGAGCACTGTGTGGTTGCGGCGGCGTCGGCGGGCACGCCTTGACACGTCCGCGAAATCCGGTGGCGTGGCAGCGTGCTCGGCTCGCTGGGCGATCTGCCTCATCGACTCATCGAGCATCGTGCGCCTCCTCCGGGTCACCCGCTGGACGAGCCCCTCGTCGCTCACCCTGCATACGCTCCCATGAACACTCGACTCCCGAGGTGTCATCGAGGTTGCATGCCACATGAGGAGGCGAGCACGGCTGACACGCGGACGCGGGTCTCAAATGATGGCCACGCGTCGGCGCGTGCCCTAGGTTCGCAGGCGTGAGGATCGCCGTTCCCGCCGAGACCCGTGAGGGGGAGACCCGCGTCGCGCTCGTCCCGGAGATGGTCGGGAAGCTGACCGCACTGGGCTGGGAGGTCGCAGTCGAGCCCGGCGCAGGCGCGGAGGCGCTCCACCAGGACGAGGACTACGCCGGGGCCGGTGCGACCGTTTCCGGGGAGGCGCTGGACGGCGCGGACCTGGTGGTGTCGGTGAACCCGCTCGACACCGCGGTGGTGCGCCGGTTGCCGGCGGGCACTGCGACGATGTCGTTCCTGCCGATCGCGGCCAACCTCGACCTGGTCAAGGACCTGCGCGACTGTGGGATCACCGCGTTCGCGATGGAGCTGGTGCCACGGATCTCGCGTGCCCAGTCGATGGACGCGCTGTCGTCGCAGTCGCTGGTCTCCGGCTACCGGTGCGCTGTGGTCGCCGCGGGGATGCTGCGCAGGTTCTTCCCACTGAACATGACCGCCGCCGGGACGGTGCCTCCTGCGGAGGTCGTGGTGCTCGGCGCCGGCGTCGCGGGGCTCCAGGCGATCGCCACCGCGAAGCGGCTCGGTGCGGTCGTCAAGGCGTACGACGTGCGTGCGGCCGCCGCGGAGGAGATCGCCTCGATGGGCGCCAAGAGCATCGACCTGGAGCTGGACACGCTGGAGGGCGCCGGCGGCTACGCCCGGGAGATGACCGAGGACCGCGCCGCCCGGCAGCGAGAGCTCCTCACGCCGTACATCGCCGCCGCGGACGCACTGATCACCACCGCCGCCGTCCCCGGGCGGGCGGCGCCGCTGCTGGTGACTGCCGAGATGGTCGAGCAGATGGGCCCGGGCACGGTCGTGGTCGACCTGGCCGCGGAGTCAGGCGGGAACGTCGAGGGCTCCCAGCCCGGCCAGGTGGTGCGGATCGGCCGTGCACAGGTCTGGGGCGGCGAGAACGTCCCCGCGCAGATGCCGGGGCCGGCGTCGCGCCTCTACGCACAGAACATCGTCAACCTGGTGAGCCTGATGACCCGGTCCAGCGAGGAGGAGCCACCGGCCTTCGCGCCGGACTTCGACGACGAGATCGTGGCGGGCTGCTGCCTCACGCACGACGGCGAGGTCCGGCACCAGCCCACCCGAGAGACTCTGGAGGGGGGAGCAGATGAGTGAGCCGATCGTCCTGCTGACGTTCTTCGTGCTCAGCGTGTTCGTCGGCACCGAGGTGATCTCCAAGGTCTCCTCGACGCTGCACACCCCGCTGATGTCCGGCGCGAACGCCATCCACGGGATCATCCTGCTCGGCGCCATCCTGGTCACCGGGTTGGCGAACACCACCGGCGAGCTCATCGTGGGACTGGTGGCAGTGTTCCTGGCCAGCCTGAACATGGTCGGCGGGTTCGTGGTCACCGACCGGATGCTGCACATGTTCCGGCGGAGGGACCGATGATCCCTGTCTGGGTGCAGCTGGTCTTCCTGGCCGCTGCGATCTGCTTCATCCTGGCCCTCAAGGGCCTGTCCTCGCCGAGGCACGCGCGCGCCGGCAACGCCCTGGGCGCGTTGGGTGCGGTCGTCGCGGTCGTGATCGTGTTCTTCTACGCCCCGATCCACCACTTGGCCGCGATCCTTGTCGTGCTGGTCATCGGCTCGGCAGTCGGGTTCGTCGGGGCGCGGCGGGTGCAGATGACCCAGATGCCGCAGCTGGTCGCGCTGTTCAACGGCGTCGGCGGCGGAGCGGCAGCCCTGGTCGCGCTGCTCGAGCTCGGCGACATGATCGGCAGCGGCCCGCCCCGGTTCACGCTGGTGGCCACCGGGTTCACCATCCTGGTCGGGGCGGTGTCGTTCTCCGGGTCGATGATCACCTTCGCCAAGCTCCAGGAGCTGATGACCTCGCGGCCGGTGATCTTCCCCGGGCTGCCGTTCGTCTTCGGCCTCTCGCTCGCCGCAGGGCTCGTGCTGTGGGCGTTCACGGTCGCCACCCCGGCTGTGTGGGTCGGCGTGGTGCTCGCGCTGGTGGGCCTGCTGCTCGGCGTACTCCTCGTGCTGCCCGTCGGCGGCGCCGACGTACCCATCGTGATCTCACTCCTCAACGCGTTCACCGGCCTCACCGTCGCCGCCGGCGGCTACGTGCTCGGCAACACGCTGCTGCTGGTCGCCGGCACGCTGGTCGGCGCGTCCGGATCGTTCCTCACCAAGCTGATGGCAGCCGCGATGGGCCGCTCCGTGGTCAACATCCTCTTCGGAGCGCTCAAGGGCGGCTCCACGCTCGGCGCCGGCGAGGCCTCGGACCGCCCGGTGCGCTCGGCGGGTCCGCAGGACGTGGCGATCCTGCTCGGCTACGCGAACAAGGTGATCGTCGTGCCGGGCTACGGGCTCGCGGTCGCCCAGGCCCAGCACACGCTGCGCGAGCTGGTCGACGTGCTCGGCGCGCGGGGGATCGCCGTCGACTACGCGATCCATCCCGTCGCCGGCCGGATGCCCGGTCACATGAACGTGCTGCTCGCCGAGGCGCAGGTGCCCTACGAGCAGCTCAAGGAGATGGACGACATCAACGGGGAGTTCAAGCAGACCGACGTCGTGCTCGTCGTGGGCGCCAACGACGTGGTGAACCCCGCCGCAAAGACCACTCCCGGGGCGCCGATCTACGGCATGCCGATCCTGGCCGCCGACGAGGCACAGCAGGTGGTGTTCCTGAAGCGCTCGATGCGGCCCGGCTTCGCGGGCATCGAGAACGAGCTGCTGTTCGACCCGAAGACCACGCTGCTGTTCGGAGACGCCAAGGACTCGCTCGGCAAGCTGCTCAGTGCCGTCAAGGCGCTATGAGGCGCGGCCGTCAAGGCGCTGTGACTCTGCAAGCGCCTGTGTAACACCGGGTTACACTTGTGGGATGGCCGACGACAAAGAGCCCATGGCGCGCCCCGACGGGCATCGCTACGAGGCGCCCGAGCCACCCGAGCAGACCCGGTCCAAGGCCGTGTCGTACGCCGTGCTCGGCATCCTGGTCATCGTGATCCTGGTGCTGATCGCCACCGGTGTGGTGCCGATCTTCGACATGTGACGGTGGCGATTAGTCGACTATGCCGTACAGCCGGTCCCCGGCGTCCCCGAGACCCGGCACGATGTAGCCGTGCTCGTTGAGCTTCTCGTCCATCCCGGCGGTCACGATCGTCACCGGGATGTCGACGCCGTCCAGCTCCTTCTGCAACCGCTCGCAGCCCTCCGGCGCCGAGAGCAGGCAGATCGCGGTGATGTGGCCGGCGCCGCGGTCGGTGAGGAACTGGATCGCCGCGGACAGCGTGCCCCCGGTGGCCAGCATCGGGTCGAGCACGAAGCACTGCCTGCCGGACAGGTCGTCGGGAAGCCGCTCGGCGTACGTCGAGGCCTGCAGCGTCTCCTCGTTGCGGACCATGCCGAGGAACCCCACCTCCGCGGTCGGTAGCAGCCGCATCATCCCGTCGAGCATGCCCAGCCCGGCACGCAGGATCGGCACCACCAGCGGCTTGGGTGCGGCCAGCTTGACCCCCTCCGCCGTACTCACCGGCGTCTGCACGCTCACCGTGTCCACGCGCACGTCGCGGGTCGCCTCGTAGGCCAGCAGCGTGACCATCTCGTCGGCGAGCCGGCGGAACGTCGGCGAGTCCGTCTGCTCGTCGCGCAGCGCGGTGAGCTTGTGGGCGATCAGCGGGTGGTCGGCGACGTGGATGCGCATGGCCGTCAACCTACTGCCCTGTCCACCGGCCGCGAAATGTCCCTGGTGCCAGGGCGGGCAACCTGTCACGATCGACTGGGCACACCGTGACCGCGGTGCGCGCGCCACCTGGAGGTGACATGTCCGACGAGTCGCAGGCGAGCGCCGAGGGCGTGGACTTCGCGCTGGTCGCGTATCGCGAGGAGGGCCTCTGGCAGCTCGAGGAGCTCTCCGAGGATGCCGCATCGGACCTCGACGGTTTCGCGAGCGAGCTGCGCCGCTGGCCCGGCGACGGTGGCGCGCTCGGCCTGGTGTCGGTCGACGAGGACTTCTTCCTGCTCGTCCGGGTGCTCGGCCCGCGCACGATCGTGCTGCTCTCCGACGTCACTGCCGCCTCCGACTGGCCGATCGCGCGCGAGGTGGTGGAGTTCCTCGAACTGCCGCTGCCCGAGGACGACGAGCAGGTCCCTGCCGGAGACCTCGGGATAGTCGCCGACCTCGGCATGGACGCGATGGCGATGGGCGCGCTGCTCGACGACTACGACCTGTACCCCGACGAGCTCCTCGGCGACATCGCCGCCCGGCTCGGCTTCGGCCGGCTGTACGACGAGATCGCCGGGGTCTCGGCGCCCTGACCCCGCCTCGTCCCTCGATGCCGGCCCATGAGCTCTGGGTGCCTGCCATGCGGGAGGCTCTGCACGTGGCCGGCTCCGCCCTGGCGACCGGCGACGTGCCGGTGGGGGCCGTCGTACTCGACTCCTCGGGGAACGTCGTGGGACGAGGCTGCAACCGTCGTGAGGCCGACGGCGACCCCATCGCGCACGCGGAAATGCTGGCCCTTCGTGAGGCGTCGGCGGCCCTCGGGACGTGGCGGCTCGACGGGTGCACCCTCGTGGTCACCCTGGAGCCGTGCACGATGTGCGCGGGCGCTGTCGTGCTCGCCCGTCTGCAGCGGCTGGTGTTCGGCGCGTACGACGAGAAGGCAGGAGCCGTCGGGTCGATGTGGGACGTGGTCCGCGACCAGCGGCTCAACCATCGGCCCGAGGTGGTCGCCGGCGTGCTCGCCGAGGAGTCGTCGCGGCTGCTCCGGGGGTTCTTCGACGGTCACCGGCTCTGACGAGTTCGGATTTCCGGGCCCGCCACCCCTCCGGTACCCTCATCCGCGGTGGCGTGTCCGAGCGGCCAAAGGAGCACGCCTCGAAAGCGTGTGTGGGGGCAACTCCACCGTGGGTTCGAATCCCACCGCCACCGCCACAGGGCCAAGCAGTGCCCGGGGGCACAAATGCGATTGTTTTGGACATCCTTTTCGGGGTGGCGACCGTCTGAGGCGCGCTCATGCCCTCAGGCACCGTTCTGGTGCCGGGATGGTGCCTGAGGGCATTAGTAGTGCCCCGCAGCCCACTCGTCTTCGAGGATCGCGAGGTCGATCTCGCCGAGAACAACGCGACGCGCGCCGGCTGAGCAGCCCCAACGATGCCGAGGATGTGGTCCAACAAGCGCTGGTGCGCGCTTGGCGCAGAGCCAGGACCACCGCCACCGCCAAGCCGAATCTCCGCGGCATGCGCCGGGGTCTTGTGGGTACAGGCCCGGCAGTCGCAAACTTGGACGAGGTCGCGTGCGATCCACGCACGCGGAGGATTCGGTTACCGGAGCTGGTCGACATGACGCAGACGAACCTGAATGGCACTCCCGACCTGATGCCCGTGCTCTCGCGTGGCAAGCACCGCAACCCCCGCAAGGGGGCGTGCTTCATGGAGCTCGCGTCCTATCTCGCCGGGGAGAAGTGGTCGGACCACCCGGCGTGCACGCACCGGCTGCTGGCCGCGCTCGCCCGCGACGTGAACGACCACGTCGGCGACGCCGCGAGACGCGAGCTGGCGCCGATGATCCCGGAGGTGATCGGACTGCGCAGCGACGACCCGAGGGTCGACGCCTGGATCGCCCGCGAGGTCGCCCTGACCGCGTTGCCGATCTCCTCCGCGGAGCGCCAGGGCGTGGCTGCGGTCGGTCTGCTGCGGTGCGAGCGGGTGCTCGCCGGCCTGGAGGGCCACGACCGGCGGTACGTCTCGCCACGCACCGCGCGGGCGCTGGACGCCGTACCCGTGGCGCGGGACTGGGCGCGGGGGTTCGTCGCGATCGGGTGGGGAGGCCCGGGGAGCTTCGCGCGGCGGAGCGCGCCCGCGATCGTGCACTCGGCGGTGTCCGGCATCGCGTGCTCGGTCATCGACGACGTCGACGGCATCCTCGTCGACCTGCTCGGCCGCACCATCGAGCAGTGCAAGGGCTGGTTCGGTCGCGAAGGAGCCGAGGTCTCCGCAGGGTCGTGGCGAGAGGTCACCGACCTGACCCACCGCTGAGCTGCTGACCCTCTGCCGCTCGCCGTACCCTCTCGGCGGTCCGTGCGCCCCCTAGACTGCAGGCGCCGACACCAACCGCGACGCCGAGGTGGGCATGACTTTCGACGCCCAGCAGCTGGACACCGCGCTGCTGGTCGGCGCCGTCGTCATGCTCGTGGCCATCGTGGCGGTGCGCCTCTCCGTGCGCGCCGGCCTGCCCAGCCTGCTGCTGTACCTGCTCATGGGCGTGCTGCTCGGCGAGTCCGGAGTGGGGATCCGCTTCGACGATGCCGACCTGGCACACGCTCTCGGCTTCTTCGCGCTGGCGCTGATCCTCGCCGAAGGTGGACTGACCACTTCCTGGAAGGAGATCCGGCCGCAGATGCCGTTCGGCGTCGTGCTGGCCACCCTCGGCGTGGGGGTCAGCGTGGCGGTCGTGGCGGTGGGGTCTCACTACGCGTTCGGGCTGGACTGGAGACTGGCCGTGCTGCTCGGCGCGGTCACCTCCCCGACCGACGCCGCGGCCGTGTTCTCGGTGCTGCGCCGGGTGCCTCTGCCGCGCACCCTGACCGGCGCGCTCGAGGCCGAGTCCGGGCTCAACGACGCTCCGACCGCCTTGCTGGTAGCGCTGGTCAGCGCGGGTTCTGCCCTCGATCACGGGGTCGGCGGCTTCGTCGGGATCGTCGCCTACGAGCTGCTGCTCGGCGTTGTCTGCGGCCTGATCGTCGGCTTCGGCGGCAGCTGGGTGATGCGCAGGGCCGCGCTCCCCGCGGTCGGCCTGTACCCGCTCGCCGCGCTGTCGCTGTCGATCCTGGCGTACGCCGGGGCCAGCGCCCTGCACTCGTCCGGGTTCGCCGCGGTGTACGTCGCGGCGCTGGTGCTGGGCAACTCGGACCTTCCGCACCGCAACGCCACCCGGTCGTTCTCCGAGGGCGTGGCCTGGCTGGCACAGATCGGACTGTTCGTGATGCTGGGCCTGCTCGCCTCACCCGGGCGGATCTCGTGGCAGCACGTGGTGATCGCGGTGCTCACCGGACTGCTGCTCACCGTGGTGGCCCGGCCGCTGTCGGTGGTCGCGTGCGCCTGGGCCACCAGGCTCTCGTGGCGGCAGCACGCGTTCGTGTCCTGGGCCGGCCTCCGCGGCGCGGTCCCCATCGTGCTCACCACGATCCCGCTGGCCGAGCACGTCGCGCACGCCGCCGAGCTGTTCGACATCGTGTTCGTGATGGTGGTGATCTACACCCTGCTGACCGGGCCCACGCTGCCTGTCGTGGCGCGCTGGCTCGGCGTCAGCGGCCGTCACGAACCGCGTGACCTCGACGTGGAGGCGGCCCCGCTGGAGCGGATCGCGGCCGACCTGCTGCAGATCAGCATCACCCCGGGCTCGCGGATGCACGGTGTCGAGGTGAACGAGCTGCGGCTGCCCGTCGGGGCGTCGGTCTCGCTGATCGTCAGGGACGGTCAGACACTGGTCCCGGACCCCCGCACCGTGTTCCGCCGCGGTGACGACGTACTCGTGGTGACCCCGCGCAAGGTGCGCGAGGCCGCCGAGCAGCGGTTGCGCGACGTGTCCCGGCGCGGCCGGCTGGCGCACTGGCTGGACTGATCCTCAGCCCTCGGAACCGTCGGAGGAAGGAGAGCTCGAAGCGCCGGTGCAGACCTTCTCCTTCTGCGTGAACTCGATCGACTTCGGCGCCTTCTTCAGCCCACGGAAGTCGTTGCCGACGATCACGTCGATGCCGGGGCCGAGGCTCTTCTTGCGGACCTTGATCAGAGTGGTCTTGCCGAACTGCTCGCCGACCAGCTTCGCGGCCGGATCGTCCTTGATGGTGGTCCACACCTGTACGAACCGCAGCTTCACGCTGTTGGGGGCATTGCCCACCTCGCCACGGCGGAAGCCCCTCTTGACGAGCCCGCCCATCGTGTCGCCGGCCAGTCCCGAGCGGTGGCCGCCGTTGTAGACCGAGACCCGGATGTCCTTCGTGCGCAGCCGGTGCTTCTTGACCACGGTGTGAGTGCTACAGGTGGGTGAGGCGGACGCATCGGGCTCGCTCGTGGTGTCGATCGGGGCGAACAGCGCGTGGTAGCCGACCACGAGGGCCACCACCAGGATCCCGCACAGCACGAGCAGCGTCACCGCCGTGGTGAGGTGTCGTCGAAGCACGATCGCTCAGCCTGCCATCACATGGACGCGTGCGTGAAGGACGTGCCGCTGCTGGAGGGCAGCGCGCAGCGCCCGATGCAGGCCGTCCTCGAGGTACAGGTCTCCGTCCCACTCGACGACGTGGGCGAACAGGTCACCGAAGAACGTCGAGTCCTCGTCCAGCAGCGTGGCCAGCTGCAGGGTGTCCTTGGTGGTGACCAGCTCGTCGAGGCGCACCTGGCGGGGCGGCAGGGTCGCCCACTCCTTGGCATCCAGCCCGTGCTCGGGGTACGGCCTGCCGGCACCGACGCGCTTGAAGATCACGAGCACCAAGCATAGGCGGGCACGCAGGCGTGCCTCACACCTTGGCGTGCCGTGCGGGCAGGCTGACCAGGAACGCGACGAAGACCACCAGCCCGAACACCACGCTGTGCGGGCGGGGGTGTGCGCCCGCCACCAGCAGCAGCGCGAGCGCGAACAGCGTCATCTCCACACCCAGTCGCGCCGGGTCCGGGAGCCTGCCCGTGGCACGGGGCGCGAGCCATCGACCCCAGACGAACGCAGCCAGTGCAGGCAGCCCGACCGCCAGCACGATCGCGATCGCCAGCGGATCCACCAAGAACCATCCGCCCCACCCGAACGCGACGAGGAGGCCGAGCTCTGCGAGGAAGCGGACGGCGAGAAGTGCACCCATGCACCCATCCTCTCGCAGCGCGGAGCCCGGCCGGGCGACGGGTTCGACGTACAGGAAGCCGATCGTCCGGAATCGCCGCTAGCGTTCCGTGGATGGATATGGATCTCACCAGCTGGCTCCTCGACGCCGATCCCGCGATCCGGTGGCAGGTCCTCCGCGACGTGGTGGACGCACCGACGACCGAGGTGGCCGCAGAGCGGGCGCACGTTGCGGAAACGGGTTGGGGCAAGCGGCTTCTCGACCTCCAGGAGGACGGGCAGTGGGCCGGTGGCGCCTGCTTCCCGAGCCGCGACTGGCGACCACGCGGGCCGGTGGTGGGCGACCCGGAGGCCCAGCCCTGGACCGCGACGCTGCCCACCCTGCGGCTGCTTCGCGAATTCGGTATCGATCCGGCCGCACCCGCCGTACGTGCCGCGGTGGACGGCGTACGCGACCGGTGCAGGTGGGAGTACGCCGGGGAGCCGTTCTTCGAGGGCGAGGTCGAGCCGTGCATCAACGGCGGCGCCGTCGCGGTCGGCGCGTACTTCGGCGAAGACGTCGACGGCATCATCGCACGGCTACTCGGCGAGCAGCTCGAGGACGGCGGATGGAACTGCGAGGCCGAGAACGGGTCGACCAGGTCGTCTTTCCACACCACGATCTGCGTGCTGGACGGGCTGTGGGAGTACGAGCGCGCCGGCGGGGCCAACGCGGTCGCGGAAGCTCGCCGGCGCGGTGAGGAGTATCTGCTGTCACGCAGCCTGTTCCGACGAGCGAGCACGGGTGAGGTCGCGGACAGGGACTGGCTCCAGTTCTCGTTCCCGGTGCAGTGGTACTACGACGTCCTTCGCGCGCTCGACTACTTCCGTTCGGTCGGTGGAACCCCTGACGAGCGGCTGTCCGAAGCCATGGAGCACCTCCGCTCCAAACAGCAGCCTGACGGCAGCTGGCTGCTGGAGAACACCCATCCGGGTCTCGTGCACTTCGAGATGGAGGCCGGCGACGGCAAGCCGAGCCGCTGGAACACGCTGCGAGCGCTTCGCGTGCTGCGCTGGTGCGAGTGCGTCAAGTGATCGAACGCCTCCGGGATGACCCGAGACATCGTGTGGCGGAGCGCTGCTCACGCCGTGGCGGAGGATAGGGGATTCGAACCCCTGAGGGCTTGCACCCAACCCGCTTTCCAAGCGAGCGCCATAGGCCACTAGGCGAATCCTCCGCCGCAGAGGCTACCGGTCGGTCGGAGCGTTGCTGAAATCGGCGCTGAGGCCTGGGTTGGGGCCGGCTACGTGCCTCCCCTACACTCGCACCCAACCCCCCGTGCGGCGGCATCTCGCCCAACTCCCCCAGGGCCGGAAGGCAGCAAGGGTCAGCGGGCTCTGCCGGGTGCGCGGGGGGCCTCATGCCCCCCGGCTCGCTGGGCTACTGTCACCGGCGATGGTTAGGGTTTC
>DASUKI010000264.1:0-3204 GCA_036278855.1 Pedococcus sp.
GTAGACGTCGGCCTCGCGCACGTCGACGGGCAGGCCGCCGGCGCCGGAGGTCGCGTCGACCAGGACCAGCGCGTCGTCGTCGGCGCCCTCGACCCGCTGGACGGGGGCCATGACACCGGTCGAGGTCTCGTTGTGCGGCCATGCGTAGACGTCGACGCCCGCCTCGGGCCGGGGGGCGGGCAGGGTGCCGGGCTCGGCCTTGACGACGGTCGAGTCGGCGAGGAACGGCGCGTTGTTGGTGACCGTCGCGAACTTGCTCGAGAACTCTCCGAACGCGAGGTGCTGGGCCTTCTCGCGGACCAGCCCGAACGCGGCGATGTCCCAGAACGCGGTCGAGCCACCGTTGCCCAGCACGACCTCGTAGCCCTCCGGGAGGGAGAACAGCTCGGCCAGGCCCTCGCGGACCGCCCCGACGAGGCCCTTGACGGGCGCCTGGCGGTGGGAGGTGCCGAGCACCGTGGTGCCGAGGCCGGCGAGGTAGTCCACCTGCTCGGGGCGGACCTTCGATGGGCCGGAGCCGAACCGGCCGTCCTTGGGGAGCAGCTCGGCGGGGATGGTCAGGGGGTTGGCGCTCACGGGTTCACCTTTGCGGGGCAGCCGCGGGGTCGCGGCGGGGTCAGGGGACTGACGCCGTTGTCGCGCGTCAGTCTCCCACCTGCGTCCGCAGGGTGGGACGTGAGGTCCGCCACCCGGACGCCAATCTCGCAGACGCAAGCGAGAGCCGGCCACGCGGCATACGTGAAACGGCAGTTGCGCGACAGAACCGGGAGAAACAACCGACCGTCATGGCGCGCAACCGCCGTTTTGCACGCGGTGGCAGACGACGAGGCCACTCAGGCGTGGTAGCCCTTGACCGCCTCGATGCCGCGCGGCCCCTCGCCGACGTAGCGCGCCGACGGGCGGATCAGCCGGCCGGTCTTCTTCTGCTCGAGGATGTGTGCGGACCAGCCGGCGGTCCGGGCACTCGCGAACAGCGGCGTCATCATCGAGCCGGGCACCTCGGCGAAGTCGAGCAGCACGGCCGCCCAGTAGTCGACGTTGGTCTCCATCTTGCGCTCGGGGTGGCGCTCGGCGAGGGCCGCGATGGCGGCCTTCTCGAGCTCGAGGGCCACCTCGTAGCGCGGTGCGCCGAGCCGCTTGCAGGTGTCGCGGAGCACCGCGGCGCGCGGGTCGTACGCGCGGTACACCCGGTGTCCGAAGCCCATGAGCCGCTCCCCGCGGTCCAGCACCTGCTTGACGTACGCGGTGGCGTCGCCCAGCTGCTCGACTCCCTCGATCATGTGCTGGGCCCGCGAGGGCGCGCCGCCGTGCAGCGGTCCGGACAGGGCCCCGATCGCGCCGGAGAGGCAGGCCGCCACGTCGGCGCCGGTCGAGGCGATGACGCGCGCCGTGAACGTCGAGGCGTTCATGCCGTGCTCGGCGGCGGAGATGAAGTAGGCGTCGATGGCCTCGACGTGCTTGGGGTCGGGCTCGCCGCGCCAGCGGATCATGAACCGCTCGACGATCGTCCGGCCCTCGTCCACCCTGCGCTGCGGCACCATCGGCGTGTCCTGCCCGTGAGCCGACTGCGCGATGAACGACATGGTCATCACCGACGCCCGGGCCAGCTGCTCGCGGGCCTCGTCGTCGGAGACGTCCAGCAGCGGCTTGAAGCCCCACATCGGCGCCAGCTGGGCCAGCGCGGACTGGGCGTCGACGCGGATGTCGCCGGTGTGCACCGGCAGCGGGAACGGCTCGGCCGGGGGCAGCCCCGGGTCGAACTCGTTGTCCACGAGCAGCCCCCACACCTGCCCGAAGCTGACCCGCCCCACAAGGTCCTTGATGTCGACGCCGCGGTAGCGCAGCGCGCCGCCCTCCTTGTCGGGCTCGGCGATCTCGGACTCGAAGGCGATCACGCCCTCCAGGCCCGGCTTGAAGTCGGTCTCGGACATCCGCGTCCCCGATCTGTCGTCGTCGTTGGCGAAGGCCACATTCTGCCTTGTCCGTCCGGGTGCGCGACGATGGGGCGATGCTCACGACCGACGCAGACCTCGACGGAGAGGTCCTCACGGGCGACCTGAGCGGGCAGTCCGCCGCAAATGCCCGCTTCCTCGAGTGCACGTTCCAGCGGTGTGACCTCACCGAGCTGCGTGCGCCTCGCGCCCGGTTCAGCGACTGCGGCCTGTATGCCGTGCACGGAGCGGGCGTGGACCTCGCCGAGTCGACGTGGCAGGACTGCGTGGTCCAGGGGGCGCGGCTGGGGGCGGTCCAGCTCTACGGGGCGGAGCTGCGCCGGGTGCGGTTCGAGGGGTGCAAGATCGAGTTCCTCAACCTGCGCGGCGCAACGCTCGTCGACGTGCAGCTGGTGGACTGCCAGCTCCTCGAGCCGGACCTCGCCGAGGCCACCCTGACCCAGGTGTCGTTCGAGGGCTCACGGGTGGTGTCGCCGGACTTCGGCCGGGCGCGGATGACCGACGTCGACCTGAGCACCGCCGACCTGCTCGCGCCGCGCGGCCTGGCCGGGCTGCGCGGCGCGACCATCTCGCCGCTCCAGCTCATCGACCTGGGCCCCCTGCTCGCTGCCGAGCTGGGGATCGTCGTTGCCGACTAGGCCCGACTAGCCCCGGGCTCGTCGTCCTCCGAGAGCCGCACCCTCACCGCCGGGCTGCCCTCGTCCTTCAGCTCGAAGCCGCCGGTGTTCTTGAGCAGCTTGGTCAGGGTCGAGGCTCCGTAGTCGCTGGGGTTGAACGACGCCTTCGGCCCGAGCTGGACGCGCACGGCCTGGATCCGCGCCCAGCCGTCCTTGCCCTGCGCTGCGGCCACGGCCTTGCGCAGGCGGTCCTCCACGTCGGTCGCGGCCCGCCCACCCGAAGGCGCCTCGGCCCTGGTCCGGGCGCGGATCGGCGTGAACTTCGTACACGCGTCGCGAAATGGCTTGGGCGTCTTGGCGTTTCCGTACCCGTAGACCTCGACGCCGTGCTCGCGCAGGTGCAGGACGAGGGGCGTGAAGTCGGCGTCGGACGAGACGATCGCGAACGCGTCCGGCCGCTCGGTGTTCAGCAGCGAGACCGCGTCGATGACCAGCGCCATGTCGGTGGCGTTCTTGCCCTTGGTGTAGCCGAACTGCTGGACCGAGCGGATCCGCTCGCTGCGCAACAGCGGCTCCCACCGCTTGAGCCGGGCGTCGAACCAGTCGCCGTACGCGCGCCGGATGCTCACGTCGCC
>DASUKI010000265.1:0-4477 GCA_036278855.1 Pedococcus sp.
CAGATCTCGCTCGTGATGGGCCCGTGCGCGGGCGGGGCGGTCTACTCCCCCGCCGTCACCGACTTCACCGTCATGGTCGACCAGACGTCGCACATGTTCATCACCGGTCCCGAGGTCATCAAGACGGTCACCGGTGAGGACGTGTCGTTCGAGGACCTCGGCGGCGCCCGCGCGCACAACACCAGGTCCGGTGTGGCGCACCACATGGGCGACGACGAACAGGACGCCATCGACTACGTCAAGGCCCTGCTGTCCTACCTGCCCTCGAACAACCTCGAGGACCCGCCCAGCTTCGCCGACGACCCCGACGAGCCCGACTCCCTCGAGGTCACCGACCACGACCGCGAGCTCGACACCCTCGTCCCCGACTCCGCGAACACGCCGTACGACATGCACACGGTGATCGAGCACGTCGTGGACAGCACGGCGGACGACACCGCGGACTTCCTGGAGGTGCACGAGATGTTCGCGCCGAACATCATCTGCGGCTTCGGACGGATCGAGGGGCGCTCGGTCGGGGTGGTCGCCAACCAGCCGATGCAGTTCGCGGGCACCCTCGACATCGACGCATCCGAGAAGGCCGCCAGGTTCGTGCGGACCTGCGACGCGTTCAACGTCCCGGTGCTGACCTTCGTCGACGTGCCGGGCTTCCTGCCGGGCACCGACCAGGAGTGGGACGGCATCATCCGCCGCGGCGCGAAACTGATCTTCGCCTACGCGGAGGCGACCGTCCCGCTGGTCACCGTCATCACCCGAAAGGCTTACGGCGGCGCCTACGACGTCATGGGGTCCAAACACCTCGGCGCCGACATCAACCTGGCGTGGCCCACCGCGCAGATCGCGGTGATGGGCGCGCAGGGCGCGGTCAACATCCTGTACCGGCGCCAGCTCCAGGCGGCCGAGGACTCCGGCGAGGACGTCGAACAGGCCCGGCAGCGGTTCATCGCCGAGTACGAGGACACCCTGGCCAACCCGTACGTCGCCGCCGAACGCGGCTACATCGACACCGTCATCACCCCCTCCAACACGCGCATGAACGTCACCCGGGCGCTGCGGGCGCTGCGCTCCAAGCGCGAGACCCTGCCGCCGAAGAAGCACGGGAACATTCCTTTGTGATGACGGCTCCAGACGACACCACGGGTACGGCAGGCCGGCCCCCGCTGCGCCTGGTCCGCGGCGACGCGACGCCCGAGGAGGTCGCCGCACTGCTCGCGGTCCTGTCCGCCGCCTCGGCGGGCGGCGATGCGAAGCCGGCCCCGCGGCATACCTCGCAGTGGGGCTCCCGCGAACGCGGGGTGCGCCGCCCCCCGCAGCCCGGCCCGGGCGCGTGGCGCGCCTCCGCCTGGCCCCGCCAGTAATCCACCCAAATGGACTGAAACTTGCACCGCCCCCCTGCCGTCGGTAATCCACCCAAATGGACTGAAACTTGCACCGCCGCACGGCGCCCTCAGGCGCTCAGCTCTCGGGTGGCGAAGTGCAGTCGCCATTCGTCGTGCAACCGGGCAGGGACTGGTATGCCGCGTTGTCCGAGCTCGGCGTGCAGTGCCGCCAGCGTGGACTCCGGGGCTGCGTAGATGTCCTCGGAGTGGAGGATCACGAAGTGCCAGCCACGTCGCACAAGCTCCGCACGCCGGGCCTCGTCAAGCGCCCGCTGCTCGGGTGTGTCGTGCCAGCGTCCGTCGTACTCGATCGCGAGCAGCTGCTCGGGGAAGGCGAGGTCGAGGCGGTACTCCACCGTGCCGTCGGGACGCAGGATGGGGTGGTTCACGATTGGCTCCGGCAGGCCCCCGAGCACCATGAGCAGCCGCACCCGGGTCTCCGAGGCCGAGTCCACCCGTGGACGCGACAGCTCGGCCGCACGTGCGGCCAGCGCGCTGCCCTGCCCGCCGTACTGGCGCGCGAAGTGGGCGAGGTCCTCTGGCGTGGTGATGCGGCGCCGGACGAACTGGTCGGCGCACGCGACGAGCTCGACCAGGTCGAGGGGGCGAGCGAGGTGGAGGAGGGTTTGCTCGGGCGTGGTCACCGGAAGACCGTGGCGTCGAGAGACGGCCATCGGTCGCCCGAAGCGGTGCAGCTTGATCCCGGCGATGCCAGTGCCGACGTCTCGGGTGAAGGACAGGTGCACATTCGGGCTGTCCGGCACGCAACCGCGCCAGAGGCGCGCTGCGGTGAAGTGGCTCACGACGCCGTCGCTCGGCATGATCGCGAGTGCTCCCCTGGTTCGGACCACCAGCGTGTCTGGTATGTCGGCGGCCACGTAGGAGCCGGTGAAGAGCTTGCGGAACCGCGGTCCCGCGAGGACTCGGTCGGAGACGCCGGCCTCAAGCGCATCGGCGCGGCTGAACGGGCTGGTGGGGTCGAAGCAGGACCGCATGAGTCAACTGTGCCGTCTCTGCGGCGGTCGGCTGCTGGGTTATCCACAGGCATGGTGGCAGCGGCGTGTTTGATGCCCCGGCCACGCAAGTTTCAGTCCATTTGGGTGGATTACTGGCGCGGTGCCCACGCAAGTCTCAGTCCATTTGGGTGGATTACTGGCGTCGGGAGCGGGTTGGGTCAGTCCAGCTCCGGGGCCGGCGTCGAGCGGCGGCGCTTGGCCACCCGTTCGCGCAGCTCGGCGGCCTCGACGTCGACGAGGCAGCCTGCTGCAAGCACCCGCTGGGCGAGGTCGAGATCGCCGGTGAAGGCACGGAAGGCCATCGGGACGGTGATGCCGTGGCCGGGGCGGTCGAGCACCTCGACGGCGTCGCCCTGCCGCACCCTGCCCGGCGTCACGACCGACAGGTAGGCGCCGGTGAGGCCGACCTCGGTGAACCGCCGGACCCAGCCGCGCTCACCCATGCGGGCCTGGAACGTCGAGCACGGGATCCGGGGCCCGCACACCTCGAGGACGACCTCGTCACCGACGGCCCAGCGTTCGCCCACGAGGGCGTCGTCGACCGCGACGCCACGGGTGGTGAGGTTCTCGCCGAAGGCGCCGTTCGGCAGCCAGCGACCCAGCTCGGTCCCCCACCGGTCGAGCTGCTCGCGAGCGAACGCGTAGACCGCCTGGTAGTCGCCGCCGTGGTGGCGCTGGTCGCCGATGAAGTCACCGTCCAGCCCGCTGCCGAGCCCACCGTGCTTGGGGCCGGGCGCGCGGACGTCGGCCTCGGCCACCGGGACCTTGTGTATGCCGGTCGGCAGGGTTCCCTTGGCGGCGTTGGGTTCGGGGGCGCCGACGTTGAGGGACAGGACGTGCCCAGGCATGTCTCCCACCCTAGGGAACGCCGCCAGCGGTTTTCCGGCCCGGCGGTAATGGGCTGGCGGCGACGG
Organism: Pedococcus sp.; assembly: GCA_036278855.1. Lineage (GTDB taxonomy): Bacteria > Actinomycetota > Actinomycetes > Actinomycetales > Dermatophilaceae > Pedococcus. Next base: position 3,310 of record DASUKI010000265.1, read on the forward strand.
CAGGTTGCTGGGGTACCTTCGCTCGCGTGAGCACCGAAACGACCGCGCCCCGTCCGGCCACCGAGATCGACCGCATCGCCGAGTCCTACCTCGCCGAGTACGTCGCCCTCAGCCCCATCACGGCGACCTACCAGGGCATCCCGGGCCATGACGAGGACCTCGACGACTTCTCCCCCGCCGGCCTCGCGGCCCACTCCGAGCTGCGCCAGCGGACCCTCGCCGAGCTCGGCACGGCCACACCCGTCGACGACATCGACAAGGTCACGCTCTCTGCCATGGGCGAGCGACTTGGCCTGGCGGAGGAGACCTACGCCGCCGGCCTCGACGAGATGTCCCTCAACGTCATCGCCTCACCCCTGCAGGAGATCCGTGGCGTCTTCGACCTGATGGCCACCGGCACCGACGAGGACTGGGGGGTGCTCAGCCGCCGCATGGGCAAGGTGCCCCAGACCCTCGAGGGCTGGAAGGAGAGCCTGCTGAGCGCAGCCGCGAAGGGCAACGTGGCGCCGCGCCGGCAGGTCGAGGCCTGCATCAAGCAGTGCGAGGACCTCACGGAGCCCGAGGGCTACTTCGCCACCCTGCTCCGCGACGCCACGCTGAGCAACGCCGACGGCGATGGTGACGGCGCCCTGGCCGACACCACCCGGGAGCAGCTCACCTCAGCCGTCGAGGCCGCGTCCGCCGCCTATGCCCAGCTCGAGGACTGGCTGCGCGACACCCTCCTCGACCGCGCGCCCGAGGCGGACGCGTGCGGCCGCGAGCGCTACAGCCTGTTGTCCCGGCTCTTCCTCGGCGCCGAGGTCGACCTCGAGGAGACCTATCGCTGGGGGCTGGCCGAGGTGGAGCGGATCACCGCAGAGATGCAGGCCGTCGCCGAGCAGGTGAAGCCCGGCAGCACCGTCAAGGAGGCCATCGCCGCCCTCGATGACGACACGGCATACCAGCTGCACGGCACCCCGGCACTCAAGGCCTGGATGCAGGAACGGGCCGACGAGGCGATCGCGGAGCTGGCGGACACCCACTTCGACATCCCCGACCCGGTCCGCACCATCGAGTGCCTCATCGCACCGACGCACACCGGTGGCATCTACTACACCGGGCCGTCCGAGGACTTCTCGCGCCCGGGTCGCATGTGGTGGTCGGTGCCCAAGGGCGTCAACGAGTTCGG
>DASUKI010000266.1:0-8689 GCA_036278855.1 Pedococcus sp.
CCCGTTCACGGCGTCGAGGAGCTGGTCGTGGTCGGTCGTGGGGGCGACCGCCAGCTGGGCGAAGCCGGAGAACACGACCAGGCCGATGCGGGTCCGGTCGTCCTGCCGGTCGATGAACCGGCGGACCGCCTCCTGCGCTGCGGCCAGCCGGTTCGGCTCGACGTCGGTGGAGCACATCGACCCCGAGACGTCCACGGCGAGGATGACCGCAGAGCTGGACAACGGGACCTGTGCGCGCACCGTTGGCCGGGCCCCGGCGACGGCGAGCAGGCCCAGGGCTGCGAGCACCAGGGCCAGCGGGACGTGCCGGCGCCACGTCTTCTGGCTCGGCACGACGGTTCGCAGCAGGGCGACGTTGGAGAACCGGACTGCCGTGCGGCGCTTCCGCCGTAGCTGCCACAGGTGGGCGGCGAGCAGGACGGGCAGCGCCAGCAGGCCGATGAGGACGTAGGGCAGGCCGAAGTGCACGTCAGACCACCCTCCCCGACCGCAGCACGGCGATCGTGGCGCCGAGCAGCAGGAGGACAGCCGCGGCGGTGGCGAACCACGAGGTCACCTCTCGCTTCTCGCCGCGGGTGGTCCAGGCGAGGTCGACCGAGTCGTAAACCTTCGCCAGCTCGGCCGCGTCCGAGGCGTTGTGGTACGCGCCGCCGGTGACGTCGGCGATCTTGCGAAGGGTCTCCTCGTCCAGCGCGGTGGAGATCTGGAACCCGTCGACGTCGAGCACCGTGCCCTGGGGACTGCCGAGCCCGACGGGGTAGACCCGCACCCCTGCGGCCGATGCCAGGTCGGCGACGGCGAGCGGGTCGGGTGACGTGGTGTTCTCCCCGTCCGAGAGCAGGACGATGGCTGCGGAGCCGTAGTAGCCGATGTCGACGTCGTCGAGGCTGCCGTCCTGGGTGGGGTCGACCGTGAGTGGCCTGCCGGCGATCGCGCTGAGCCCGGAGATGATCCCGCGGCCCAGCGCGGTGCCGCCCTGTGGCCTCAGCCGGTCGATCGCCGCCAGCACGAGGGAGCGGTCCTCCGTCGGCTGCTGGGAGACCAGGGCGCTGTCACCGAAGGCGACCACGCCGAGGCGGATGGAGGAGGGCTGGCGCGACACGAAGGTGCGGGCGGCAGCCTTGGCCGCGTCCAGCCGGGTGGGGGACATGTCCGTGGCCGCCATGCTGGTGGAGACGTCGAAGGCCAGGATCACGGTCCCCTCGCGGTGCGGCTCGGCGACGGTGGCCACCGGCCGCCCGAGCGAGGCCAGCAGGAGGGTCAGGGCGCCGAGCAGGAGCAGGGGTGCGACGTGGCGCCAGCGGTCCTTGGCGAGCAGCTCCGGCGCGATGAGGCCCTCGGCCGCCAGCTCGGCCCGACGGACCAGCCGCCTCCTCTGGAGGCGGCGGTAGGCCACGACAAGGACCGGCACGGTGAGCAGCAGTACCAGCGCCCACGGCCACTCGAAGCTCACCGTCGCCTCCGACGGCGCAGCTCGGAGATACGGGCCAGCGCGCGGACGAGGTCGTCGTCGGTCGCGACCCGGTGCAGGTCCGTCCCTGCGCGACGGGTGGCTGCGGCCAGCTCGTCCGCGCGCTCCTGCGCGGCCGAGGCCAGGCGCACCCGGAACACCGGGTCGCTGGTGTCGACGAAGATCTGCTCGCCGGTCTCGGCGTCCTCCACGTACACCATGCCGACGGGGGGCAGCTCGGACTCACGCGGGTCGACGACCTGGATGGCCACGACGTCGTGCCGCCGTGCGAGCAGGGCAAGTGGCCGCTCCCAGCCGGGCTGGGTGATGAAGTCCGAGATGATGGCGAGCAGGCTCCGGCGCCGAGCCAGCCCGAACCCCGCCCGGAGCAGCTTGGCGAGGTCGGTGGTGGAGTGGTCCGCCGGCTCCTGCGGCGGCTCGAGCAGCGCCCCGGCGATCCGCAGGACCTGGTTGCGCCCCGCGCCCGGTGGCACCATCCGCAGGTCGGCGTCCATGAGCACCGCACCCACCCGGTTGCCGCCGCGTGACAGCAGGTGGGCGATGGTGGTCGCCACCTCGGCCAGCACCAGCGACTTCTGCCGGTCGACCGGCCCGAAGCCCATCGACGGCGACCGGTCGAGCAGCAGCCACGCGGTGACCTCACGGTCCTCGACGTACTCACGGACGTAAGGGGTGTCCATGCGCGCGGTGACGTTCCAGTCGATGTGGCGCAGGTCGTCGCCGGCCTCGTACTCGCGCAGGTCGGTGAAGTCGAGCCCGCTGCCGCGGAAGAGGGTGCGGTAGTCGCCCTGCATCCGGCCGTCGAGCGGCCGCACGACCCGCCACTGGAGTCGGCGCAGGAGGCCCTCGGGCGTCAGCGGGGTTGCGGCGACCACGGTGTCTCGCTGGTCTGCTGGCGGCGTTCTCGCAGCGGCACGTCCGGCATCGTGACGGCTTCGAGGACCGGGGTCAGGAGGTCGTCGGCGCCGATCCCCTCCGCGAGCGCCTCGTAGGACAGGACCAGCCGGTGCCGCATGACGTCACGAGCGATGTCGCGGACGTCCTGCGGCCGCGCGAAGTCACGGCCCCGCAGGAACGCCAGCGCCTTCCCGGCCAGCACCAGGTTGATCGACGCACGGGGACTGGCTCCGAACGACAGGTACCGCGCGAGGTCGGGCAGGCCCACTGCCACCGGTGAGCGGGTCGCCGTCGCCAGCCGCACGGCATACTCGATCACCGCGGGGTCGACGTAGACCTGGTCCGCCTTGCGCTGGAAGGCGACCAGCTGCTCGGGGTCGAGGACCCGCTGGGCGGCTTCGTAGGTGGTGGTCATCCGCTCGACAACCACGAACTCCTCTGCGGGAGAGGGGTATCCGACAAGCGTCTTGAGCATGAACCGGTCGACCTGCGCCTCCGGGAGGGCGTACGTCCCCTCCGACTCGATGGGGTTCTGGGTGGCCATGACGAGGAACGGGTCCGGCGCCGTGAAGGTCTCGCGCCCGATCGTGACCTGCCGTTCCTGCATCACCTCGAGCAGGGCGCTCTGCACCTTCGCCGGCGCGCGGTTGATCTCGTCGGCGAGCACCAGGTTGGCGAAGACCGGACCGAGGGACACCTGGAACTCGCCCTCCTTCTGGTTCCAGATGCGTGTGCCGATGACGTCCGCCGGGACGAGGTCGGGCGTGAACTGGATGCGCTGGAACTGCCCGCCGATCGCCTGTGCGAGCGTCTTGACCGCCATCGTCTTGGCCAGGCCGGGGACGCCCTCGACGAGCAGGTGCCCACGGGCGAGGAGCGCGACCAGCATCCGCTCGAGGAGCAGGTCCTGCCCGACGATGGTCTTCTTCACCTCGTAGAGGGCCTGCTCGAGGGGGCCCTGACGGCCGTCCTCGGTTCGCTGCGTCTCCATGCGGTCCTCCCTGGTGGTTCCTGCGGGCCGGGCTACTGCGGTGGTGCGCCGGCGGCGCCGCCGGCCGTGGCGATCGGCACGGCGAAGCCGATGCCGATGAAGAAGCTCTGCTGCGAGGGGTTGGCCAGACCCGTGACGATGCCGACGACCTGGCCCGCCCGGTTGAGCAGCGGGCCGCCGGAGTTGCCGGGGTTGACCGCCGCGTCGAACTGGATCAGGCCGTCGAGGGTCCGGTCGGTGCTGACCCTGACCTTCCGGTCGAGCGCAGACACCACGCCTGCGGTGAGCGAGTCGCTCAGGCCGAGCGGGTGGCCGAGCGCGAAGACCGCGTCCCCGACCTGCGCGCCACCGCCGAGGACCGCTGGCACGAGGACCTGGGGGAGCTGCGCGGGTGCCAGGACCGCGATGTCGTTCGCCTCGTCCCGCTTCAGGAGGCTCGCACTCGACCTCGTGCCGTCGGCGAACGTGACGCTCACCGACGACGCCGAGTCGACGACGTGCAGGGCGGTGAGGATGCTGCCATCTCTCGAGGCGACGACCCCTGCGCCGGTGCCACGCCCGCCACCGCTCTCCTCGGTGGAGATGGTGACCATCGAGGGGAGGGCGGCCTGGTAGGCCTTGGCCGCGTCCGGTGGGGCCTCGGCTGCCCTGCGCTGCGCGTCGGCGATCCCGTCGCGGACCGCGGTGTTGACGTCGGCCTTGGTCAGCGGCGCCGTGTCCGGACCCCGGGTCAGTGCGAACAGGCCGAGGGCGATGACGGCGAGGGCAGCGGCGACCGCGGCGAGCGCGCGTCGAGACGGCCGGCGACGGGGGCGTGGGGGAGGGTCGACCTCCTGCCCCCCGGGCTGTCGGTCGACCAGCGGCAGGCCCGCGCGGTCCACCCTTGCGAGCGTACGTCCGATCGGCGGGCAGCGACACGGCCCCGGTTCCCTTCACGGGAACTTCTCAGGTTGGCGCCGCGGACGGCGAGGTATGCCGCGTGGCCGGCCACGCGGCATACGGATGCTGTTGCGCGTGGGTAGGTTGCCACCATGGACAACGTCGTCGCCACCACCGAGGAGCTGCGGGCGCTGCAGCTGGACCGGCTGAGGTGGAGCCTGCGCCACGCCTACGACAACGTCAGGCACTACCGCGAGGTCTTCGACGCTGCCGGTGTCTCGCCAGCCGACCTCCGCGACCTGGCGGACCTCGCGAGGTTCCCGTTCACCGCGAAGGCGGACCTGCGCGACAACTACCCGTTCGGGATGTTCGCCGTGCCCCGCGAGCAGGTGGTGCGGGTGCACGCCTCGAGCGGGACGACGGGCAGGCCGACGGTGGTCGGGTACACCCGCGACGACATCGACACGTGGGCCGAGGTCATGGCGCGCTCCATCGAGGCGGCCGGCGGGCGGCCGGGTGACCTCGTCCACGTGATCTACGGCTACGGCCTGTTCACCGGCGGGCTCGGGGCGCACTACGGCGCGGAGCGGCTCGGGTGCACGGTCGTGCCGGTCAGCGGCGGCATGACCGAGCGGCAGGTCCAGCTGATCATGGACTTCCGGCCGCGGATCCTCATGCTGACGCCGTCGTACTTCCTCGCGATCCTCGACGAGATGGAGGCGCAAGGGATTGACCCCAAGGGGACCTCGGTGGAGATCGGGATCTTCGGTGCCGAGCCGTGGACCGAGCAGATGCGTGAGGAGGTGCAGCGGCGCAGCAACATCCGGGCGGTCGACATCTACGGCCTGTCGGAGGTGATGGGTCCGGGGGTGTCGCAGGAGTCGGGTCAGACCCAGGACGGCCTGCACATCTGGGAGGACCACTTCTACCCCGAGGTCGTCGACCCGATCACCGGGGAGGTGCTGCCTGACGGACAGGAGGGCGAGCTCGTGTTCACCTCCCTGACCAAGCAGGCCATGCCGGTGGTGCGCTACCGCACCCGCGACCTGACGACCCTGCTGCCCGGTACGGCCTTCCCCCAGTTCCGCCGGATGGCGAAGATCACCGGCCGCACCGACGACATGATGATCGTGCGCGGCGTCAACGTGTTCCCCTCCCAGATCGAGGAGCACCTGCTGGCCATCGACGGCCTCACGCCCCACTACCTGTGCGTGCTCACCCGGCCCGGCCGGCTCGACGAGCTGACCGTCCAGGTCGAGGCGGCCGAGGGCGTCACCGACCCGGCCCGGCGCGAGGCCATGGCGCGCGAGGTCGCGTCCAGGGTGAAGCGGCGGGTGGGGGTGACCATCAAGGTCGAGGTGCTGGACCCGCACGCCCTCGAGCGCTCGCTGGGCAAGGCCAAGCGGATCAGCGACCAGCGCGACCTGCACTAGGCCTGCGTTCGCCGGGGGCGTGCGCGCGCGCCGTGCCCGAGGCCAACTTTCGGCCACTCGCCCGGAAGCCGCGCTGGTCCTGGCGGTCCGGCCGCAACTTTCGGCCACTCGCCCGGAAGCCGCGCTGGTCCTGGCGGTCCGGCCGCTACTTTCGGCCACTCGCCCGGTTTCGCCCAGGGCGGACGCCCGAGACCTGGCGATCGATGCGCAAGCGCGTAATCTGGATTACATGACAACACGAACAACGGCGGAGGCGTGGCTGGCCGGCCGCCTCCCGCAGGACTGGTTCACCGGCCCGGTCGAGGTCCGCAGGGACCGCGACGAGCTGGTCATCTGGGGCGAGCTCTCCGCCCCCGACCTCGCCGCCGACGCCGACGACACCGAGCGCGAGCTCGCAGCCCGTGGACGGGCCAAGACCTTCCGCGACGAGACCCGTGAGCGGCGCATCGAGATCGCGAGCGAGCTCGAGCGCCTCAGCGGCAAGAAGGTGTCGTGGGGGGTGCGGGTCGGGGACCACGAGAGCCTGTTCACGCACCTCGCGGCGCCGGTGATGACCCGGCTGCGCCAGCCGGAGCGCCAGGTGCTCGACACCCTGGTCGACGCGGGCGTCGCGCGCTCGCGCTCCGAGGCGCTCGCCTGGTGCGTCAGGCTCGTCGGCGAGCGGTCCGACTCCTGGCTCGCCGAGCTGCGCGAGGCGATGGGGCGGGTCGAGGAGGTCCGCAAGAAGGGACCGTCCGCGTGACCGCAACTTTCTCGGGTTGGGGGACAAGGGTGGGCACGCGGCATACCCGGGTCGTCCGCCCACGGCGAACATGAGTCGAGCCGGCTCAGGGTAGGGAACACGCATGGTTCCCACCGCGTTGGCCCGATCGAGTTGGCACGACCCGGCTGTTCGTCCCGATCGGGTATCGGTCGGCGAAACGCGTCGGCCGGGGTCGTGCCGCACGGATAGCATCGAGGTGATCTCGATAGGCAGGAGCAGAAGAGATGTTTGAACGGTTCACCGATCGGGCCCGGAGGGTGGTCGTGCTCGCGCAGGAAGAGGCGCGCATGCTCAACCACAACTACATCGGGACCGAGCACATCCTGCTCGGCCTCATCCACGAGGGTGAAGGTGTCGCCTCCAAGGCCCTTGAGAGCCTTGGCATTTCGCTGGAGTCGGTCCGCGAGCAGGTCCAGGAGATCATCGGCCAGGGGCAGCAGGCCCCGTCCGGCCACATCCCCTTCACGCCTCGGGCGAAGAAGGTCCTCGAGCTCAGCCTCCGCGAGGCGCTGCAGCTCGGCCACAACTACATCGGCACCGAGCACATCCTGCTCGGGCTCATCCGCGAGGGCGAGGGCGTTGCCGCGCAGGTCCTCGTCAAGCTGGGCGCCGACCTCAACCGCGTGCGGCAGCAGGTCATCCAGCTCATCTCCGGCTACCAGGGCAAGGAGGGTCAGACCGCTGGTGTCGGGGCCGGCATGCAGCAGGAGGGGACTCCCGCGGGTTCGCTCGTGCTCGACCAGTTCGGTCGCAACCTCACCCAAGCCGCCAGGGAGGGCAAGCTCGATCCGGTGATCGGGCGTGAGAAGGAGATCGAGCGGGTCATGCAGGTGCTCTCCCGCCGCACCAAGAACAACCCGGTCCTGATCGGGGAGCCCGGCGTCGGCAAGACGGCCGTCGTCGAGGGCCTGGCCCAGGACGTCGTCAAGGGCGAGGTGCCCGAGACCCTGAAGGACAAGCAGCTCTACACCCTCGACCTCGGCGCGCTCGTCGCCGGGAGCCGCTACCGCGGCGACTTCGAGGAGCGGCTGAAGAAGGTCCTCAAGGAGATCCGCACCCGCGGCGACATCATCCTGTTCATCGACGAGATCCACACCCTCGTCGGTGCGGGTGCCGCCGAGGGCGCCATCGACGCGGCCAGCATCCTCAAGCCGATGCTGGCCCGTGGTGAGCTCCAGACCATCGGCGCGACCACGCTCGACGAGTACCGCAAGCACATCGAGAAGGACTCCGCGCTCGAGCGCCGGTTCCAGCCGATCCAGGTCGCCGAGCCGACGCTGTCGCACACGATCGAGATCCTCAAGGGCCTGCGCGACCGCTACGAGGCCCACCACCGCGTGTCCATCACCGATGCCGCCCTGGTGAGCGCCGCCAACCTGGCCGACCGCTACATCAACGACCGGTTCCTGCCCGACAAGGCGATCGACCTCATCGACGAGGCCGGCGCGCGACTGCGGATCCGCCGCATGACCGCCCCGCCGGACCTGCGTGAGTTCGACGAGAAGATCTCGACCGTCCGGCTCGAGAAGGAGTCCGCGATCGACGGCCAGGACTTCGAGAAGGCCGCCCGGCTGCGTGACGACGAGAAGAAGCTGCTCGCCGCCAAGGCCGACCGTGAGGCGCAGTGGAAGTCCGGTGACATGGACGTCGTGGCCGAGGTCGACGAGGAGCTCATCGCCGAGGTCCTGGCTGCCTCGACCGGCATCCCGGTGTTCAAGCTCACCGAGGAGGAGTCCAGCCGGCTGCTCCACATGGAGGACGAGCTGCACAAGCGGATCGTGGGCATGGACGACGCCATCAAGGCGCTGTCCCAGGCGATCCGTCGCACCCGCGCCGGCCTGAAGGACCCGCGCCGTCCGGGCGGTTCGTTCATCTTCGCCGGACCCACCGGCGTCGGTAAGACCGAGCTCGCCAAGACGCTCGCGGAGTTCCTGTTCGGCGACGAGGACAGCCTGATCCAGCTCGACATGAGCGAGTTCTCCGAGAAGCACACCGTCTCGCGGCTGTTCGGCTCCCCTCCGGGCTACGTCGGCTACGAAGAGGGTGGCCAGCTCACCGAGAAGGTGCGCCGCAAGCCGTTCTCGGTCGTGCTGTTCGACGAGGTCGAGAAGGCTCACCCGGACATCTTCAACACGTTGCTGCAGGTGCTCGAGGACGGCCGGCTCACCGACTCCCAGGGGCGGATGGTCGACTTCAAGAACACCGTGATCATCATGACCACCAACCTCGGCACCCGTGACATCGCCAAGGGCGTC
>DASUKI010000267.1:0-2936 GCA_036278855.1 Pedococcus sp.
GCGAGCTCGACGTGCGGCAGCGCCGTCATCCCGAGGTGGCCGGTGCTCGCCGCCAGGGGAAGTGCCTCGGCCGCGGCAGCTGCGGCCTTCGACCACGCCCCGGTCGCCAGCTGCGCGTAGAACCCGCGGGTGAGGGCGTGCTCCACCATCGTCAGCGCCCCCGACCGGCGGGCAGCGGTCAGCTGCTCCTCGTGCAGCCGCAGGGACCTCGCGTCGTCGTCGACCAGCCACGAGGCGACCCCGAGGTTGGGCTGCAGGACGTGGTCGTCGACCGGGTCGGCATCGGTGAGCGCGAAGGCCTCGCGGAAGCCCGCGACGGCCGGCCCCCAGCGCGAAGCGGCCACGGCCACGAAGCCCTGCAGCAGCGCGTGCGCCGCCCGAGTCCGGGGCGCGGCACCCGCCGCTGGCGGTACGACCAGGGTCGCCGGGTCGACGTCCCGTGGTGACCGGCCGCCGAAGGCGGCCAAGGACGCCGCGAGCATGGCCAGCTGGCGGGCCAGCGCCTCGTCCACGCCGGTCGCCACCTCGGCGGCCTGCAGGATGAGGTCGTAGCCGTCGTTGAGCGAGCGCGTGTTCCACGCGATCTGGCCCTGCAGGGTCAGCAGCTGGGCGCGCAGTGCGGGGTCGGTCAGCTGCGCGGCAGCGGACTCCGCGAGCGCGGCAGCACGCGAGGGGTGCGCACCCAGCCAGGCCGACGACGCGGCCAGGTAGAGCCGTCGACCGCGCTCCGCTCCCCCGGCGGCGAGCTCGGCGGCGCGGCTCCAGGCAGCGGCCGCGGCCTCGTGCCCACCGCGTGAGGCAGCACGCTGGGCCACGGCGTCGAGCGCCGCGACCACGGTGTCGTCCGGCCGGTCGGTGGCGGCGGCGAGGTGCCAGGCGCGGCGGTCCGGGTCGTCCTGCAGCGCCTCGGCCAGGGCGCCGTGCACGGCGCGCCGCCCGGCGCTGGTCGCGGCCCGGTAGACCGCCGACCGGACCAGTGGGTGGTACAGCGACAGGACGGTCCCGTCCACGCTGAGCAGCCCGCAGCGCTCTGCGGCATCGAGTGCGTCGTCTCCCGCGTCGAGCCGCTCGGCGGCGTCGCGCACCACGGTCAGCCGGCCGGTGTCGTCGGCGGCCGCCACGAGCAGCAACCGTTGGGCCGCCTCGGGCAACCGGCGGTAGCGGTCGAGGAAGGCCCGCTCCACCCCACCGGTCAGCGGCAGCGGGGTGGGCAGGGACGCGCGGCCGGCCAGTTGGTCGGGGTCGAGCGCGGCGGACAGCTCGACCAGGGCCAGCGGGTTGCCACCCGTCGCCGCCACGAGCTGGTCACGGACTCCCGGGTCCACGGCTCCGCCGGTGCGGGCGGCCAGGAGGGCATCGGCGTCCTCTCCTGACACACCTCCGAGCGTCAGGCTGGGCAGGTCGGGGGCCTCGAAGCCGCGGACGTCGCCGTCCCGGACGGCGAACAACAGCGCGACCCGCTCCGCGTCCAGCCGCCGGGCGGCGAACAGCAGGGCCGCGGCCGACGCGTCGTCGAGCCACTGGGCGTCGTCGACGACCGCGACGACCGGGGCATCCTCGGCCGCGTCGGCGAGCAGGCTCAGCGTGGCGAGGAAGGCGAGGTACCGGTCACCATCGCCGGCCGCCTCGCCCAGCACCGCGCGGAGCGCGACCTGCTGCGGCTCGGGCAGCGAGTCGACCCGGCCACGCAGCGGCCACAACAGCCGCTGGAGCGCGGCGAACGCCAACGGTGACTCGGACTCGACCCCCGACGTGCGCAGCACGGTGTCCCCGCTGTCGCCAGCGACGGCGTCGGAGAGCAGCGTCGACTTGCCCGACCCGGCGACGCCCCGGACCACCAGCGCCCCGCCGTTCCCGGCGCGAGCACGCTCGAGCAGCGCGGCAATCGCCGCGCGTTCGGGATCCCGGCCTCCCAGCACCCGCCAGATCGTACCCACACCCCCTGGCCGGACAGGTGGGGTTCGGAAACCCGGCGATTTCCCCGGCGTGAGTGTCGGGCCTGCGCGGCGAACCTGACTGGTGTCCAACCGCTTCCAGTCCCAAGGAGAACGTCATGGCACCGCACACCGCCGCCGACACGACGGCACCCCCGCACGGCCACCACGGGGCACCCGCCGGGCCCCAGACCCAACAGGCCGACGCACCAACCACCCACGCCCACCACCCCGACGAGCCACGCCGCTCGTGGACCGTCTTCGCGCTGATGATCGCCGCCCAGTTCATGGTGATCCTCGACGTCTCGGTCGTGAACGTCGCCCTCCCGTCGATCAGCCGCTCGCTGCACCTGTCCCCCGCCGACTACCAGTGGACGGTCAGCGCCTACGTGCTCCTGTCCGGTGGGCTGCTGCTGCTCGGCGGGCGGGTCGCCGACCTGCTCAACCGGCGCGGAGCCTTCGTGGCCGGCGTCGGCCTGTTCACCGTCGCCTCACTGACCAGCGGACTGGCGCAGGCACCGGTCCAGCTCATCCTGTCGCGTGCCGCGCAGGGCGCCGGCGCCGCGCTGCTCACCCCGGCGGCGCTGTCGATCATCATGACCGCCTACGCCGGTCGGCAGCGCCAGACCGCCCTCGCCGTCTGGGGCACCGTCGGCAGCCTCGGCATCGCCGCCGGCGTGCTCTTCGGTGGGGCGCTGACCAGCGGCCTCGGCTGGCGCGCGGTGTTCTTCATCAACGTGCCCATCGGCATCGCTGTCGTCATCGGCACCCTGCGGTCCGTCAGCCGCGGCGCCTCCCAGCCCCGTGCGATCCGGCGGCTCGACGCCCCGGGCGCGCTGACCCTGGTCGGCGGCCTGCTCGCGCTGGTGTTCGGCATCGAGGCCACCCGCTCCGCCGGCTGGACCGCCCCCCGCACCTGGGTCGCGCTCGTCGTCGCCGCGGTGCTGCTCACCGCGTTCGCCAAGCTGGAGCGCCGCACGGCCGACCCGCTGGTCCCGCCGG
>DASUKI010000268.1:0-12974 GCA_036278855.1 Pedococcus sp.
TATGCCGCGTGGTCGCCGCGACCACGCTGCATACCTCCGGCTGGCTCACCTCACGCAGGTGGATGGTGACCTCTTGCTGGCCTGCGGCCCTGCGGCCGTCACCCGGCAGCGAAGGGCCGACCCGGCACCGTGGCGTCCGGATCGGCTGAGGCCACCTCCTCGCCGGGGTCGGCCACGTCGGCTGCGTCCGGGGCCTGCTGCACCGGCAGGTCCACCCACGAGCTGGGCGCTCCTCCCGCGATGGGCGCCGGCCGCTGGTCCTGCGTGACGGTCGCGGCCGGCGCGGCCGGGCCCTCGGCCATGCCGTCGAGCTCGGCTGCGAACCCGAGGGCCAACCCGCTGATCTCGTCGTCCGCGAGCCCCAGCTCGACGGCGACGACCCGGGCGCTCTCGGGCCTGTCGGCCGGGTCCTTGGCCAGCAGTCGCCAGATCAACGCTGCCAGGTCGTCGGGCACGTCGGCCGGGAGCGGCGGTGGGGGCTCGGTGACGTGGCTGAGCGCGGTCGCCACGGGAGTGCCCTTGTCGAAGGGCCGGCGGCCACTCAACATCTCGTGGGCGACGACGCCCAGGGCGTAGAGGTCGCTGGCCCCGGTGGCCGGCTTGCCGAGGGCCTGCTCCGGGCTGATGTAGTCCGGCGTGCCCAGCATCTCCCCGTGCCTGGTGTGGCCAGAGGCGTCGAGCGCGCGGGCGATCCCGAAGTCGGTGATCTTGGCGATGCCGTCCGGCCGCAGCATGATGTTGCCCGGCTTGACGTCGCGGTGCACGACGCGGGCGTCGTGGGCCACACCGAGCGCAAGCGCCACCTGCCCGACGACCGATCGCACCGAGACGGGCGACTGCGCGCCGGTGCGCCGCAACACGGCCGACAGCGGCTCACCTGCCACGAGCTCCATCACGAGGTAGGCCAGCCCCTCCTGCTCGCCGTAGTCGAACAGGGTGACGATGTTGGGGTGCAGCAGCGAGGCCGAGTGGACCGCCTCGTCGCGGAAGCGCAGGGCGAAGACCTCCTCGTGCCCGGTGTCGGGCCGCATCACCTTCACCGCCACCTCACGCTGCAGCACCTGGTCGCTGCCGAACCAGACGTCCGCCATGCCGCCGGAGGCGATCCGGGAGTGGAGGACGTAACGGTCGCCGAGGACGAACCCCTCGTGCAACCGGTTCATGAATGGACCACCCGCGTGACACCTCCGTCGTCGAGGTGCGCGACTGACATCACGGTGAGACCTCGTAGGTCCTCCATGCTACCCACCCCACCGGGCATGCATGCGCTCCCGGCAGCGGAGGATCGGACCCGCACAAGAGGGGTATGCCGCGTGGTCGAGGCGACCACGCGGCATACCTTGTGCTCGGGTCAGGACTGGGCGTGCGCCGCCATCCGGACGTCGAAGCGGTCGAGGTCCATCACCTTGGCGAAGGCGGCGGCGAAGTCCTTGGCGAACTTCTCCTTCGCGTCGTCGGCGCCGTAGACCTCGGCCAGGGCACGCAGCTCGGAGTTGGACCCGAAGACCAGGTCGACCCGGCTGGCGGTCCACTTGACCGCGCCGGAGGAGTCCCGGCCCTCGAACGTCTCCGAGTCCTCGCCGACCGGCGCCCACCGGGTGCCCATGTCGAGGAGGTTGACGAAGAAGTCGTTGGTGAGCGTGCCCGGCGTCTCGGTGAGCACACCCAGCTGCGATTGCTGGTAGTTGGCGCCCAGCACCCGCAGCCCGCCGACGAGGACGGTCATCTCGGGGGCGGTGAGGCCCAGCAGGTTCGCCTTGTCGACGAGCTGGAACTCGGCCGGCAGCCCGGTGCCCTTGCCCCGGTAGTTGCGGAACCCGTCGGCGCTCGGCTCGAGCGGGGCGAAGGAGCCGACGTCGGTCTGGTCCTGGCTGGCGTCGGTGCGACCCGGCGTGAACGGCACTGCGACCTCGACGCCGGCGGCCTTGGCAGCCTGCTCGACCGCCGCGGTGCCGCCGAGCACGATGAGGTCGGCGAGCGAGACCTTCTTGCCGCCGGTCTGGGCGTCGTTGAACTCGCCCTGGACCCGCTCCAGGGTGCCGAGCACCTGCTCGAGGGTGGCCGGGTCGTTGGCATCCCAGCCGCGCTGCGGCTCGAGCCGGATGCGGGCGCCGTTGGCCCCACCGCGCTTGTCGCTGCTGCGGAACGTCGAGGCCGCGGCCCACGCCGTCGACACCAGCTGGGCGGCGCTCAGGCCGGAGTCGAGGATCTGCTGCTTGAGCGAGGCGATGTCGTCCGCGTCGACCAGCGGGTGGTCGACTGCCGGCACCGGGTCCTGCCAGATCAGCTGCTCGCTGGGCACCAGTGGCCCCAGGTAGCGCTCGACCGGGCCCATGTCGCGGTGGGTCAGCTTGAACCACGCCCGGGCGAACGCGTCGGCGAACTCCTCGGGGTGGTCGTGGAAGCGCTTCGAGATCGGGCCGTAGATCGGGTCCAGGCGCAGCGCCAGGTCGGTGGTCAGCATGCGTGGCTCACGGCGCTTGGACGGGTCGTGGGCCAGCGGCACCATGTCGGAGCCGGCACCGTTCTTGGGCCGCCACTGGTTCGCGCCGGCGGGCGACTGGAACAGCTCCCACTCGTAGCTGAACAGGATGTGGAAGAACTCGTTGTCCCAGCGGGTCGGGTGGTAGGTCCAGGTGACCTCGATGCCGCTGGTGATCGCGTCGTCGCCCTTGCCCGTGTTGTAGGAGCCTCGCCAGCCCAGGCCCATCTCCTCGAGGGGTGCGGCCTCCGGCTCGGGGCCGACGTACTGGAGCGGGTCGGCGGCACCGTGGGTCTTGCCGAACGTGTGCCCACCGGCGATCAGCGCGACGGTCTCCTCGTCGTTCATCGCCATCCGGGCGAACGTCTCGCGGATGTCGACGGCTGCCTTCAGCGGGTCCGGCTCGCCGTTGGGGCCCTCGGGGTTGACGTAGATCAGCCCCATCTGGACGGCGGCCAGCGGGTTCGCGAGGTCGCGCTCACCGCTGTAGCGCTCGTCCCCGAGCCACACGCGCTCGGGACCCCAGTAGGTGTCGTCGTCGGACTCGAAGACGTCGGTGCGGCCACCGCCGAAGCCAAAGGTCTTGAAGCCCATGGTCTCGAGGGCGCGGTTGCCGGCGAAGACCATCAGGTCGGCCCAGGAGATCTTCTTGCCGTACTTCTTCTTGACCGGCCACAGCAGGCGTCGCGCCTTGTCGAGGTTGCCGTTGTCCGGCCAGCTGTTGAGCGGGGCGAACCGCTGCAGGCCGGCGCCCGCGCCACCGCGGCCGTCGGTGATGCGGTAGGTGCCGGCGCCGTGCCAGGCCATCCGGACGATGAACCCGCCGTAGTGCCCGAAGTCGGCCGGCCACCACTCCTGGGAGTCGGTGAAGATGGCGTCGACGTCCTTGGTGAGCTCGTCGAAGTCCAGGCTGTTGAACTCCGCGACGTAGTCGAAGTCGGGGTCCATCGGGTCCGACGCGGCAGTGTGCTTGCGCAGGATGCCCAGGTTGAGCCGGTTGGGCCACCAGTCCTGGTTGCCGTCGCCCTGGGTCGGGTGCGGCATCGAGTGGACGACGGGGCATCCGTTCGCCTGGGGCTCGTTCGCCTGCGGCTCATTCATCTCGCCGACTTCGGCGTCGGGCTGGTGGTGTCCGGGGGTGTGCTCGGTCACGATCGTCCTCTCGGATTGTGGGTGGTCAGGACTGTGGGACAGCAGGCTGGAGGGTGCAGTCGGGGCACAGGCCGAGGTAGACGACCTCCGCCTCGTCGACCGCGAAGCCGTGGGCCGCGGAGGGGGTGAGGCAGGGTGCCTCCCCCACTGCGCAGTCCACGTCGAGGATCGTGCCGCACGAGCGGCAGACCAGGTGGTGGTGGTTGTCGCCGACCCGGGACTCGTAGCGCGCCACCGAGCCGGCCGGTTGGATCCGGCGCAGCAGCCCAGCGCTCGTCAGCGCGCGCAGCACGTCGTAGACGGCCTGCGTCGAGACCTGCCCGATGTCCTCGCGGACCACCCCGACGATGGCGTCGGTGTCGGCGTGCGGGTTGGCGTGCACCGCGGACAGCACCGCGACCCTGGGTCGGGTGACCCGCAGCGAGGCGTCGCGCAGCAGGCGCGCGCAGTCCGTCTCGGTGGTCATGCCGGCAGTCTGTCCCGGTTTCTGGAATGAGTCAAGAAAACGACGGGGGTATGCCGCGGGGCCCGGCTCGGCGGTCAGCCGCGCCCGCCGTAGGGCATACCACTCGCGACCATGGTCATCGCCGGCACGCTGACCCCGAGTGGCAGCCGGGCCATCGCCAGCACCGCTTCGGCCATGTGGGCGCCGTCGAAGGTCGGCTCGGGCCGGCGGGAGCCGTCGGGCTGGAGCGCGCCGTCCGCGAACCCCGTGGTCAGC
The DNA here is from genome assembly GCA_036278855.1 of Pedococcus sp. GTDB lineage: Bacteria > Actinomycetota > Actinomycetes > Actinomycetales > Dermatophilaceae > Pedococcus. The sequence goes on from DASUKI010000268.1 coordinate 4,356, forward strand.
TCGGTCGCGGCGTTGCCGATGTCGATCTGCCCGCAGGTTATCGAGTACCGCCGGCCGTCGAGCGCCAGCGCCTTGGTCAGGCCGGTGACGCCGTGCTTGCTCGCCGTGTAGGCCACACTGCCCGGCCGTGGCACGTGCGCCGAGATCGAGCCGTTGTTGATGATCCGCCCTCCCTGCGGGTCCTGTCCCTTCATCACCCGGAACGCCTCGCGGCCGCACAGGAAGCTGCCGGTCAGGTTCACCGCGAGCGTCGCGGACCAGTCCGCGACGGATACCTCGTCCGGGTCGCCTTGCGGGCCAAAGGAACCGGCGTTGTTGACCAGCACGTCGAGACGGCCCCACTGGTCCACCACCCGGGCGAACGCTGCGGCCACCGAGTCGGGCTCGGTGACGTCCGTGGGAAGGACGAGGGCCGCATCGCCGAAGGACTGCGCGGCCTGCTCCAGCGGCTCACGGGTGCGCCCGAGCAGCCCGACGACGAACCCGTCGCGCAGCAGCGCCTCGGCGACCTGCCGTCCCAGGCCGCGGCCGGCGCCGGTCACCACCGCCACCGGCCTCACCCGAACACCTCCCGGGAGCGCAGGGCCTCCTGGAGCCGCGAGTCGGCGTCGACGATGGTGCGGCGCACCGCCGGCGACAGGTCGCTGCGGTCCAACGCCCGGGAACCCAGCTCCGCAGTGGCAGCCTCGACCATCCGCGCCGGGTAGGCGAGCCGGGCGACCCGCTCGAGTGCGTCCTCCCCCAGCCAGTCACGCATGGCCGGGACGTCGGTGAAGTAGCGAGGCACGTAGGGCCGGACCAGGTCGGGCTCGGGAGCCAGCCAGAAGCCCTGGGCCAGGGCGTTGAGCTCGTGGTTGGACCGATCGCGCGCCCGGGTCAGCTGGTCCCAGGCCCAGGCCTTCGCCTCGGAGCTGGGCACGGACGCCTTCGCCGTCAGGGCGTTGACCCGTCCCTGCATGGTGTCGTCCGCGGCCAGGGCGGTCTCGATGAGCTCCGCCCCGCCGACGCCCCGTGCAGCCAGTCGCCGGACCACGAGCCAGTGGAAGTCCGAGTCGTGCTCGAGCCCGGCCGGCAGGTCGGCTCCCGCCGCCCATGCCTGCAACAGATCGTCGTCGGCGCTGCTCGCGGCGAGGGTCCGGGCCGCGATGAGTGCCCTCGTCGACGCAGGCGCCGACGCCTCGAGCAGGAGGCCGGCGGCCTCTGCGACGACCGCCTCGGCGTCGAGCTGCTCGGCGTGCGGCAGGAACTCGGCGACGACCCGGCCAAGCACCATGGCCGCCGACCGGTTGAGGATCGAGTCGTTGTCCTCCTGTGGCCAAGCCTCGCCGAAGACCCCCACCATGAGGCGTGGGTCGACGTTCCCCAGGCACACCCCGCCCATGAGGGCGACCCAGACGACCGCCCTGGCCTGCGCGTCCGGCACCGAACCCAGCGCGGAGGGGAGGTTGGCCAAGGTCTGCGCATCGAGGTCGACCGAGGCCCAGGTCAGGTCCGCGGCGTTGGGCACGACCACGTCGGCGGGCGGTGCCCCGGCCAGCCCCGGCAGCACGGTGCGGTCGGCGTCGATCGTCAACGGAAGGCGGAACGCCTCGGCGCCGGCCGAGAACCCGGCCACGTCGGTCGTGTGCTGCCGGTCGGCCGGAAACCCCTGCGGCGCAGTGCGGTTCACCACACCCGCAGCTGCGTCGACTGAGATGACGTCGACCCCGGCGGTGGTGAGCCAGGCGGCACTCCACGCATCCAGGCCGGTTCCCGACGCCTGCTCGATCGCGCCGAGGAAGTCAGCCAGCGTGCCGTTGCCGAACTCGTGCGCCCGCAGGTAGGCGCTGACGCCCTCGATGAACGCGTCGTCCCCGACGTGGGCGATCAGCTGGCGCAGCACCGCCGACCCCTTGGCGTAGGAGATGCCGTCGAAGTTCTGCAGGGCCGACCGGGCGTCGGGCGCATCCGCGCCCGCCACGGGGTGCGTCGACGGGGCGCGCTCCGCGGCGTAGCCCCAGGCCTTGCGGGCCATGGTCGCGTCCACCCACGCATCGGTGAACTCGGTTGCAGCGGCACTGGTGCGGTGCGACATGTACTCTGCGAACGACTCGTTGAGCCACAGGTCGTCCCACCACCGCATGGTCACCAGGTCGCCGAACCACATGTGCGCCATCTCGTGAACGATGGTGTTGGTGCGCTCGAGCACCTGGTCCCGGGCCGCGGCCCCACGAAACAAGAGCTGGTCACGGAAGGTCACGCAGCCCGGGTTCTCCATGGCGCCGGCGTTGAACTCGGGGACGAACACCTGGTGGTACTCCCCGAACGGGTACCGGATCCCGAACAGCGAGTGGTAGTAGTCGAAGCCGGCCCGGGTCACCTCGAGCATCTGGGGCGCCTGCCGCTCCAGCTCGCCCCCGAGGGATGCACGCGCGTGCAGCCCGAGGGGGATGCCGTCGTGCTCGGCCCGCACCGACGCCCACGGCCCGGCGCAGACCGTCACGAAGTAGGTGGCCAGTGGGCGGGTCTCGGCGAGCTCCCACCGCCCCGGCTCCACCTCCCGGGCGGCGCCGTTGCCCACCACCTGCCAGCCGGGCGGGACGGTGACGGACACGGCATACGAAGCCTTGAGGTCGGGCTGGTCGAAGCACGCGAACACCCGGGGCGCGGCGTCGAGGAACAGGTGGCCGTAGACGTAGTGCTCCCCGTCAGCGGGGTCCACCGCCCGGTGCAGCCCCTGCCCGTCGCGGGAGTACGCCATCACCGCGTCCACCTCGACGACGTTGTCGGCGCCCAGGCCCGGCAGCGGCAGTCGGCCGTCGTCGAGGGTCCCGAGGTCGAGCGGCTCGCCGTTCAGCGTCACCGACCGCAGCTCGACGGGCCTGACGTCGAGGAAGGTCGAGGCACCCGGCTCGGTGCAGCCGAAGGTCACCCGGGTCCGGGAGCCGAAGGTCTCCGGCCCGCGGTCGAGCTCGAGGTCGACCTCCACGCGATGCACCCGGAGCAGCCCGGCGCGGCGTTCGGCTTCGGTCCGCAGCAGTGAGGCCATGCCGCCATCCAACCAGCCCGGGCGACGACGACGGAGCCCCCGGCCGGGATGGCCGGGGGCTCCGTTGCTGGAGGGGACGCCTCAGACTGCGCGGACCTTCTCGGCCTGCGGGCCCTTGGGGCCCTGCGTCACGTCGAACTCGACGCGCTGCGCCTCGTCGAGCGAGCGGTAGCCGTCGGTCTCGATCGCGCTGTAGTGCACGAACACGTCGGGGCCGCCGCCGTCCTGGGCGATGAAGCCGAAGCCCTTCTCAGCGTTGAACCACTTCACTGTTCCCTGTGCCATGGGAGTCTCTCTTCTGTGTGGCCGGGATGAGCCGCGGGTGCGGTCCACCAGCTGCGGCAAGCGATCCCGGCGCCACCGGACCCGGCGGCAGTGAAAGTGAAAAGGGCCCGCACACATTGGCGGGCCCACACAAACGAGGAACTGCAACTGCAACTGCGCAAAGGCTAGCACGGGTCAGCGCAGCGGTCCGCATCCGTCGTGCTGACCCCGGTGCCAGGCGTCGGGCAACGCCGGTCAGCGCTGGCGGAACCCGTAGGCCATCTGCTCGAGCCGGGCGATGCGCTCGGCCATGGGCGGGTGGGTGGAGAAGAACCGCGACACGTCCTGCGGGCGGAACGGGTTGGCGATCATCATGTGGCTGGAGTTCTGGATGGCCGGGGTGGGGGCCAGCGGTGCCCGCGCGACACCGGCCTCGAGCTTGCGCAGGGCCGAGGCGAGGGCGAGCGGGTCGCCGGTGAGCTTGGAGCCGTCCTCGTCGGCGTCGTACTCGCGGGTGCGGCTGATCGCCATCTGGATGAACATCGCTGCGAACGGCGCGAGCAGCGCCATGGCCAGCATCGCGAAGGGGTTGGACCGCTCCTCGTCGTCGCCCCCGCCGAACATGCTGGCGAACATCATCATCTGCGCGACCGAGGTGATCACGCCGGCGACGGCGGCGGCGACCGAGCCGGTGAGGATGTCGCGGTTGTAGACGTGCATCAGCTCGTGGCCGAGCACCCCGCGCAGCTCGCGCTCGTCGAGCAGCCCCAGGATGCCCTCGGTGCAGCAGACGGCGGCGTTCTCGGGGTTGCGGCCGGTGGCGAAGGCGTTGGGCGCCTGGGTCGGGGAGATGTAGAGGCGGGGCATGGGCTTGCCTGCCGCCGTCGACAGGTCGCGGACGATCCGGTACATCGCCGGGGCCTGCGCCTCGCTCACGGGGTAGGCGTGCATGGCCTTGATCGCCAGCTTGTCGGAGTTCCAGTAGCCGTAGGCGGTGGTGCCGACGCCGATAAGCGCGAATATCCACAGGAACGAGCTGTTTCCGGTGTAGCCGGCGATGCCCCCGCCGATCGCCAGGAGCAGGGCGAAGATCGCACCGAAGAGGGCAGCGGTCTTGAGCCCGTTGAAGTGGTTGTGCATGTCAGCCTCAACGCTCCCTCCGGGCTTGGCGTTCCCGGGCTCGGGACGCTCAGTCGACCAAGCCGAGCAGCAGCTGGGGCATGACGCTCGTGGCGACGAGCACCACCCCCGAGAGAACCACCGCGGCGAGCGCGGGGCGCGGCACCGAGCGCACCACGCGCGTCGCCTGGCCCGACTCCGGGTCGCGCAGGAGCACCGCGAACCACCGCAGGTAGACCGCGATCCCGATGACGGCGTTGGACACCGCGATGAGGGCGAGCGCCCACTGGCCGCCGCCCACGACGGGGCGCAGCGCGACCACCTTTGCGACCAGCCCGACCATGCCCGGCGGCAGCCCCGCAAGCGACAGCAGGGCCAGTCCCAGCGCGCCCCCGAGCAGCGGGTGGGACCGGAGCAGACCGGTGTATGCCGCGAGGTTGCGGCGGGTGCTCGGCGCCACCTGCGTGGCGGCCGCAGGTTTCAGTCCAATTGGGTGGATTACCTGCACCCCTTGGGCGGCTGTCGCGGCTGGCGCTGCAGGTTTCAGTCCATTTGGGTGGATTACCTGCGCGGGGGGTGCCGTGCCCACCACGTGGACGACGGCGAAGGCGACCACCGTCGCGATGACGTAGGCCAGCAGGTACGCCCCGGACGCCGCGGCGGAACCGCCCTCGAGCGCCGAGAGGGGCAGCACCACCCACCCGGCCTGGGCGACGGTGGACCACGCCAGCAGGCGCACGGGGTCGTCCTGCACCAGTGCGAGCACGTTCCCGACGGTCATGGACAGGGCGGCGAGGATGCCCACGGCGACGAGCACCGGTGCGCGGGCGTCGGCGAGGGGGCGCAGCACCACGACCAGGGCCGCGAGCGCGGCGACCTTCGAGGTCGCTGCGAGGAAGGCCGCCACCGGCTCGGACCCCCCGGCATAGGCCTGCGGCGTCCACGCGTGGAACGGGACGAGCGAGAGCTTGAAGCCCAGTCCGGCGAGCAGCAGCACGACGCCGAGCCCGAGGACCGCCCGACGGGCCGGGTCGTCCAGCGCTGCCTGCGCCGCGCCCTGCGCGAACACCGCCTCACCGGTGGCGACCAGCCACAGCGCGGCCCCGAGCGCGAGCATCGCGAAGGAGACCAGCGACGTCGTCAGCAGGGCGAGCGCGCCCCGGCCGGCAGCCTCCGTGCCGCGCAGTGCCACCAGCGCCACGACGGGCAGGGTGGCGAGCTCGAGGCACACCAGCCAGGAGCCCAGGTCGTGCGCGGCAGCCACCCCGCACGCCCCCGCGGTCGCTGCCAGCACGAGCGAGGCGACGACCGCGGGGCCGCCCCGCAGCAACAGGCGTTCCCGCTCCCCCGGCCACATCAGCAGGACGACCACGATGGCCGAGCCGAGCGCGCCCAGCTGGAGCGCGCTGGCCAGCGGACCGGCCTCGTAGAGACAGGCGCCGCCCGGGGCAGGGAGGCACAACGTGCGCAGGGGCAGGCCGGCGGTGCGGACCGCACCCGGCACGGCGAGCGCGAACCCGGCGGCGAGCGCCACCACGGCGACCACGCCGTGCAGCCGCGCCAGGCGCGGGGCCACGGCGTCGAGGAGCAGCACCAGCACCGCACCGGCCGCCGGCGCGAGCACCGGGGCCAGCACCAGCCAGTCGATGGAGACGAGCGCGGCCGTCGCGGGACTCATGGCGCCGCACCCACGATGCTGGAGACCGCGCCGCTCGTCATGGACAGCAGCGGGCCGGGCAGGACGCCGAGCACCACCGTGGCCAGCACCAGGACCGCGACGACGTCCCACTCGCTGTGGCGGCTGTCCTTGATCAGTGGCGTGGTCCGCTCCCCCGCCCAGACCGTGCGGAGCACGCGCAGCGAGTACGCCGCGGCGAGGACTGTGCCCAGGGCGGCGAGCACCGCGAAGGTGCGGAACAGCCCGCCGGGCCGGTCCGGCGCGGGCGACCACGCGGCATACACGGCGAGGAACTCGCCCCAGAAGCCGGCCAGCCCCGGCAGCCCGAGCGAGGCGGCGAAGCCGACCACGAGCGCGAAGCCGAGCCGTGGTGCGACCTCGCGCACCGCGGCCCTGGCGGTCTCGAGGTCGGCGCTGCCCCACCGCTCCTTGAGCCCGCCGACCACGACGAACAACAGGGAGGCGATGACGCCGTGGGCGATGTTGGCGAACAAGGCGGCCTGCAGCCCGGTGCGGCTGCCGGACGCGAGGCCGATTGCGACGAAGCCCATGTGCGCGACCGAGGAATAGGCGACGAGGCGCTTCAGGTCGCGCTCGACGAGGCAGGCGAGCCCTCCCCACAGGATGCCCACCGCCCCGAGTGCCCCGAGCACCGGCGCGATCCGCGAGAACCCCTCGGGCAGGGTCGCCAGCGGCAGCCGGACCAGGCCGTAGGTGCCCATCTTGAGCAGCACCGCCGCGAGCAGCACCGAACCGGCGGTGGGCGCGATGGTGTGGGCGGACGGCAGCCAGGTGTGGAGCGGGAAGACGGGCACCTTGACCGCGAGCCCCGCCGTGAGCAGCGCGGCGACGAGCACCTGCGTGTGCACCGGTATGCCGGCTCCTGCGCCTTGGGCGAGCACGTCCAGGTCGGCGGTGCCCGCCTGCGCGACGAGGGCGAGGATGCCGACGAGCATGAGGGTCGAGCCGAACGCGGTGTAGAGGACGAACCTGCCGCCGGCGTCGGCGCGCTCGGCCGCCCGGTGCTGGTCGCCGAACCTCGTGATGAGCACCCACATCGGCACCAGCACGAGCTCGAACGCCACGAAGAACAGCACGGCGTCGCGGGCGTAGAACGTCGCCAGGGCCCCGAGCTCGACGAGCAGCAGGCAGGCGTGGAACGTCGGGCTCGTCCCGCCCTCCGGAGGCCGGTCGGTCGTGTGCAGCACCACGACGACGCCGAGCACCGCGACGAGCAGGAGCAGCGGCGCGCTGATCCCGTCGACCGCGAGCTGCCAGCGCAGCCCCATCGACGGCACCCAGGCGCGGTCGACGACCGGGCGGACGATCACCGCCAGCAGCACCGCCCACAGGGTCAGGACGCTGGCAGCCATGGCGAGCAGGTTCGCCGCGCGGTGCGACAGGCCGCGCCCGGCGGTGAGCAGCCAGACCGCCACCGCCGCGGGCACGACGAGGCTGGCGAGGATCACCACCAGGCCACCCCCGCGAGCCCCACGACGACGACCCCGGCGACGACCCAGGCCAGGCCCGAGGCGGCGCGCTCGGTCGCGTGGGCGCGGTGGCCACCGCGCCCGGTCAGGGTGGTGGTGAGCGCGGCCCCGCGGACGTAGGCGTCGACGACCTCGCGGTCGAGGAAGACGACGAGCCGCGCGAGGGCGAGGACCGGGGTGGCGACCGCGGCGACGTAGAGCCGGTCGATCCCGAACCCGTTGTCGAACCTCGGCATCGACTCCGGCATCAGGCGCACCGCCGGGTCCTCGCCGCGGGCCACGGCACGCACCCCGAACGCCGCACCGACGACGAGCAGCAGGCTCATCAGCACGGCCCACCAGGAGACCTGGCCGCCCACGTCGAGCAGCGGCGTGAACACGATGGCTCCGCCCACGACCGTCAGAACCGCGAGCACGGTCACCGCGGCCCGGACGCCCACGGTTGCGGAGTCGGACTCGTGCCGGGTGACGTCGGTGTGCCCCAGGTCGTCGAGCACCAGCCACGCGCGCATGCAGTAGGCGGCGGTCAGCGGCACCGTCAGCAGCCCGGCGAACAGCACCAGGCCGGGCCGGACCTGACCATCGACGGTGCCGACCTCGGCGGCGGCGAGGACGTGCTCCTTGGAGAAGAACCCGACCAGCGGTGGCACCCCGGCGAGCGAGAGCAGCCCCACGAACATCGCGGGCCGGATGAACAGGTGGCCGCGCAGCCCACCGCGCAAGGTCGCCGCCGCGGTGCCTCCGAGGGTGACACTGAGCCAGCCGATCACGAGGAACAGCAACGCCTTGAAGAACGCGTGCGAGTAGAGGTGCAGGGTGCCGGCCCCCGGGCCCTCCCTCGCCGGGACCACGGCCAGGGCGGAGAGCATCAGCGCCACCTGGCTCAGGGTGGAGTAGGCGAGGAGCCGCTTGAGGTCGCTCTGCCCGAACGCGAGCAGGGCCGACCACACCATGGTCACGGCGGTGCTCGCCGCGAGCAGCCAGCGGGCCGGCCCGGAGGCGGCGAACAGGTCGAAGAGCTGGGCCAGCACGAACGTGCC
>DASUKI010000269.1:0-32732 GCA_036278855.1 Pedococcus sp.
GGCCCGGGGTTCGGCGACCCTGCCGCCGAGCGGCTCGTCGTCGGGCTGGCACCGGCGGCCAACGGCACCAACCGCACAGGCCGGATGTTCACCGGCGACCGCTCCGGTGACTGGTTGTACGCCGCCCTGCACCGCGCCGGCTACGCCACCCAGCCCGAGTCCTGGGCGAGCGGCGACGGCCTCGAGCTGCGCGGCATACGGATCGTCGCCACCGTGCGCTGCGCACCACCGGCCAACAAGCCCACGACCCTCGAGAAGGCGACCTGCGCCCCGTGGCTGGACCGCGACCTCGAGTTGGCCGCCCCCCGGTTGCGGTCGATGCTGGCGCTGGGCTCGATCGGCTGGGACGCCGCGCTCGGCGCGGCCCGGCGACTCGGCTGGGAGGTGCCCCGCCCCAAGCCACGGTTCGGTCACGGCGCCGAGGCCGCACTCCGGCTCCCCGACGGTCGGGAGGTGCTCCTCGTCGGCTGCTACCACGTCAGCCAGCAGAACACCTTCACCGGCAAGCTGACCGAGGCGATGCTCGACGCCGCGATCGCCCGGTTGGGGTAGTCGGCCGCGGTCAGGCCCCGGTGCCGCCCACGGTCAGCACGAGCTTTCCCGCCCCTCCGGCGTCGAGCCGGGCGAACGCCGCTGTGCCGTCGCGCAGCGGCACCGTGTCGGCCACGTCGATGCGCAGGGCGCCGCTGTCGGCCAGTCGGGCCAGCTCGGCCAGCTGGTCGCCATCCGGCTCGACCACGAAGAAGACCGTCTCGATGCCATGCTCGGCGCCCGCACCCCTCGGCGGCCGCTCGTTGACCGACACCACCCGCCCACCAGGTCGAACGACCTCGACTGAGCGAGCCAGGCGACCACCACCCACCGTGTCGAACACGAGGTCCACCGGCTCGACTCCGGACAGGTCGTCGCCGGCGTCGAACACCTCGTGCGCCCCGAGCTCGCGGGCGAGCTGCAGCCGCGTGCCGGAGGCCGTGGCGAGCACGTGGGCGCCGAGGTGACGGGCGAGCTGGACCGCGAACCCGCCGACCACGCCCGCGCCGCCCTGGACGAGGACCCGCTGCCCGGGCCGGAGCCGGCCGTGGGTCACCAGGCCCTGCAGCGCGCTCAGGCCGGGCAGCGCCAGCGCGGCCGCCTGCGCCCAGTCAAGCGTGTGGGGGCGACGGACCAAGCGGGCGGCGGGGACGGCGGCATACTCCGCAGCCACCCCGTCACGGTCGAACGCCGTCATGCCGAGCACCGCGTCCCCGGGCTGCAGTGGGCCGTCGGCGGCCGCGGCGACGACCGTTCCCGCGAGCTCGTAGGACGGGATCGCCGGCAACCGGTCGGTCGGCCAGGTGAGCTCGTCCCGGGTGATGGCGGCCGCCACGACGCGGACGAGCACCTCTCCGTCGCCGGGCGTGGGGACGGGCACCGTGTCCAGGCGGAGCCCACCGACCCCTCCGGGCTCGTGGAGTCTTAGCGCGGTCATCGTGGTGGGGAGCTGGGTCACGGCGCGTCCTCTCCGGTGGGCTCGGTGGTCCCAGCATCGCCGATGGAGCCGGCTCGTCTGAAGTGCCGAACTGTCGTGACTGCGTTGGTCCAATCCGCGCGCTGCGCCCGGTGCGTGGGGTCCTAGGGTTGGATCATGACCGCCACCGTCCGCGCCCTCGTCGTCCCCCGCACCGGTGACTCCTCGGTCCTCGAGGTGCGCGAGGTCAACGTCTCGCCGCCGGCCACCGGGCAGGTGCAGGTCGAGGTCGCCGCGGTCGGGGTCAACTTCATCGATGTCTACCAGCGGCAGGGGGTCTACCCGCTCGAGACCCCGTTCGTCTCCTGCTCCGAGGGCGCCGGGACCGTGACCGCCGTCGGCGACGACGTCAGCGACGTGGCGGTCGGCGACCGGGTCGCGTGGGGCCAGGGGCTCGGCGCCGCGGCGACGCTCACCAACCGGGACGCCGCCGACCTCGTGCCGGTGCCCGACGGCGTCGACCTCGAGGTGGCCGCCGCCGCGATGCTCCAGGGCATGACCGCGCACTACCTCGTCAACAGCACGTATGCCGTGGGGCCGGGGACCGTGGCCCTCGTCCACGCCGCTGCGGGCGGGGTGGGGCAGCTGCTCGTGCAGCTGGTCACCGCCAAGGGCGGGGTGGTCGTCGCGACCGCTGGGTCCGAGGAGAAGCTCGCCATCGCGCGTGGTCTCGGCGCCCGGCACACCATCAACTACACGGAGGCCGACGACCTGGCTGACGAGGTGCGGAAGGCCAATGGTGGCAAGGGAGTCGACGTCGCCTACGACGGGGTCGGCAAGTCGACGTTCGACGCCTCGCTCGCCTCACTGCGGCCACGCGGGATGATGGTCCTGTTCGGCGGCGCGAGCGGCCAGGTGCCCCCGCTCGACATCCAGCGGCTCAACCGCGGGGGGTCGCTCTTCCTCACCCGGCCGACCCTCGGCCACTACGTCGCCACCCGCGAGGAGCTGCTGGAGCGCGGCACCTCGGTGCTCGGCGACATCGCCGCGGGCAGCCTGAAGGTCGACGTCGGCGGGAGGTACCCGCTCGACCGCGCCGCCGCGGCATACGACGACCTCGAGGGGCGCCGCACCACCGGCAAGCTGCTGCTCATCCCCTGACCGCGCGCGTGTCGCGCTGACCTGCACCCGCGCCCGTCCGTTGGCGGCGCACCGCTCGCGCGCCCAGCCACCAGCAAGTCAGCGCGACCCGCTACGCCGCCAGCCGCTGCTGCACGGCACCGGCCACCATCCGCGTGACCCAGTCCTGCTGGAACATGACCTGCTCCCAGGCGAACCGCAGGACCAGCCACCCCGCCACGGTGAGCTCGTCGTAGCGCCAGCAGTCCGCGGTCAGGGCACGGCGCTCTCCGTGGAACTCGAAGCTGTCGGCCTCGAGCGCGATGCGCAGCGCGCGGCACCCCACGTCGGGGTGCAGCGTCACGGCCCCCACCACCACCGGCACCTGCGGAACCCACTCGACCCCGGTGGCGTCGAGGGCAAGGGCCCGCAGCACCGACTCGAAGGGATTCGCGGCCAGCGGCGAGGCGTGCTCGACCACGCGGCGCACGCGGGCCCGGCCACGGCCCGGGTGCTCGTCGGCCGCGACCGCGAGGTCCTCGCAGGTGACCAGGCGTGAGCGCAGCGCGGAGTCGGCCACCGCGAGTGCCTCGTCGAATGGCAGCTCGCAGGCACAGTCGGTCACGGTGCGGAGGGCGGAGGTGTGGCGGGAGAACGCGATGTCGCCCGGGGCCAGGCTGCGCCACGTCACGCTGACCCCCTCACGGCGGGCCGGCGCGATGTTGCGGCTCGGGGCAACCGCGACGATCGGCTGCTGAGGCACCGTCTTGACCGCCCAGCCCCACTCGAGCGCCGCGCTCGTCAACGCCAGCACCCCGCCGAGCCGGTGCGCCGCCGCCCGGGCACCCTCGAGCTCGGGCACGCCGTAGCGGCCCCTCTCCAACCGCACGACCGTCCCGTCGTGCAGGGCCCGGTCGAGCGTCCTGCGACTGAACACCTCGAGCAGCTGCGCCGTTGTCGCCACGCCGCCCGACTGGACCATGAACGCCCTGACCACTCCCCCCATGCCACTCAGTCTGACGGGTCGCGCGGACCCGTCGCGGGTTGTCCACAGGCGGCTTGTCGTGCTGAGTTGCCCCCACCAGAGGGGTGCCGGTCGGGGGCGCGCCGGACCGGGAGGTGGACACCGCAGCACGACCCGCCGGGCAGGATGGAGCCATGGCCCCCTGGGTGCTGCACGTCGACCTCGACCAGTTCATCGCCGCGGTCGAGATCCTGCGGCGCCCGGAGCTGGCGGGCCTGCCGGTCATCGTCGGGGGGCGCGGCGACCCCACCGAGCGCGCCGTGGTGTCAACCGCGTCCTACGAGGCGCGGGAGTTCGGCGTCCGCTCGGGCATGCCGCTCAAGACCGCCGTGCGCAAGTGCCCGCAGGCCGTGCTGCTGCCGGTCGACGCGCCGGCCTACGAGGAGGCCTCCGCCGCGGTGATGGGGGTGCTGAAGGGCATGCCCGGCGCGGTCGTGGAGGTCCTGGGCTGGGACGAGGCGTTCGTCGGGGTCGCCACCGACGACGCCGAGGCCTACGCGCGGTCCATCCAGGCGGCAGTGCTCGAGGCCACCGACCTGCACTGCTCGGTGGGGATCGGCGACACCAAGGTGCGGGCCAAGATCGCCACCGACTTCGGCAAGCCGCGCGGCACGTTCCGGCTGACCCGGGACAACTGGTTCGAGGTGATGGGAGAGCGGCCGACGATCGCGCTGTGGGGCGTGGGGCCACGCATTGCCGCACGCCTCGCCGCGCACGGCTACGCCACGGTGCTCGACCTCGCGGACGCCGACGAGGACGTGCTCGTGCGCGAGTTCGGACCGACCATGGGGCCGCACTACGGGCGCCTCGGACGAGGCGTGAGCTCGGTGCACGTCGACGACACCCCCTGGGTCGCGCGGGCCCACGGCCGTGAGACGACCTACCAGACGAACCTCGTTGCCCCAGAGGAGATCTCGGCGGCAATCCGCGCGCTGGCCGCCCAGGTGGTCGAGGACATCAGGGCGGAGGGACGAGCCTGTGCGCGCGTCCACCTCAAGGTGCGGTTCGCACCCTTCTTCACCACGAACCGCATCCGCAAGCTGCCGCAGCCGACCTTCGACCCCGACATGATCGCGGCGACGGCGCTGGACCTGCTGGCCGGCCTCCAGGACGACCGCCCGATCCGGCTGCTCGGCGTGCGCGCCGAGATGGTGCCGCCGGTGGACGGGTACCACGACCCGCGCACGACGGGACGCGGTGGCCCCAGCGCCCGAGCGTCGGGCACCGGCGGGGCGAGCGAGACGGACGTGCCTCGCGCTGGTTCCTAGCCGAAGTCGATTCGCATCACCGCACGGCGCGGCGTGGGGCGGGACACCACGGCGAGTCCGGCGGCCGCGAACACACCGACCGTCCCTGGGTGCAGCTCCTCGCCGATGACCTCGGTCGTGGTCATGGGGTACGCCTCGAGCGCTCGCGCTCCCCGCTCGCGGGCGAAGTCGACCGCTGCGGTGGCGAGTGCCCGGCTCACCCCGCGACGCCGGAAGCCGGCCCGGGTCAGCAGGCAGGTGAGCGCCCAGACGGTCTCGTCGCCACGGTCCTCGTCACGGCCCTCCCACGGGACGCGAAAGACGCGGACCAGGCCCTCGTAGTGGGGGCGTTGTTCCACGGCGCACCACCCGACCGGCTCCGCGTCGAGGTAGGCGACCAGCCCGCTCGTCGCCGTGGCCCGCGGATGGCCGCAGTCGGTCTGCTGGCGCAGCCGCTGGGCCCGCGCCTCCGCGGGGAAGGAGCCGAACGACTCGCGGGGGCGGAGCTTGTAGCGCTGGCACAGGCACCGGGAGGCAGGCCCGCGGGTGCCGAAGATCGCCTGCAGGTCCTCCCAGGGGGCGCGGTTGGCCGGCACGACGTCGAACCGTGGCCCGGTCATGCTCGGCGCCCGACGTCAGTGCCAGAGGGCTGCGACGAGGACGTTGAGCACACCCAGACCACCGGCCGCCTGGACGAGGCCCTTGGCGTCGGCGCCCTTCCTGGCCCGAGCCCGGGAGACCTCGAGGCACGCGACGGCCGCGATGGCAACCACCAGCTTCACGCCGATCTTCGGGTTGTTGACCTGCTTGTCGAGGGAGTCCACCCCTTCGGCCAGCCCGACGAGCACCAGCCCCGTGACAACCTGCGCTCGGGCGCCCCACACCATCACCTCGGTCGACGCGACGCCTCGGGTGAAGGCGAACCAGCCGCCGACGAGGGCAGCCATGCCCAGGAGGTGGAGCACGACGACGAGGTTGTAGACGAAGTCCATGCCCACACCCTAGGGGGCCGCGCCTCAGAGCAGCCGGCGCCCCATTGCCCACGCCGTGAGCTCGTGACGCGACGACAGCTGGAGCTTGCGCAGCACCGAAGAGACGTGTGTCTCAACGGTTTTCACCGAGATGAACAGCTCCTTCGCGACCTCCTTGTACTGGTAGCCGCGGGCGATGAGCCGCATCACCTCGCGTTCGCGGGCGGAGAGCCGGTCGAGCTCCTCGTCGACCTCGGCGATCTCGCCCGCGGATGCCCCGAACGCGTCGAGGACGAAGCCGGCCAGTCGCGGCGAGAACACGGCGTCCCCATCGGCCACGCGTCGGATCGCCCGGGTCAGGTCGGTCGCGCTGATGGTCTTGGTGACGTACCCGCGTGCGCCGGCCCGGATGACCGCGATGACGTCCTCGGCCGAGTCGGACACGGACAGGGCGAGGAACCGCACCGGCTGCTTGTCGTCCGTCTCCAGGCCGTGGCAGCCGTGCAGCACGTCGACGCCGCCGTGGCCGTTGCCTCCCGGCAGGTGCACGTCGAGCAGGACGACGGCGGGCCGGGTCTGGCGGATCAGCGCCACGGCGCTGTCCACGTCGGGTGCCTCCCCGACGATGTTGACCGCGTCCCCGATCTCGGCGCGGACTCCCGAGCGGAACATCCGGTGGTCGTCCACCAGCACCACGTCGACGGGCTTGGTGTCAGGCATGCTCACGGGTCTCCTCCGGGGCGGTGCTGGACGTGGGAGTGGGTGCGGTGGTGCCGTTCTGCGCCGGCGGGGGCAGGGTGAGCGCGACCTCGGTGCCGTGCTCGAGGCGACGGAGCCTGGCTTGGCCTCCGTGTCGCTGCATGCGACCCAGGATCGAGTGTCGCACCCCCAGGCGGTCCTCCGGCACCTCCTCGAGGTCGAAGCCGGGGCCGTGGTCGCGCACGAACGCCTCCACCCCGCCCGGCCCGACCTCGAGGTAGACCGACACCGGGGGCGCGCCGTGGCGCACCGCGTTGAGCAGCGACTCGCGCACCGCCCGCACCAGCGCCACCCCGCCGTCGTCGAGCGGACGGTCGCCGGTGGCGACCACGTCGATGGGGGTGCCGTGCACGTCCTCCACCTCGTGGGCGACCTCGGTGACCGCGGCAGCGAGGGTCGCGTCGGAACCGGGCGGACCGGCATACAGCCACGAGCGCAGCTCGCGCTCCTGGGCGCGGGCCAGCTGGGTCACGGCGCCAGCATCCCCGGCCTTGCGCTGGATCAGGGCCAGCGTCTGCAGCACCGAGTCGTGCAGGTGGGCGGCGATGTCGGCGCGCTCGGTCGCGCGGATCCGCTCGGTCTGCTCGTGGCGGAAGTCCGCCCACAGCCGCAGGCCCCACGGTGCGGCGACGAGGACCACCCCCGCGAGCACCGCCACCACGGCGGCACCGATGTCCCAGATGGCCTCGAGCGACCTCCCCCGGGTGGCGAGGATGACCAGGCCGCTCAGGGCCAGGACCCCGCCGAACGCCAGCCGGGCCACGCTGAAGCGCCGCGGCCCCTCGGCGGAGCCCAGCCAGCGCCCCCGCTCGGCGTCGTCGAGCTGGGACCACGCGATGACCGCGCCCACCGCCACCACGAGCAGGGGCAGCAGGATGCCGAGGCGGGCGTTGAGCCCGGCGCTCTGGGCCACCACCACGAGGCCGACGAAGAGCAGGACGCCGCCGATGAGCAGGATCCTCGTCGCGTCCCGCTCCCCGTCCGTGGGCGTCGGCGGCGCGGGTGCCTCACCCGCCCGTGCCAGGGACTGCGCATCGGCGGGGTCGGCGAGCCGGCGGCCGTCGCGCGTGACCCCGTCGAAGGTCTGCGGCGACAGCGCCCACAGGAAGACGTAGGCGACCAGCCCGGCCCCCGTGGGGAAGCAGAGCAGGACGAACCCGATCCGCACCAGGCGGACGTTCCAGCCGAGGTGCTCGCCAAGGCCGGCCGCGACGCCGGCGATCACCTTGCCCTCGCTCGGGCGCCCGAAGGCGCGCCGCGTGTCGCGGCGCTGCTCGGGACCCGCCTCGGGGGTGCCGGCGGGCCGCTCGTAGGGAGTCGGCATGCCCTCATCCTGACGCACAAACCGCCCGATTCCGAGCCGGTTCAGGGTCCTCGGGGGTCGCTTCAGGGTCGCTTCAGGGTCGACCCTCATGGCAGCGACACCGCAGGCCGGACACCATGGATGACATGACGCAGATCCCTGGGCCGGCCACCGCGCCCACCCATGAACCCCCCGCCCTCGACCGCTTCTTCGACTGGCTGAGGTCCCTCGACCTGCGCCGGGACACCGAGGACAAGTGGCTGGCCGGCGTCTGCTCCGGCATCGCCAACCGGCTCGGGGTCGACCCGATCGTCATCCGGGCCGCACTGGTGGTCCTGGTGCTGCTGGGTGGGGTCGGCGTCACCGTCTACCTCATCGCGTGGGCGTTCATCCCCAACCAGGCTCATGAGGTGGTTGCCGAGAAGGCGGTCCGCCACGGCGACGTCCTGGGAATCATCCTGCTGGCCCTGATCGCCCTGTCGCTGCTCGGCGGCATCGGCTTCGGGCACGACAACGCGGGCTGGTTCTGGTGGGTGCTCGTCCCGATCGGCGTGGTCGTCTGGCTGGTGACGCGCGGCAAGGAACGGGACCGGAGCAGGACCCAGGCCACGTATGCCGCCGTGCCCGGCACCCCTGCCACCACCTCGGCTTCCACCGGCGCGGCCTACACCGGCGCGCCCTACGGCGCCGCTCCCTCCGGCGACGCGCCTGCGGCTCACGCCGCACCCGCCGGTGCGTCCGCCGCGCCCTCGGGCGTCCCTGCGACGCCTTCGTGGGGCGGTCCCGCGACTCCTCCCGCGGCCCCGGTCGCACCCCGCCCGCCACGGGCGCCCCGTCCCCCGCGCCGTCGTGGCGCCGGCTTCGTCGGCGCGGTGCTGGTCGGCGGACTGGCCCTCGCGGCATACGGCCTGACCGTGTGGCTCCACGACGCCAACTCGTGGTCCGGCAGCGCCGAGACCATCGGACTCGCCACTGCCCTCGCGGTGGTCGGCGCCGCCACGCTCGCCCTCGGTCTCGCCGGGCGACGGGCCGGCCTGACCGGCTTCATCGCCGTGGTGCTGGCGCTGGTGACCTGGACGTCCTCGGTGGTGCCCAACATCGAGCTCGGCGGCGGGGTGGGCGACCGGGTCTGGCGACCGAGTGACGCCACGACCAGCTCGTACCGGGTCGGGCTCGGCCAGGGCACCCTCGACCTGGGCGACTACCCGCACGGGGTGTCGCCGACACCGACCATCAAGGCGAGCGTGGGCGTGGGTGAGCTGCGGGTGGTCGTGCCGAGCGACCTGACGGTCCAGGTGCGCAGCCACGTCGGCATCGGTGACATCACCGGGTCCAACGGGTTCAGCTCCGAGACCAGCGACCCGTTCGGCAACACCGACGCCTCACGAGACATCAGCACCACCGAGACCATCGGCTCCGGCGAGCCCGAGGTCGTCGTCGACGCCCGCGTCGGCATCGGCCAGGTCAACGTCATCAAGGAGTGACCCCATGAGCCAACCGAACGACACCCCACCCGCGGTCGACAGCGACCGCACCGACGACGGGCGCCCCCAGCCCGCCCACCCTGAGCAGACCGAGGACACCCGCGTGATCCAGACCGACCACCCCGAGACCGGCCCGCAGCCCACCGACGAGGCGCCGGCCGCCCAGGCGCCGACCGTCCAGGCGCCGACCGTCCAGGACCCGGCCGACCACGTCTCGACGGAGCCCGCCGTCGCCAAGCGGCCCAGCGGACCGCACCTGCCGGCGATCCTGCTCGGGCTCGCCTGCCTGGTCATCGCCGGTCTGGCCATGGCCCAGGAGCTCGGGCACCTCCAGGTCGACTGGGGCAACGTCGGGCCGCTGGGCATCGTCGCCGCGGGTGCGGTACTCGTGGTCCTCGGCCTCGTGGGCCTGCTGACCTCGCGCCGCCGCGACACCGACTGACCCGCCGGGTCGTGTTTCCCAGGACGGCCCATCGACCGTCCTGGGGCGCACGACTCAGTGCTGGCTGAGCCAGCGGCGCAGGTGCGGGCCGAACGAGCGGACCAGCGGGTACCGGCCGAGGTCCTCCTCGCGGACCCAGCTGACCGCGGACGTGGACCCGCCCACGTCGTGCACGACCAGCTCCGTCGGGGAGGGGCACGACGCGGCATACACGATCCGTACCGCGTGGAAGTCCTCGAGCCGCCCGCTCGGCGCCCGCCCGACCCAGTGCGAGGTCTGCAGGTCGAGCAGCCGCACCTCGCTCACCACCTGGCCGCTCTCCTCCCACACCTCCCGGTGCAGCGCCTGCTCGGGCGACTCCCCGGGGTCGAGCCCACCGCCCGGCAGGGTCCACCGGCCCGGCGCCGACGTTGCCGCGGACAGCTGCGTGAGCAGCACCCCGGGCGGCCCGTTGACCACGGCGTATGCCGCGGCGCGTTGGTAGGGCTGTGCCTGCTCCCCCTCGCCGACGACGAGGCCGGGGTCGCTCGGCACCGGACGGTGCATGACGGGCAGTGGGCTCGCCGGGTGCACCCGATAGCCCAGCAGGAGCGCACCGTCCTGGCCGAGCGACGCCTCGGCGAGCCGGACCGCAGCCCACCCCTGCCGGCCCAGCTCGCGGACGGGGTCCGCGCCGTGGGCCAGCACGAAGTCGGCCACCTGACGCGTTGGGTCGACGACCGCGACCACTCGGATGGGCAGCACGGGCAGCCGCGACTCGGCCGGCTGTGGATCGGGCAGCTCGGTCACGACGCGCCTGCCCGGAGGTACTCCTCCTCGGCCAGGGCCACGACGGCCGCCCAGCCCTGCGCGGGCGGCACGGTGGCGTTCTGGGCGGCGATCCGGTGGCGCAGGTCGCGGTCGGTCACCAGGTCCGCCAGCGCCGCCGCGAGCGACTCGTCCTCATCGCCGAGGAACCCGTTGACCCCGTCCTCGATGAAGTCGCCGACCCCGCTGCCGGACCGGGCCAGCACCGGCAACCCGGCGGTGCGGGCCTCGAGCGCTGCGATCCCGAACGCCTCGAGGCGCACCGGCGTGAGGTAGACGTCAGCGTCCCAGTAGGCCTGGCGCAGCTGCTCGCGGGTGACCCGGCCCGGCAGGTGCACCCAGTCGAGGCCACGCTGCGTGACCCGCCGCTCGAGCCGGCCACGCTCCGGGCCCTCCCCGAACAGGTCGAGCCGCATCGCCACCTCTGCCGGCACGGCGGCCCGCGCCCGTTCGGCGATGTCGAGCACCGCACTCGGTCGCTTGCGGGCGGCGAGCCGCATCGCCGCCACCACGCGCACCGGTGCGCCGTCCTCGCGAGGACGTCGGTCCTGCGGCGGGCTCCAGAGGCCGGTGTCGATGCCGTTGGGAAACACCCGCACCTCGGGCG
The DNA here is from genome assembly GCA_036278855.1 of Pedococcus sp. Lineage (GTDB taxonomy): Bacteria > Actinomycetota > Actinomycetes > Actinomycetales > Dermatophilaceae > Pedococcus. Next base: position 11,211 of record DASUKI010000269.1, read on the forward strand.
CGCCGTCCCCGGTCCCGACCACCTGCTGCACCGTCGCCGCGGCCACGCCCGACACGGCGGACAGCGAGGCACCCCGCTCACCCCACCGGCGGGCGTGCCCGAGCACGCGGAAGACGGGTCGTGAGTGCTCCATCAGGCAGTGCCAGGTGATCGCCGTCGGCATCCCCAGGCCCAGCGCGACACCCGCCAGGTCCGTCGCGAACGGGCTCACCACGCCCATGTGCACGTGCGCGACGTCGAAGCCCCCGTCCGCGAGCCGTCGGCGCACCTGTGGTGGGGCGAGCGGGTTGACGGGCAGCTGCCAGGGCAGGCGGACCGCCATCCGGTGCACCCGCACGCCATCGACGTCCTCGACGAACCCGTGCCGCTCACCGTGCTGCCCCTGCGTGGCCGTGAAGACCTCGACCTCGTGGCCGCGCTGCTGCAGCTGCGCCGCGAGGTCGTGCGTCTGGACCTCGATCCCGCCCAGCCGGGGCAGGTAGCAGTCGGTCAGCAGGGCCACCTTCACGGGCACGAGCCTGCCATGCGCGAGGATGGCCGGTGATGCCCCGCACCCTCCTGGCGTTCCACGCCCACCCCGACGACGAGGCGCTGCTCACCTCCGGCACCTTGGCGCGCGCAGCCGCCGAGGGCCACCGGGTCGTGGTCGTGGTCGCCACCGACGGCGACCTCGGCCTTGCGTCGTCGTCGTATGCCGGTGACGGCCGCCTCGGGGAACGTCGCCTCGCCGAGCTGCGCACCTCCGCCGCCGCCCTCGGCGTGGCGCGGGTGGAGTGGCTGGGGTACGCCGACAGCGGCCTCGGGCCGCAGCTCGAGCCCGACCCACCCGGGCGCAGCCGGTTCGTGCGGGTGCCGCTGGAGGAGGCGGCGGGCCGGCTCGCGGACCTGCTGCGCGAGGAGTCGGCGGACGTGCTGCTCACCTACGACCGCAACGGCGGCTACGGGCACCGCGACCACGTCCGCGTCCACGAGGTCGGCGAGCGGGCGGCATACCTCGCGGGCACGCCGCGCGTGCTCCAGGCGACGGTCCCCCGCGACTCGCTCGCCCGCGGGCTGGACCTGGCGAAGAAGGTCTACCGCTTCCCGCCGGAGTTCGACGAGGCGGCCTTCCGTCGCGCCTTCAGCGCGCGGGCCGACATCACCCACCGGATCTCGGTGCGCCGGTATGCCGCCGCGAAGCGGGCTTCGATGCGCGCCCACACCTCCCAGTCGTCGGCGGACGGCGGTGCGGACCGGACGCTCGCGGCGTTCCTGCGGATCCCGCGGCCACTGTTCGACGTGGTGTTCGGCCGCGAGTGGTTCATCGACCCGGCGCGACCGGCCGGCCTGCCGGTGAGCCGGGACGTCTTCGAGGGGCTCACGTGAGCGCGGTCGAGGCGGCTGACGGGCCGGGCACGCGCCCGCCCCGCTCGCGGCTGCGCACCGGGTTGCAGGCTGTCGTCGGCCTCGGCCTGGCGGCGGTGCTGCTCGTGTGGGGGCTGCCGCACTTCGCGAAGACCAGCTGGGGCGAGATGTGGGAGGTCCTCACGCGGGTGCCCGGGACCACCGCCCTGCTGCTGCTCGGCGGGGTGATCGCGGGGCTCTACTGCTACACCTTCACCCTCACCGCCTCCCTGCCCGGGCTGAAGCACTGGCAGGCGCTGGTCGTCAACGTCGCCGGTTCCTCCGTCGGCAACCTGCTGCCCGGTGGCGGGGCGGCTGGGCTGGCTGCGACGTACACGATCTGCCGCTCGTGGGGGTTCTCCCGGCGCGACATCTCGACGTCCGCGATCGTCACGGGCGTCTGGAACGTGCTGTCCCGGGTTGCGCTGCCCCTCGTGGCGATCCTGGCCCTGTTCTCCGGGCACGACCCGGACGTGCCGCACGTCCTGTCGGACGCGGCAGTGGCCGGGGCGTTGAGCGGTGGGCTGTTGCTGGCCGCGTTCGTGGCGATGCTGGCCTCGGAGCGGGCGGCGGTCTGGATCGGGCAGGGTGTCGACCGGGTCGTGGGACGGCTGTTCAAGCGGCGGAGCATGAGCGTGCGCGCGCTCGTGGTGGACCTGCGCGCCCGGATCAACGACGTCGTGCGCACCGGATGGCTTCCCATGACCCTCGGGCTGGTCGGCTACTTCGGCGTCTACTACGGGCTGTTCCTGCTGTGCATGCACACCACCGGTGTGGTGCACCTGCCCTACGGCCAGCTCTTCGCGGCCTACGCCATCGGCCGGCTGCTCACCGCCGTGGGCGTGACACCCGGCGGCCTGGGGGTCACCGAGACCGCGACTGCCGCGGCGCTCGTGGCCTGGGGTGCGACGCCCGCGGAGGCGGCGGCCGGGGTGGTCCTGTTCTCGGTGTACACCCACCTCATGGAGGTTCCGCTGGGCGCGCTGGGGTGGCTGGTGTGGTCGGCCAGCGCGAAGAAGGCGCCGGTGGAGGAGACGGAGGGCGGTTCGTCCTCCGACGGGTCGACGCTCAGGGCAGCGGAGGCGGGCGATGGCTGAGGACGACAAGGCGCAGCGTGCGGCCTACCACGTCGAGGTGGCCCGCCGGCGCAGGGCGGCTGAGTCGGCGAAGGCGCAGGTGCTGCTGGAGGGGTTCGTGCGGGAGGCGCGAGCGCGCGGACTGACGACGTGCGAGCTGGTGGCCAGGCCGTGGAACGGCCGCGGCCGGTACCGCACCGGTCGCATCGGTTGGTACCTCAAGCGCGACCACTCCATCGGGGTGGACACCGAGGCCGCCTACTACCTGCTGGTGGTCGCCCCGGAGCGCTTCGGCCGCTGGCGGGGCGTGGCTGTTGCAGCCGCGGACCCGCCACTGCAGGTCGGCGAGGGCGCCCGGGACGGCGAGTCGGCGCCACTGGCGGAGTTCCTGCGGCTGCGCCTCGAGGCCGGCGACGACTTTCCCTGACTCAGGCCGGGAGAGTGCGCAGGACCGTGGCGTACCGGTCCACCGCGCAGGTCGGTCCGTCGCTGAGCACCCGGAAGGCGAGCGCGCGCAGCATCGCCTCGTGCCTGCTGCCACTGGTCCACTCCTCGAGCGCCCGCGATTCGGCCCCGAGCCACAGGACGGCGTCGAGGACGCAGACCGCCTCGGCCCACAGCACCGGCCGCCAGTAGGGGGACAGGTCGATGACCACCGGCACACCGCGGGCGTCGAGCAGGACGTTGCCGGCCAGGTCGCCGTGGACCAGCTGGTCCGGCGCCGCCACCAGCTGCCCGGTGGCGGGAGCGGCCAACCGGGCAGCGACCTCCTCGAGCAGGTCGTGTCGGCCGTCGTGCGGGTCGACCGCAGCCGTCAGCAGCTGGGGACCAGAGAAGGCGAGTCGCTCAGCGCCAGCCCACCGGTCCCGGCGGCTCTCCAGAGGTGGGCGCACCGGGAAGGCGTGGTCAAGGTGGGCATTCAGCAACCGGCCCGTGGCAACCAGCACCGACAGGTCCCGGCAGTGGGTGCTGTCCGGCTCGTAGCGGCTTGCACCCCACCCGTCGACGACCCAGGAGCCATCACGTGCCGGCACCGGCACCGCGATGCGCAGGGAGCGGCCCGCCTTGCTGTCCAGGTCGACGGCGAGCCGCGCCAGGGGCGGGTTGAGCCACTTGGCCGTCGCTGCGTCGCGACCTGGCGAGAGCACGAGGTCACCAGAGACGACGGACCTGCCGCGACCGCCGGGGATGGGCTGCACGTCGTCCGGGACGGCGAAGAGGTCGAGCACCCGTCCGCTCGGACCGGCGGAGCCGTTCACCGCTTGACGAGGCGGCGCACCTGACGGGTGCGCGCCTCGTCGGCGAACCCGTCGTCCTGCTCGCCGGGCTCGAAGGGGCGCCCGGTCGCCCGCTCGGCGGCCAGGGCGATGAGCCCGTCGGCCAGGGCAGGGTTGGCCGGCAGGATCGGCCCGTGCAGGTAGGAGCCGAACACGGTGCCGGTGTGGGCCCCCTCGGTGCCGTCGGTGCCGTTGTTGCCGAAGCCCGACCGCACGCGGCCGAACGCCGCCTGCCCCGCGCCGAGGGTGGTCGAGCCGGAGTGGTTCTCGTAGCCGACGACGTCGCCGAACTCGGTGTCCAGCACCACGGGCCCGATCATCCGCTTGGCGTTGCCCTGGGTGGTCACGTCGAGGATCCCCAGACCCGGCAACCGCTTGCCCTCGACGGTGATGAACGCGTTGCCGAACAGCTGGTACATCCCGCAGATCATCAGCATGGGCACCCCGTCCGCGGCCATCGACCTGAGCCGGTCGCCGATCCGCTCGAGGTCCTCCTCGACCCGCACCTGGCCGGAGTCCTGGCCCCCGCCGCCGAGCAGCAGGTGCGCCTCGGCGGGGAAGTCGCCGCCGGGGTGGTGCTGGTGCACGACCGGCACGTAGCCGTGGCGGCGGATCCGCGCGGCGATGCAGCGGGTGTTGCCCAGGTCGCCGTAGATGCTCATCTCGCGGGGGTAGAGGTGCACCACGTGGATGACGCCCTTGCCGGCGCCCTCCTCGTCCGGCACGCGTGCGGAGCCTTCCGGCTCTCCCGGGATCGGGACGTCGGTCGGTATGCCGCGTGGCTGGGTCGCGTCCGTCATGACGCCTCCTCGCCGATGTCAGGCAGGTCGTAGCGGGCGGCCAGGGTGCGGCGCAGCGCCATCATCGCGGTGTAGGTGCAGAAGATGCGCTTGGGCTCGTCCGGGTGCCGGCGCAGGAAGGCGTCGAGGGCACGGTCGAGGTCGGTCTCGACGGCAGCGACGGGCACGTCGTCGTACTGCAGGCGCAGTGCCATGTCGTAGCCGCGGACCCCGCTGGTCAGCGCCACTCCCCGCTCGCGCAGCGACTCGAAGGAGACGTCGTAGAGCCACGAGACGTCGCGCCCGTCCGCGTAGTTGTCGTTGATGGCCACCATCGTCGCGACCGGGGTCGTGCCGTAGGTGCCGAGGGCGACGGTGAAGCCTGCCGGGTTCTTCACGAGCACCAGCTCCAGTGGCTGGCCGTCGACCATGACGACCTCGCCGCGGCCGAAGGGTGGGGTCACCGCGCGCAGCGCCTCGGCAGCCGTGGCCGGGTCGAAGTCGTCGCGCAGGATGGCCCGCGCGGCCGTGGTCGCGGCCGTCGCGTTGATCATCGCGGCCAGCCCTCGCTGCTGGAGCTCCAGCGGCCCGACGGAGCCGGACCCGTTCTCCCCGAACAGGATCGAGAACGCGCGCTCGTCGACCGGTTTGAGCAGCCCGGCATCCGGACCCGGCGCGGGTGGCGTGAACTCGTCGTCGGACCGCACGTCCTGCTCCTGCAGCTCAGGCAGCCGGTCGGCGATCGAGGCGTCGACTCCGAACCACGTGACGCCGACGCCGTCGGCGACCCGGTCGCGGATCCGCGCGATGAACGAGTCGTCGAGGTTGAGCACCACTCCGCTGGTCGCCTGCTCGGCCAGCGACGCGAGCAGCTGTGCGGTGTGGTCGATCTCGGCGAACCGGTCGAGCTGGTCGCGGGCCACGTTGAGCAGCAGCGCGTGGGTCGGCCGCACCGTCGCCGCGAACTTCAGGGCGTGCGCCTCGTCGAGCTCCAGGACGGCCAGGTCGGCGGCCAGCCGACCCCTCAGCGGCAGCTCACCGAGCATCGAGGAGATGACACCCCGGGTGAAGTTCGACCCGGTGGGGTTGGTGAACACGGTGCGGCCGTGGGCCCGCAGCACGGCCACGAGCATCTTGGTCGTCGTGGTCTTGCCATTGGTGCCGCTGACCACGACGATCCCGCCGCGCACGTCGGCGAGCGCGTGCGCGAGGAAGCCGGGGTCGACCCGCTCGGCCACCAGGCCCGGCAGGGCGGACCCGCCACCGCGCAGCCGCGAGGCGGCGCGCGCGGCCTTGCCCGCGAGCACGGCAGCCGTCGTCCTCAGCACGCCCAAACCCTAACCGGCGCCCGCAGCGGCCACCCCGCGGCATACCCGTGCGCGCTTGCTTGCGTCTGCGAAGCTGCCCGCGAGCGGGGCAACTTCGCAGACGTTGCGGGAGGACGCGCTGTGGGGCGGCGAGATCTACGCCTGGTCGACCTGGTCGCGCGCGAGCTCGGCCTTGACGTCGGACGCGTAGCGGCCGGAGCGCTCCTGGCCGGAGAGGTCCCCGATCGCGTCCATCACCGCGTCGGTGACCGCTCGCAGCAGGGCCGTCTTCTGCAGCTGCTGCGACAGCCCTGCCACGTCGACCGGTGTCCCGAACCGGACCGTCACCTTGGCCGGGCGGAAGCGGTTGGAACCTGGGGGCTGCACCTTGTCGGTGCCCACCACCGCGCAGGGCAGCAGGGTCGCGCCGGTGGCGACGGCCATCCGGGCCACCCCGGTGCGGCCCTTGTGCAGCCGGCCGTCGGGTGAGCGAGTGCCCTCGGGGTATACCCCGAACGCCCCACCGTTGCGCAGCACCTCCTCCCCCAGCTCGAGCGAGTGCAGAGCCGCGCGGGGGTCCGCACGGTCGACGGGGATGGTCCCCGTCGTCGAGTGGAACCAGCGCACGGCCGCGCCCTGCGGCCCGGTGCCCTCGAAGTACTCGGCCTTGCCCAGGAAGTGCACCTGGCGCCCCGACGCCAGGGGGATGACGATCGAGTCGATGAAGGACAGGTGGTTGGACGCCACGATGAGGGCGCCCTCGCGGGGCACGTTGGAGCGGCCCTCGACCTGCAGCCTGGTGAACAACCGCAGCGGGGGCCCGATCAGGACGTGTCGCATGACCGCCCGGCTGACCGCGTCGTTCACGGCCGCGGCGCTGAACCCACGCTCACGCCCCGGTCGCACGGCTCACTCCCACTCGATGGTGCCCGGCGGCTTGCTCGTCACGTCGAGGACGACCCGGTTGACCTCGCGCACCTCGTTGGTGATCCGCGTGGAGATCTTGGCCAGCACGTCGTAGGGCACGCGGGTCCAGTCCGCGGTCATGGCGTCCTCGGACGAGACCGGACGGAGCACGACGGGGTGGCCGTAGGTGCGTCCGTCGCCCTGCACCCCCACGGACCGGACGCCGGCCAGCAGCACGACCGGGCACTGCCAGATGTCGCGGTCGAGCCCGGCCGCCGACAGCTCGTGCCGGGCGATCGCGTCGGCCGCCCGCAGCACCTCCAGCCGTTCGGCGGTCACCTCACCGACGATGCGGATGCCCAGCCCCGGGCCGGGGAACGGCTGGCGCCACACGATCGCCTCGGGCACCCCGAGCTCGAGGCCGACCTGTCGGACCTCGTCCTTGAACAGCGACCGCAGCGGCTCGACGAGCTTGAACTGCAGGTCCTCGGGCAGCCCGCCGACGTTGTGGTGCGACTTGATGTTGGCGGCGCCGGTGCCACCGCCGGACTCGACGACGTCGGGGTAGAGCGTGCCCTGCACGAGGAACTCGACCGGGTGCTCCTCGTCGCCGCGCGACCCGACGACGTCTCGCGCCGCCTGCTCGAACACGCGGATGAACTCGCGCCCGATGATCTTGCGCTTCTCCTCCGGGTCGGACACCCCTGCGAGCGCCGACAGGAAGCGGTCCTTGGCGTCGACGACCACGAGGTCCACGCCGGTGGCCGCCACGAAGTCCTTCTCGACCTGCTCGGCCTCGCCCGCCCGCAGCAGCCCGTGGTCGACGAACACGCAGGTCAGCTGGTCGCCCACGGCCTTCTGAACCAGGGCCGCCGCCACCGAGGAGTCCACTCCGCCGGACAGCGCGCACAGCACCCGGGAGTCGCCGACCTTGCCGCGGATCGCGCCGACCAGCTCGTCGACGACGTTGGCGGCGGTCCAGTCGCCGGAGAGGCCGGCGCCGCGGTAGAGGAAGTTCTCGAGCACCCGCTGGCCGAAGGTCGAGTGCATCACCTCGGGGTGCCACTGCACGCCGTAGAGCCGTCGCTCGTCGTCCTCGAACGCCGCCACCGGCGCACCCGCGGTCGACGCCGTGACCTTCATCCCCGACGGCGCCCCGGTCACCGAGTCGCCGTGGCTCATCCACACCGACTGCTCGGCCGGCTGGCCGTTGAAGAGGGTCGAGCTGGCGTCGCTCACCTGGGCCGGCGTCGCGCCGTACTCGCCCAGGCCCGTGTGCGCAACGGTGCCGCCGAGCGCCTGCACCATCGACTGGAAGCCGTAGCACATGCCGAACACCGGCACACCGGCCTCGAGCAGCGCGGCGTCGAGGTCGGGCGCCCCCTCCTCGTAGACCGACGACGGACCACCGGACAGCACGATCGCGGCCGGGTCCTTCGCCAGCAGCTGCTCCACCGGCATGGTGTGCGGCACGACCTCGGAGTAGACCCTCGCCTCGCGGACCCGGCGGGCGATCAGCTGGGCGTACTGCGCACCGAAGTCCACGACGAGCACCGGCCGGGCCTGCAACGGGGTGGCGGGCACGTCCACCCGGTCGGCCTCCGGCGCCTCCACGCGGTCGTCGTCCTGGGCCTGGCTCACGGCGTCGGCGGCTGCGGGGTCGGTCACGGGGAAAGGCTACCGAGCGGCAGCCTCGAGCCGCCCCTCGACCTCCTGCGCGACCCGCTGCTCCGCCCAGAACGACAGGAACGGCACCACGCCGGCGAGCATCACCAGGACCATCTTCGACAGCGACCAGCCGACCTTGAACCCGAGGTTGGCCGTCGCGAAGACGTAGAGGATGTAGAGGAACCCGTGCGGCTGCGGCCAGAAGTCGAGCACGTGGTTGTCGAAGCCGTACCGCAGCACCAGCTCGGCGCACAGGATGAGCAGCCCGACGCCCACGATGATCGCCATGGTCTTGAAGTAGGTCAGCGCCTGCCGCGCGCGGTCCACGCTCTTGATGTCACTCACGCCGTGCATCCTCTCGCACCATCTTGACCCACATGAACGCGGCAAAGGCCGCGAAGACCCACCACTGCAGCGCGTATGCCGCGTTGCGCCACTTGATCCCGCCCGTCACCGCCGGCGGCGGCACCCGTTCCAGGCCGGTGCCGGGCACGACCGCGGCGCGGGTCGCAACCTGGCGCTCGCCCTGGGCGAACACGAACGCGTTGTAGAGGTCACCCGGCCAGCGGTTGACCAACACTGCCAGGTCGAGGGACCCGAGGACGGGCTCACCCGCCCCGGTCGGGCTCCGCGCCTCCTGCGCCGGCGACTCCCCCGGCGCCAGCGCGCCGGTCACCTCCACGGTGTCCTGCGGCGCGGTCCCCGCGTCGGCCGGGTCGGCGACGAAGCCACGCACCACGGCGAGCCGCGCACCGGTGCCGTCGACGACCAGGGGCGTCACCACCCAGTAGCCCTCCCGGCCCTCCAGCCGACGGGGGCCGACGAGCACCTGGCCGTCCGCGGCATACGAGCCGATCGCGATGACCGGGCGGGCAGAGGCGGCGTTCGGGAACGGCTGGTGCGGCTCCACGACCGTGTCGACCATGACCGGGCGTGCCTCGTGCGCCTTGCGCAGGGCCTCGGCGAGGCCCTTGTCGCGGGCGACGTGGAGCTGCCAGAGCCCGAGCTGGGCAAAGGTGACGATGATCAGGACGAGGAGGGCGAACAGCGCAAGCCAGCGTGGCTTGAGGGCGGTTCGCAGCACGCGGTCAGGCTACGTGACGCGGTGAAAACCAGTGTCGCCGAGTCGGTTCCCGCACCTACCGTGGAGACCCTGATGCGTGAGATCCCGTTCCCGGATCCCGGCCGTCCCGACACCCGTGGCCCGTTGCGGTTCATGGCGTGGGTCGCCCGGGAGCAGTGGCGCACCCAGGTGCTGGGCATGGCCTCCGGCGGCGCGTGGATGCTCTCGATAGCGCTGATCCCGGCCGCGATCGGCAAGGGCGTGGACGAGGGCATCGTCCCCGGCGACCGGGCCGGGCTGGCGCGCTGGGCGCTCGTCCTGCTCGGCCTCGGGGCGGTCGCGGCCTCGATGGCCGCAGCCCGCCACTGGTTCGCCGTGCACAACTGGCTGTACGCCTCCTACCAGGGAGCCCAGCTCACCGCACTGGGCGCCGAGCGCGCCGGGCCCGCACTGACGCGCACGCTGCCCTCGGGAGAGGTGGTGGCTGTGTTCGCCAACGACGTGATGCGCCTGGGCGGCCTCTACGACGTCATGGGCCGCTTCTCCGGTGCAGTCGTCAGCTACGTCGTGGTCGGCGCGATCCTGCTCGCAGCCTCACCGCCCCTGGGGTGGTTGGTGCTGCTCGGTGGGCCCGTCATGCTGGCCAGCCTGACCCTGATCGTGCGCCCGCTGCAGCGCCGGCAGGCGCGGCAGCGCGAGGAGGCCGGCCGGCTGACCACGCTCGGCGCCGACACCGTTGCCGGGCTGCGGGTGCTGCGCGGCATCGGTGGCGAGCAGACCTTCCTGCGGCGCTACGAGCGGCAGTCCCAGCGGGTCCGGACCACCGGCCTGCGGGTGGCCGGGCTGCAGGCGTCGCTCGACTCGGCCCAGGTCCTGCTCCCGGGCGTGTTCGTCGTCCTCGTCACCTGGCTCGGTGCGCGGCAGGCGGTCGCGGGCCAGATCACGGCCGGGCAGCTCGTGGCGTTCTACGGCTACACCGCGTTCCTCACCATGCCGCTGCAGACGGCCATCGAGGTCATCGACCGCGGCGTCCGTGCGCACATCGCGGCGGGAAAGATGCTGCGGATCATGGGGATCCAGCCCGACCACGACGTCGACAGGGCGTCTGTGGCGCCGCGCCCGGACCGGTTGGCCGACCTGGCGGACCCGCTCTCCGGGACCGTGGTCCGCGGTGGCCTGCTCACGGCCATCGTGTCCGCGCGCCCCGAGGAGTCGGCGGCCGTGGCGGAGCGGCTCGGGCGGCACGGGCCGGGCCCGCACCAGACCACCTGGGGCGGCACCCGGCTCGAGGACCTGTCGATCGGCGAGGTCCGCGACGCCGTCGTGGTGAGCGAGGCGGACCCACGGCTGTTCACGGGTGTGCTGCGCGAGGAACTGCTCACCGCCCGCCGCGGACGCCCTGCCGGCGACGGGTCCGACGACAGGGCAGTGCGCCGAGCGCTGGACACCGCCAGCGCGCTCGACGTGCTCGACGCGGTGCCGGGCGGGTTGGACGGCACCGTCGAGGAGCGCGGCCGGTCCTACTCGGGCGGACAGCGCCAACGCCTCGCCCTCGCCCGCGCGCTGATGACGGACGCGGACGTCCTGGTGCTCGTCGAGCCGACGAGCGCGGTCGACGCGCACACGGAGGCGCGGATCGCCGAGCGGCTGGCCAGCCACCGCCGCGGGAGGACCACCGTCGTCACGACGGTGAGCCCGCTCGTCCTGGGACAGGCCGACGAGGTCGTCCTCCTCGAGGACGGCCTGGTCACCGCCCACGGCACCCACCGCGAGCTGCTCGCGGACCCCGACCACCCGGCATACCGACAGATCGTCATCCGCGGAGAGGAGGACGACTGATGATGACCGACCACGCACGTCGCACGCTGCCGGTCGCCGACATGGCGGCCGTGTGGCAGCACACGCGTGTGCTGATGTCGCAGCACCGCGGGCTCCTGCTCCAGGTGTTGGGGCTGCACGCCCTCGCCGCCCTGGCCGCCCTCGCCGGGCCGTGGCTGGTGGGGCGGCTCGTCGACGTGGTGAGCGGCCGCAGCGGGACCGGCGACGTCGACCGGATCGCCGTCGCGCTCGCGACCGCGGTCGTGGTGCAGACCGGGCTGACGTGGGCGGCGCGGCGCGCCGCGTTCGTCCTCGGCGAGACGGTGTTCGCGCAGCTGCGCGAACAGTTCGTGGCGCGGGCGGTCAACCTCCCCCTGTCCACCGTCGAGCGGGCGGGCACCGGCGACCTCGTCGCGCGGACGACCAACGACGTCGAGGCGCTGTCGCACGTGGTGCGCTTCGGCATCCCGGCACTGTTCGTCGCCAGCATGACGGTCGTGATGACGGTGTTCGCGGCGCTGCTCACCTCGCCCGTGGCGACGCTGCCGATCCTGCTCGGGGTGCCGTTCTACTGGATCTCGACGCGGCGCTACCTCGCGAAGGCGACCGACGGGTACCTCTGGGAGCGCGCCACCTACGCCGTGCTCAACGGTGTCGTGTCCGAGACGGTCGACGGCGCGCGCACCGTGGATGCGCTGTCCCTCGCCGGCATCCGCCGCAGCCACTTCCACGACGCGCTGCGCGAGTGCTACCGCGCCGAGCGGTACACCCTCGGCCTGCGGCTGCGGTGGTTCCCGGCGGTGGTGTTCGGCTACTACGTGCCCACCGCGGGCGCGGTCGTGTGGGGCGGCTGGCTCACCATCCACGGACACGTCACGGCTGGCGTGGCCACGGCGGTGACCCTCTACGTCCAGCAGCTGGTCGGACCGCTCGACGAGCTGCTCGGCTGGCTGGACGAGATCCAGGTCGGCGCCACCTCGCTGGCCCGCGTCATCGGGGTCGGCGAGGTGCCGCCCGACCGCGTGGCCAGCGGTGCGCGGCCTGACGGCACCGAGCTGGAGGTCGACCGGGTGCGTTACGCCTACCGCGACGGCCACGACGTGCTCCACGGCGTCTCACTCGACCTGCGGCCGGGCGAGCGGCTGGCCGTGGTCGGCCCATCGGGTGCGGGCAAGTCGACGCTGGGACGGCTGATGGCGGGGATCGACGGCCCGCGCGAGGGTCGCGTCGAGGTGGGCGGGGTGCCGCTGGTCGACCTCGAGCTCGGCGAGCTGCGTGGCCAGGTGGCGCTCGTGACCCAGGAGCACCACGTGTTCGTGGGGTCGCTGGCCGACAACCTGCTGTTGGCGCGGCCGGGCGCGGGCCGGCAGGAGCTCGAGGAGGCACTGGCCGCGGTCGACGCGCTCGAGTGGGCGCGGGGGCTGCCCGACGGGCTGGACACCGTCGTCGGCAGCGGTGGGCACGCGCTCAATGAGCCGCAGGCCCAACAGGTCGCGCTCGCCCGGCTGGTGCTCGCCGACCCGCACACCCTCGTCCTCGACGAGGCCACGTCGCTGCTCGACCCGCGCGCCGCCCGGCACCTCGAGCGGTCGCTGGCGGCCGTGGTGGCCGGCCGCACCGTGGTCGCCATCGCGCACCGGCTGCACACCGCGCACGACGCGGACCGGGTCGCCGTGGTCGAGGACGGCAAGGTCAGCGAGATCGGCACCCACGAGGAGCTGGTCGCCGCCGATGGCCCGTATGCCGCGTTGTGGGCCTCGTGGCGCGACGAGCGTCCCGCCGGTCGCACCGTGGGCGCCTGAGTCCGTGGGCGCCTGAGTCCGCAGTCGAGAGTGCACAACGTGCCGATGCCGCACGCGGATCATCAGCATGTCGTGCGCTCTCGTTGGGGGCCACGCGCCATCGGACGCCGCCGAAGATTCCTGCGAACTCGCGTAACCCGCGGGCGGCACGGTCGTTGTCTGGGTGGTGCGGCTGGAGACCCACCCCCGGCTCGTCTCCAGTCGCACCATCTGTGAGCGGCGGATGGCGGCGGCAGGGGGCCCTCCATCCGCCGCTCTCACGTCTGCGTTCCGCTCCGCCCGCCGTCGCCAGCGGTGCAGCCACGCCTCGGGGGTCAGGCCTGTGCGCTCGGGTGGGTGAAGCGGCGGACGGCCGGGTTCCTCGCCGCGACCGGCCCGAGCCGGACGTACCCCGCTCCCTGTGCCGGCCGCCGATCCGCGTCTCCTCGGTTCGGCCACAACGACATCGCCCGCTCGGCCTGGGCGGTGATGGTCAGTGCCGGGTTCACCCCGAGGTTGGCCGACACCGCGGACCCGTCGACCACGTGCAGCCCGGGGTACCCCCACACCCGGTGGTAGGGATCCACGACCCCGCGCTCGGGTGAGTCCCCGATCACCGCGCCGCCGAGGAAGTGCGCCGTCAGCGGGATGTCGGCGACCTCGCTCAGCGACCCCCCGGGGAAGGCCCGCAGCCCGGTGAGCGCCGAAAGGCGGCCCGCGAGCGCCACCATGGCCCGCTGCCCCGACGGGATGTAGGTCGGGTTCGGCTCTCCATGTCCCTGCTGAGAGGTCAGGGTGCGCCCACCGAGGCGCCCACGCCGTCCTCGCACCCGGAGCGAGTTGTCGCGGGTCTGCATGACCAGCCCGATGACCGTCCGCTCGCTCCAGCGGTACTGCGACCAGGACCGGACGAACACCACGGGGTGCCGGGCCGCCTCGACGAGGAACTGCACCGGGCGTGGCAGCCGGTCCCCCGGCACCATGATCGTCGCGAGGAGGCCCATGGCGTTCGACCCGCGCCCGTAGCGCACGTTCTCCACGTGGGTGTCGTCGTCGGGGTGGAAGGACGAGGTGATCGCGACCCCCTTGGTCAGGTCCGCGCCGGGCGGCACCTTCTCGAGCATGGCGCCCGCGAGCGCCTCGGAGTTGGTGCGGGTCAGGTCGCCGAGGCGTGGGGAGAGCCGCGGCAGCTCCCCGGTGTCGCGCATCGCGTGGAGCAGCTTCTGGGTGCCCCAGGCCCCCGCCGCGAGCACCACCTGGTCGGCAGTGACGGTATGCCGCCTGCGCCGGAACCACGCGCCGGTCGCCTCGTGCGTCACCGAGTACCCGCCGCCGCTGCGCGGCGCCACGCGCACCACGGTGCGCAGCGGCTCGACCGTCACGCCGAGTCTCTCGGCGAGGGCGAGGTAGTTCTTCACGAGGGTGTTCTTGGCGCCCACCCGACAGCCCACCATGCAGTTGCCGCACTCGGTGCAGCCGGTGCGGTCCGGACCGGCACCCCCGAAGTAGGGGTCCGGCGCCAGGACGCCCGGCTCGCCGAAGAACACCCCCACGGGGGTCTTGCGGAAGGTGTCACCGACGCCGAGGCCCTCCGCCGTCTCGCGCATGGCCCGCTCGGCCAGGCCCTCGCACGGGTTGGTCACCACTCCGAGCATCGAGGAGGCGCGGCGGTAGTGCGGCGCCAGCTCGTCCTGCCAGTCGGTGATGTCGGCCCACTGCTGGTCGCGGAAGAACGGCTCGGGGGGCACGTAGAGCGTGTTGGCGTAGTTGAGCGACCCACCGCCCACCCCCGCGCCGGCCAGCACCACGACGTCGGGCAGCCGGTGGATCCGCTGCACCCCGAAGCACCCCAGCCGTGGAGCCCACAGGTAGCGGCGCAGGTCCCACGACGTCCTGGCGAAGTCCTCGTCGCGGAACCGGCGCCCCGACTCGAGCACGTGGACGTCATAGCCCTTCTCGGCGAGCCGCAGCGCCGTGACCGAGCCGCCGAAGCCGGAGCCGACAACGACGACGTCGTGGTGGGTCACCTGCGGCCGGTTGCCTTCAACACGCGGAGCGCGCCGGTCATGACCTTGGCCCACGTCTCCTGGGACATGCCGAGTACGGGCGTGATGGGCAGGAGGTACTGGGCCGTGACGTTCTGGGACTCGGTGTACTTCAGGATGCCCTCCCGGCCATGGCGTCGGCCCACCCCGGACTGCTTCATCCCGCCCATCGGGCTGGCCGCGCTCCCCCACGCGGCGGCATATCCCTCGTTGACGTTGACCGTGCCCGCCTTGATGGCGGCGGCGATCCGGCGGCCGCGCATCACGTTGCGGGAGTAGACAGACGCGTTGAGGCCGTAGTCCGTGTCGTTGGCGAGCCGGATCGCCTCCTCGTCGGTGCGCACCCGGTAGAGGCTCACGACCGGCCCGAAGGTCTCGTCATCACGCAGGTCCATCGCCGCGGTCACCCCGCTGACCACCGTGGGCTCGTAGAAGTACGGTCCGAGGTCTGGCCGCGGCCGGCCGCCCACCAGCACCGTGGCGCCCTTGGCGCGGGCGTCCTCGACGTGCGCGGTGACACGTTCGAGCTGGGCGGGCCCGACGAGCGAGCCCATGTCGGGGCCGTAGGCGAGCTCGCCCCCCAGCCGCATCTGCTTGACCGCCTCGACGAGCCGCTCGGTGAACTCGTCGGCCACGGCGTCGTGCACGATGAGCCGCTCGACGGCCACGCACAGCTGGCCGGCGGAGGAGAAGCAGGCGCGCACCGCACCGTCGACCGCGCGGCCGAGGTCCGCGTCGTCCGCGACGTACATCGCGTTCTTGCCACCGAGCTCGAGGGAGTAGCCGACGAGCCGGCCCGCCAGGGAGTTGGCCACCTCGCGGCCGGTCGCGGTCGAGCCGGTGTAGCAGACGTAGTCGGCCAGGTCCACGACGGCTTGGCCCACCGTCGGGCCGTCGCCCAGCACCACCTGGAGCACCGACTCGGGCAGGCCGGCCTCCGTCAGCAGGTCAACGGCGTGCAGTGCAGTGAGCGAGGACTGCTGGTCGGGCCGAAGCACGACGGCGTTGCCCGCCAGCAGCGCCGGGATGGCGTCGGTGATGGCCAGGGTGAGCGGGTAGTTCCAGGGCGCCACGATGCCGACCACCCCGCGCGGGTGGTGCTGCTCGATGCTCTGGGTCAGCACCGGGAACAGGCCGGCTCGCCGCCGAGGGCGCAGGTATGCCGCCGCGGAGCGGGCGTAGTGCCGCGCCACGAGGGCGACGTCGGCCACCTCCTCGAACGCCTGGCGGCGCGTCTTGCCGGACTCGAGCTGGATGCTGTCCAAGAGCTCGACCTGCCGGTCGAGGACGAGGTCGTGGTAGCGCAGGAAGATCCGCTCGCGCAGCTCCATGGGCGTGCGTGCCCAGGCCCGCTGCGCGGCTCGGGCGGCGTCGACCGCCACGGCGACGTCCTCCCGGGTGGACTGCGGCAGGGAGGCGAGCGGCGCCCCGCTCAGCGGGGTCCGGCTGGTGTGCTGCGTTGCCCTCGGGGCGGCGACCACCCGCCTGGCGAGCCGGCGAGCCAGGGCCGGGTCCACGGCATACGTCGCGGTGGGGTCGGTCTCGGGATCGGCGATGAGGTCCGGAACCATGACGTGCAGCCTAGGTCAGCCGACGACGCGGCGGGTCGGCGTTGCGTTGTCCAGCACAACCAGCCCAACGACGCTCGAACCGCTTGGTTACGCGCGGGTACCACTGGTGGCCTAGTCCTGCTGACGGATCCCAGCCGCCCGTGCCGGAGGGAGGGTGGGGTGTCCCCACCTATGAGGAGAGATCTCCATGCATCTTCGTGCACCACGCAGAACGCTCGCTGCTGTCGCGACCGCGGCCGCAGCCGGCCTCGTCGTCGCCGCAGCACCCGCCCAGGCACAGGGTGACGTCGTCGCCAGCGGGCTCAACAACCCGCGCCTGCTCAGCTTCTCGCCCGGCGGCACCCTCTACGTCGCCGAGGCGGGCGCCGGCGGCAGCGGCCCCTGCGCCGAGGGTGAGACCGGCCTGGCCTGCTTCGGCGCCACCGGGTCCATCACGCGGGTCGACCTGAACGGCGACAACGACACCCGGGTCATCACCGGGCTCCCGTCGCTGGGCACCGAGGAGGGCGCCAGCGGACCAGCAGACATCGAGTTCACCGGCAACAGCAAGTACGCGATCAGCATCGGGCTGGGTGGCAACCAGGCCTACCGGGCGGCGTTCGGGGCCGGCGGCGCCAGGCTCGGCACCATCTTGACCGGGCAGCTCGGCCACCGTGCACCCACCGTCCTCGCCGACGTGCTGGCCAACGAGGCGGCCACCAACCCGGACGGCACGGACGTCGACAGCAACCCGGTCGGCCTGCTCAAGAACGGTGACGGCTACTACGTCGCCGACGCGGGCGGCAACGCCGTCGTGCGCGCCGACCACAAGGGTCAGTTCACGACCCTTGCGGTGCTGCCGCCGGCGGTGACCACGAAGCCCGGACCGGTTCCCGCCGGCTTCCCGGCGGACGCGGTTCCGACATCGGTGGTCCAGGGCCCGGACGGCGCCTACTACATCAGCCAGCTCACCGGGTTCCCGTTCGAGCAGGGCCTGTCGAGCATCTGGCGGGTCGTCCCCGGCAGCGCTCCGACCAAGTGGGCGACCGGGCTGACCAACGTCACGGACCTCGCGTTCGGCGCCGACGGCACCCTCTACGCGGTGGAGATCGCGGCCAGCGGGCTGCTCAACGGTCCGGTGGGCGCCCTCGTGTCGGTGCCGGCGGGCTCGACGTCACCGACGGTCGTCGAGGGCGGGCTGTTCGCGCCCTATGGCGTCGCGATCCGCGCCGGCAACGCCTACGTCACCACGTGCAGCGTCTGCGTCGGCGGCGGGGAGGTGCACCGCATCCCGCTCGGGTGACCACCCGGCATACCTCAACGCTCGAAGGGCACCACCTGCGGGTGGTGCCCTTCGTCGGGTGCGTATGCGGCGTGGTCAGCTGCGCTGGTAGGGCGCCACGACGACCTCGACCCGCTGGAACTCCTTGAGGTCGGAGTAGCCGGTCGTCGCCATCGCCCGCCGCAGCGCGCCGATCAGGTTGGACTTGCCGTCGGCGGTGCGGCCCGGACCGAAGAGGATCTGCTCGAGCGGCGCGACGGCGCCGACCTCCACCCGCTCGCCGCGCGGGAGCTGGGAGTGGTGCGCCTCCGGGCCCCAGTGCATCCCGCCGCCGGGCGCGTCGGTGGCACGCGCGAGAGCGGCTCCGAGCATGACGGCGTCGGCTCCGCAGGCCACCGCCTTGACGATGTCACCGCTGGTGCCGACACCGCCGTCGGCGATGACGTGGACGTAGCGGCCGCCGGACTCGTCGAGGTAGTCGCGGCGGGCCGCTGCGACGTCGGCGATCGCGCTCGCCATCGGGGCGTGGATGCCCAGGGTGCGACGAGTGGTGTGTGCGGCCCCGCCACCGAACCCGACCAGGACGCCAGCAGCGCCGGTGCGCATCAGGTGCAGGGCGGCGGTGTAGGAGGCGGCCCCGCCGACGACCACCGGCACGTCGAGCTCGTAGATGAAGCGCTTGAGGTTCAGCGGCTCGGCCTGGCCGGAGACGTGCTCGGCGCTGACGGTGGTGCCGCGGATGACGAACAGGTCGACCCCGGCGTCAACGACGTGCTTCCAGAGCTGCTGGGTGCGGGCCGGGGTGAGGGCACCGGCCACCGTGATGCCGGCCTCGCGGACCTGGCGCAGGCGCTCGACGATGAGCTCGGGCTGGATGTCGGCGGCGTAGATCTCCTGCATGCGCGCCGTGGCGGCCTCGGGGCCGAGGCCGACGATCTCCGCGAGCAGCGCGCTCGGGTCTTCGTAGCGGGTCCACAGGCCCTCGAGGTCGAGGACGGGCAGCCCGCCGAGCCTGCCGAGGGTGATCGCCGACTCGGGCGACATGACCGAGTCCATCGGGGCGGCGATGACGGGGATGTCGAAGTGGTAGGCGTCGATCTGCCAGCTGACCGAGACCTCCTCGGGGTCTCGGGTGCGCCGGGAAGGGACGACGGCGATGTCGTCGAAGGAGTACGCGCGGCGGCCGCGCTTGCCCCGGCCGATCTCGATCTCAGTCACCGCAGGACTCTATCGGGTGCGGGGAGCCGGCTGGCCGCCCCAAGCGACATCAGGCTGACGTCCCGCCGCCGGGTGAGGGGGCGGCCGGCGGCGGGACGCCATGGGATCGCCGATCCGGTCACGTGCCCGGTCCGACGAGGCTTGGACGACTGCGGTGCTTCCCCCTGCTGGAACAGGGATCCCCGACCCCTTCGAGCAGCCTAGGTCGAAGACCGGCAGGGGCGGCTCACCCAGATGGCGTAAGCCGCCCTGTCCAGTTGGCGGAGACCGGTCAGGACCGCGCCGCTCCGGCAGCGCTGACCAGGCCGTGCCCGAAGAACGAGGTGAACCCGTCCGACCCGCCGTAGCAGCGGGTCCGCTCGTCGGAGCTGTCGAGCGGCTGCCAGTTCGGTGGGCACGACATGGGGGTCGCGGTACGCAGCACGGCCGCCTTGACCGCCGAGGGCGACCAACCGGGGTGCTTCTGGACGACCAGGGCGGCGACACCGGCTGCGTGTGGCGAGGCCATCGAGGTGCCGTTCAGGTAGACGTAGGTTGCGCCGTGGTCCACCACGGTGATGCCTGGGAACTGCGCGTTGAGCGGGTCGAACCCCAGGAAGATGTCGCTGTCCGGCGGCACGGCGCCCAGGATCGCGTCCTGGACCGTCCCGGTCGCGGCGAAGTAGTCGCCACCGGGAGCGGCGGCGTCCCCACCGACGCTGGAGTAGCTCGCGATGTCCATCGTGTAACCGGGGTAGCCCACAGGACCGGTGGCGGAGACGTTGAGCACGCCCGGCAGCTCGGCAGGCAGCTGACGGCAGTTGTTGTGGACGACCCGCTCGATGGGGGTGTCGTCCGGTCCGTCCGGGCTGATCGTGTCGGTGACCGGGTGGCGCAGGTCCTGCTCCTCGTTGCCGTTGGCGCTGACGATCAGCACCCCACGCTGCTGCGCGTACCGGGCGGCGGAGGCGATCTCGCGCTCCATGGCCCGCTGGCCGGCGTCGTTGCCGCAGTAGTAGAGGTACGGGTCCGCGAACAGGCTCAGGTTGACGACGTCGAGCCGCAGGTCGCCGGCTGCGCGGAGGGCGTCGGCGACGGCGTAGCCGAAGCAGTAGGTGGAGATGGTGCACACCTTGAGCGAGACGATGGTCGCCTTGGGCGCGATGCCGGCGATGCCGATGCCGTTGACCGGCGCGGCGATCTCGGAGGCCACGTGGGTCCCGTGCCCGCTGCGGTCGTAGACGGCCGCCTTGTTGGAGCAGTCCCCGTTGCCGGCCTCCGAGGGGTCGGCCAGCCCCGCCAGGATCGCCGGGTCGTCCGAGCGCACGTAGGAGCACGAGTCGGCGAGGTCGAGGTTGGGCGCGATGTCGGGGTGGTTGAAGTCGACGCCGGAGTCGATCACCCCGACGCGCACGCCGGACCCGTCGGCCACGGCGCGGGTCGCGTCGTTGGCGCCGATCAGGGCCATGTCCCACTGGCAGGAAGCCAGCGGCTCGCTGCTGGGTGCGGCGTACACGCCGTCCCAGAGGTCGTGGCAGATGGCCGTCAGCGTCCCTGTGCCGACGGCGGAGGTCTGTTGGGTGGCGGCGTTCGCGGTCCCGGCCAAACCGCTGGTGGCGAGCGCGATCGCGGACAGTGCGGTCAGCAGTCGCCGGTGGTTCCTGGTCATGGTGTCCTCCGTGCTCGTGCGGGATGCACGTCCACGCTAGGCGTGGGCCCGGTGGGGCACTTCAGCCATAACGCGTATGCCGGGTGGTCGACCGGGCGGCGCGGAGGGCGCAGTGGTGAGGTATGCCGGGTGGTGACCACCCGGCATACCTCACGGTCCGCTGTAGTTGGGCGCCTCGACGGTCATCTGGATGTCGTGCGGGTGGGACTCCTTGAGGCCCGCGGAGGTGATCCGGACGAACTTCCCGCGCGCCTTGAGCTGGGGCACGGTCGCCGCACCGACGTAGAACATCGACTGGTGCAGCCCGCCGACGAGCTGGTGCACCACGTTGCCGAGCGGGCCACGGTAGGCGACCTGGCCCTCGATGCCCTCGGCGATGATCTTGTCGTCGCTGGCGACGTCGGCCTGGAAGTAGCGGTCCTTGGAGAACGACTTCTTGCCACGGGAGGCCATCGCACCCAGTGAGCCCATGCCGCGGTAGGACTTGAACTGCTTGCCGTTGACGAAGATCAGCTCGCCGGGCGACTCCTCGCAGCCGGCGAGCAGCGACCCGAGCATCACCGTGTCGGCGCCCGCGACGAGGGCCTTGGCGATGTCCCCGGAGTACTGCAGGCCGCCGTCGCCGATGACCGGCACGCCGGCCCGGCGGCAGGCGAGGGAGGCGTCGTAGATGGCGGTGACCTGTGGCACGCCCACCCCGGCCACGACCCGCGTGGTGCAG
>DASUKI010000270.1:0-14765 GCA_036278855.1 Pedococcus sp.
GACGTGCTTGGTCAGACGAGGATCGAGTTCATTGAGCGGGCACGCACCTGGGTCCGGCCTGACGATCAAGTGAGTGCCGTGCGCCGGTGGGGGCGGCGTGTGCGGAGAAGGCTCCAAGGCTGACCTGCACGCTATTGCCGCATGGAGCGTGGACGCACGCTATTGCCGCGATAAGCGGACTCAGTCAAGTAGGTGGAGGTACTTGCGTCGTGCTTCATCGCGTGAATGACGAGTTGCTGACCGCTGTCGAACGTCAGGATCGCAAGCTCCAGGAGTCGACCGTTCGGATCGAAACCGAGCACGAACTGCTTGGCCGGAATGTCGTCGTCCGGCTGGCTGGCGTAGGCCCAGTTCTCGGCCGCAAAGAGGATGTCGAGTTCGCTGATGCCGTGTTTGAGGGCCGAGGTACCGACCTTCACGCGACGTAGGCGCGGATGGCGGCACGGATCAACTCGGACCGACTCAGGTGGTCATGTTCAGCACGCTGGTCCAGTGCGCTGAGCAGCGTGTCGTCAACGCGGACGGGCACTACCCGTGCAGGGCCGTCACCCATCGGCTTTCGCCCACGCTTCCGCAGCTTCTCGACGTCGTAACCACGCTCGGCCTCATCAGCCCACTCCTGGATCTTCTCCTCGCTGACCGGAACACCGTTGACCGTTTCCATAATCAAAGCGTATTACAGAATGCAGGGCGTGTCACTAGACGGCCGCTTCTGCCGCGACGGTGCTATGAGGGCCTGTCGGGCCGGAGGACTGTCGGCGCTGCTGGGCAAGGGCGTCCGTCCGTCAGTGTCCGAAGCGCTTTTGAGCCGCCTGCTTGGTGACACCCAGGGCCATTCCAATACTCAGCCAGGAGTCCCCAGCCTCGCGGGCAGCGCGGACCGCGTCATGAAGCTCGCGATCCGCGCGAACTACATCCTCTTGGGCCGCGATGATCCGCCGGAAGTGCACCGCATCGCGGGCCTTGACCGTCGAGGGGTCGAGATTGTCGAGCATGTTCTCGACCTCATTGATGTTCGTGGTTGCCATGTCAGATCACCTCACTTCAGAAATTCGTAGAACTTCGGTCGGAGCCGGTCAGCGTGGATGATCCGGTCGGCATCCTCGGCGGGCATGGCCATCAGTTCCAACCAGTTGCCTGCCCGGTCGGGACCGATGACGATGAGCCGCTCCTCGCCGTGCTGCTCGGCCTCCACTAGTCGCGCGGCATTGGCGCAGGCGTGCAGGATGTCGGCTTCGGCGATGCCGTGCTTGAACGCTGAGTCCGTCGCCCGCACGCGTCAACCCTAGGCTGACAACTCGCCCGGGTCAACCCAAAGTTGACGACGGGCATTCCATCCGCTTCTGCCGCGCCGGGTATGTGCATTTTCTGCCGGACGCACGATGGGTCATGAGCACCGAATCAGCACTGCGTCCTGTGATCATCACGGCCGAGCCCGATCCGCTGCTGCGGGCGGTCGCGGCCTACCTTGCCCGGTTCAAGGTCGCCACCCGAGCGCACACCGACTCCGACCTGCGCGCCTACCTGATGTGGTGTCGCCGCCACGGCCTGCAACCACTGCAGGCGCAACGAGTGCACGTGGAGTTGTACCTGCGCTGGATGCAGGAGGTGCGCGACTTCAACCCTCCACGATCTCGCGGCGGGTGTCCGTCGTTGTGGGGTTCTACCGAACCTGTGTGCTCGACGGGGTGCTGGCGGTCTCGCCGGCCGACCACGTCCGGCGCCCCAACGTGCCACCCGAGTCGCCCACGCTCGGGCTGACCCACCTGCAGTTCGAGGCCATGCTCACTGCCGGGAAGACCTCCGGCAACATCAACGACTTCGCCTTGGTCGCCATGCTGGGCCTGCTGGGGCTGCGCATCTTCGAAGCGTGCGGCGCCAACGTCGAGGACCTCGGTGAGGAGCACGGCCACCGCGTCCTGAAGGTACGTGGCAAGGGCGGCAAGGTGGTCCTGACACCCCTCGCGCCGGCGGTCCAGCGCGCCATCGAACGGGCGGTCGGCGGCCGCACCAGCGGACCGGTCCTGCGCACCAGCCGGGGCACCAGGATGGACCGGCACCCCGCGACCCGCCGCCTGCAACAGCTCGCTCAGACCGGCCACATCCAGACCCGACGCACGCACCCGCACATGCTGCGGCACACCTTCGTCACCACCATGCTCGACGCAGGTGTGGACCTGCGCGACGTGCAGATCGCCGCCCGACACGCCGACCCCAGAACCACCATGCGGTACGACCGAGCGCGCAAGAACCTCGACCGCCACCCCAACTACATCCTCGCCGCCTACATGGCCTCCGGAACGTAGGAGACGAGCACCCGGGTCAGGATTCTCCGAACCTCTGCTGGGCGGCCTGGCGCGAGATGTCCCAGGCGGCACTTTCCGCGGCATGCTGGTCGCTATGAGTGAGATCACCGTGAGCGATGCGAGAGCCCGGTTGGCCGACATCGTGGATACGGCGCGGGTGGCGCATGACCCGGTGTACCTGACCCGTCGGGGGCAGCGGGTGGCCGCAGTGATCGACGCGAACGACCTCGAGCGCCTGATCGCATCCGCCGAGGATCTGGCGGACATCGAAGCAGCCCAGGCTGCTCGGGCCGAGGTCGCTGCCGGTGAGGCGACGATCCCGTGGGCGCAGGTCAAGGCCGACCTCGAACTGGCGTGACCTACCAGGTCGAGGTCGCGCCTGCCGCGCTGCGTCCACGACACCGTGCTGGTCGTCCTGGTGGTCGCAGTCGGCCACCGCCGCGACATCCGTGAGGAGCCCGTCCCCACGCCTGAATGCACCCCGAAGCGCTCCCCTCAAAGGACAGGACCGGCACCCCTCGCAAGGAATAGGTCATCGGCTCGATTCCGATAGGCGGCTCCCACATGCCCCTGGCAAGAGCCGGGGGCGGTTCCATCCCCGCAGACCGCGAGAGCCCGTATAGTCCTCGGGCGACCGGGGCGCAACCCGACGCTCCGGTATCCCTAGTCCGTTCGGTCATGATGGACCACCCCGAACGTTCCCCCGAGGTGTCGAAGGCTGGTGCTGGTACCGGCTGACCCTCGTATGTTTCGTTCGCCGGAGTTTCGTCAGAGGAAGGTGGCTCTGTGTCCAGACTGCAGTCGGCGGCTGGCCGTATGCCCAAGAACTGGTCGTTCGACCAGTGGCCTCTGCGTCGCAAGCTTGCAGCCGCACTGGTGTTCCCGATGCTGCTGGCCGTCGCGCTCGGTGGCCTGCGCGTCAAGAGCGAGTTCGACCAGGCGGCCGCGTTCTCGGGTGCGGCCGACCGCACCAAGGTGCTGCGTCCCCTGATCGAGTTCAACGCGGCCGCACAGACCCTCGCCAGCTCCTCGGTGCCGGGCGGGCCCGCGCGCAACCCCGCCACCACCGCCTTCGACAACCTGGCGCAGCAGCTCGACCGAGAGCTCAAGAGCGGCGACCTCGGCCCCGTCGCCAAGCGCGAGATCACCGGCGCCCTGTCCAACGGTCGTGCCCTGCGCAACGCCGTCGGCCAGTCCACCGCCTTCTCCATCGTCATCGGCAAGTCCGCCGACACCGCCCGCACCACGTCCTCCGCGGTCGCCGACCTGGGCCTGACCGGTGACGACACCACGGCCAAGACCATCACCGCAATCCAGGACGCCATCGCCGCACAGCAGGCGATGACCAGCCAACAGCTCAACCTGGCCAACAAGGACGACGCAGGGGCCTCCATCTTCGCGATCGGCCAGGTCGGTGCGGAGACCTCCTTCCTCACGCGCCTCAAGGACGAGTCCGGTGAGGGCAGCCGCAGCTTCGTGCAGCGACTCACCTACGACAACTACCGCCGCAGCGTCACCCTGCAGGCCGGCCAGCTCGACGACTCGGCCCGCTCGTTCCTCAACGACGGCTACCGCTCCAGCAACGAGGCCTACAACGGCGTGGTGAAGAGCGAGCTCAGCCAGCTCGAGAACACGCTGACGTCGCGCGCGAGCGAACACCGGATCCAGGCGCTGATCAACTCCGCACTCGTCCTCCTGGCGTTGATCGCGGCCCTGGGGCTCGTGTTCGCGCTGGCCAAGTCCCTGCTCGAGCCCATCCGCCGGGTGCGCGAGGGTGCTCTCGAGGTGGCCAACAAACGCCTGCCCGCCGCTGTCGCCAAGATCCGTGACGGCGAAGAGGCTCCCGAGTTCGAGCCCATCCCCGTCACCACCCACGAGGAGATGGGCCAGCTGGCCCGTGCCGTCGACGACCTGCACAAGCAGGCCCTGACGCTCGCAGGTGACCAGGCCCGCCTGCGGGTCCAGGTCGGGCACATGTTCGAGACGCTGTCGCGGCGCAGCACCTCGCTCATCGACCAGCAGCTGACCCTGATCGAGAACCTCGAGAGCGACGAGGAGGACCCGAAGCGCCTCCAGAGCCTGTTCCGCCTCGACCACCTGGCAGCGCGCATGCGCCGCAACAGCGACTCGCTGCTGGTGCTCGCCGGCACGTCCACCCGCCGCGGGGTCACCGGTGCCATCTCCGTCTCCGACGCCGTCCGCGCGGCCGTCTCCGAGGTCGAGAACTACGAGCGCATCGACATCGGCGAGATCTCGCGCGACCAGGTGCTCGGCGCCGTCGGCTCCGACCTGATCCACCTCGTCGCCGAGGTCGTCGACAACGCCCTGTCCTACTCCCCGCCCACCACCCGCGTGGACATCCGTGGTGCCCGCACCCCCGAAGGTGGCCTCCTCATCGAGGTCAGCGACCACGGCCTCGGTATGCCGCCGAGGGAGCTCGCCGCGCTCAACGACCGGCTTGCGAACGGTGGGGACGTCACCGCGGACACCGCCCGTCGAATGGGCCTGTTCGTGGTGGGGAGCCTGGCCAAGCGCCACGGCATCGCGGTGCGGCTGCGCCGCAACAGCCGGGAGCAGAACGGCATCACCGTCTCGCTCCACCTGCCTGCCGGCCTGCTGGCCGACAGCACCGTCGTGCGCACCGAGCGCTCCGGCGCCGCACGCGGCAAGACCGCGGCGGCCCCCGCGCCGGTCGCCCCGCTGACGCCGGCGCCTCCGACCTCGTCGGTGGGCGGTACCACCAAGGGCGGCCTGCCCACCCGCGTCCGGGGCGCCAGTGGCGCAACCCCGAGTCCCGTCCCGGCTGCAGCCAAGAAGCTGCCGACCCGCAGCCCCGGCGCGCACGGCCCGGGGGCTCCAGCTGAGCCTGCAGCGCCCGCCAAGCCGGTCGTGGGGACCGCGCATGGTGAGGCTCCCGAGCGAGTGACGAAGCCTGCAACCAACGGTCACGACGCCAAGGCCCACAACGGTCACGAGGCCAAGCCGCAGCCCGAGGCCGACCCCGGGACCCCAACCGGTGACACCGCTGCCGCTGCGCTGCCGGCTGCGGCGGCTGCGGAAGCCAAGGACACCAAGCCCGAGAGCGACAAGGCGCCCGAGTCGCCGCGGTCGGCCGCCGGCCTACCAGTCCGGCAGCGCAACGCCAGCCGGATCACCGAGTACCGCGAGTTCGAGGCCGCTCCAGAGCCCGCGGCGAGCGAGCAGTCGAACGATGGCCAGGCCGGGTCCAAGGAAGCCGCGCCCACCCCGAAGCACAGCCGGCTGACTGGCTGGCTGCCCGGTCGCAAGGCTGCCGCGGAGGCCGCACGCGCCGAGGCCGAGGCGAGCGAGACGCGCCAGATGCCCTCGAACCTGTCGGCCTGGCTGGACCACCGCGCCAAGCTCGCCGAGGCGGCCAAGGCCGGCGATGCCAGCGAGGCGACCGACATGGGCAAGGGCTCCGACGTCGCGCCCAGCGGCGACGACGCGCCATCCCCCGACGCCACGGAGTCGCCCATCGAGTCGATCGAGGCAGCCACGGCCGAGGCGCCGGCTCACGAGGTCGAGGCATCGGCCCCCGAGGTGGAGGCCTCGGCCCCCGAGGTCGTCAGCGAGCCGGCCCCGGTCGAGGCTTCGGGGACTGCACTGGTCGCCGAGCCAGAGCCCGAGTCGAGCGAGGTAGGGCCCGAGTCGGTCAAGTCCGAGCCGGCAACGCGCGAGGTCGTCGACACGGGCGCGCTGCCCACGCGGGTGCCCGGCATGTCCGGTGCCGCTGCCCCCGAGGCAACCGACGACCAGGCGTCGCGGCCCACCCGCCGCCCCCTTGCCACATCGTTCTTCGGGGCGCGCAAGGCGGTGGAGGTCGAGCCGGACAACCAGGCGCCGGCCGTCGCCGAGTCGCGTGTCGCCGAGGCACCCCTGGCCGAGGCACCCGTGGCCCAGGCGGACGTGGCCGAGCCGGCCGTCGCCGAAGCACGGAGCGAAGCACCGAGCGAGGCGCCGACCGCTGAGGCACCCGCCCACGAGCCGACCGTCGCGCAGGTCTCCCCCGAGCTGGTTCCGGAGCCCCTTCCGCCGGCACCGACGTCGGCACGGAACGACATCAACGACACCCCGATCTTCCGGGCCATGATGTCCAACTGGCTCACCGACGACACGAGCGGCACCAGCGGCTCCTGGTCGACGAGCGAGGCCGACGCCGCGTGGTCCGCCGCCGCCCGCATCGAAGCGCAGGAGCCCACGGAGGAGTCCTCCGCAGGGCTGCCGAAGCGGCGCCCGGGCAGCTACCTGATCCCGGGCGCGATGGACACCCCCGACGCCGCGCCCGCAGCCGCGACGACCGGATCGCGCCGTGACCCGGAGACGGTCCGCCGCAACCTGAACCGACACCACCAAGGTGTGAGCTCCGCCCGCACCGAAGCACAAGACGGAACACAGCGAGAGGAAGCCGATGTTCACCACTGACGAGCCCCAGACCCAGGGCGAGTACGACTGGCTGGTCTCCAGGTTCGCCAGCGAGACCCCCGGCGTCTCGCACGCCATCCTGGTCTCGGCTGACGGCCTGCCGATGGCATCGAGCGAGCAGCTGCCGGCCGACCGGGCCGAGCAGATGGCCGCCGTCGCCTCGGGCATGGCCAGCCTCGCCTCCGGCGCGGCCCGGCTGTTCCAGGGCGGGACGGTCCTGCAGTCCGTCATCGAGATGGAGCTGGGCTACCTGCTGCTGATGAGCGTCGGCAACGGCTCCCACCTCGCCGCCCTCACCGGCACCGACTCCGACATCGGCCAGGTCGGCTACGAGATGGCCGTCCTCGTCGACCGCGTCGGCAAGATGATCGACGCGTCGGCGCGGACGCCGATCTCCGGGTAGCCACGATGGTGCCCGACGCTCGCGACGAGTCGGCGGGGCCCAGGCTCGTCCGGCCCTATGCGCTGACGTCCGGTCGCACCGAGTCCGCGGTCGACCTGCCCATCGAGGCCACCCTCGACGTGCAGCCGTCCGCCCGCACCAAGACGTGGCCGGAGGGCGACCTCTCCGGCCGGATCATCGAGCTCTGCGGCGCCGCCCAGTCGGTCGCCGAGGTCTCGGCCAAGCTCCACATCCCACTCGGGGTCGCCCGGGTGCTGATCGGTGACCTGGTCACCGCGGGACACCTCAAGACCCGCGCGACCATCACCGAGAACGCCAGCACCGACGAACGCCGTGAACTGATCGAAAGGACCCTCAGTGGACTACGCGCCCTCTAGCCGCAGCAGCGCCTCGACGAAGATCGTCGTGGCGGGCGGGTTCGGCGTCGGCAAGACGACCCTCGTCGGTGCCGTCTCCGAGATCGACCCGCTGCGCACCGAGGCCCTCGTGACCCAGGAGTCAGAGGGCCACGACGACACCACCCACGTGCAGGCCAAGAGCACCACCACGGTGGCGATGGACTTCGGCCGCATCACCCTCGCCGAGAACCTCGTGCTCTACCTGTTCGGCACCCCCGGCCAGCGCCGGTTCTGGTTCATGTGGGACGACCTGGTCAAGGGTGCCATCGGCGCCGTGGTCCTGGTCGACACCCGCCGCCTCGACGACAGCTTCGCCGCGGTTGACTACTTCGAGGCCAAGGGCCTGCCGTTCATCGTCGCCCTGAACCAGTTCGACGGCGCGAGCGAGTACGGCCCGGACGAGATCCGCGAGGCACTCGCCGTCCCGTCGCACGTCCCGGTCATCACCGTGGACGCGCGGGAGCGTGAGTCCGCGAAGCACGCCCTGGTGACCGTGACCGAGTTCGCCCTCACCCAGCTCATGGGGGTCTCCGCCACCGCCTGAGCCCACGCCCGGGCAGGTGGCAGACTCGGCCCCATGACCGGCGCCGTGCCTGCCCCCTGTGGCTCGTGGTCCTCGCCCATCTCCTCCCAGGTCCTGGCCGGCGACCGGGTGGCCCTCGACCAGCCGAGCGTCGTCGACGGGAGCGTGTACTGGCTCGAGGGGCGCGGTTCCGAAGGCGGGCGCGTCGTGCTCGTCCGGGACGGCGTGGACCTCACGCCGGCGCCGTTCAACGTCCGGACCCGCGTCCACGAGTATGGCGGTGGCGCCTACGTCGTGCACGGTGACCTCGTCGTCTTCTCCAGCTTTGCCGACCTGCGCCTCTACCGGCTCGACCTGTCGAACCTCGCCGCGGACCCGCGACCGATCACGCCGGGCGCCGAGTCCGGGGTCCGCTTCGCCGACCTGCGCGTCGACGCCGCCCGCGGGTCACTCCTCGCGGTGCGCGAGGACCACCGCGGCGCTGGTGAGGTGGTCAACACGATCGTCCGCCTCGACCTGGACGGCCCCAACGACGACTCAGGCACAGTCCTCGTCACCGGTGCCGACTTCGTCGTCGCCCCACGCCTGAGCCCCGACGGCACGCGCCTCGCGTGGCTCCAGTGGGACCACCCCAACATGCCGTGGGACGCCACGCAGCTGTGGGTCGCCACCATGGGCGACGACGGCGCACTGACCGACCGGCGCTGCGTCGCCGGCGGCGACAGCGTGGCCGTCACCGAGCCGGCGTGGGCGCCCGACGGCCGCCTGCTGTTCCTCAGCGACGAGACCGGGTGGGCCAACCTGTATGCCGCCCTCCCGGGCTCCCCGGAGCCGGTTGCCCTGGCGCCGGCCGACGCAGAGTTCGGCTGGCCGCAGTGGGTGCTCGACCGGCCGTCGTACGGCGTCGCCTCGGACGGCACGATCGTGTGCACCTGGTTGGAGCACGGCGTGGGCCGACTCGGCACCGTCTCCCCGGACGGCAGGCGAGCGACACTGGCCCTGGACGGCACGGCATACGACCAGGTCCGGGTCGAGGGGACCAGGGTGGTGGGGCTGGCCGACTTCGCTGACCGCCCAGGCGCGGTCTTCCGGACCGACCTGGTGACGGGGGACACCACCCTGCTCCGCACGGAGCTGGGCCACGAAGTTCCTCCTGGCCTGGTGAGCCGCCCCGAGGCGGTGTCCTGGACGAACGGCACCGGCCAAGAGGCGCACGGCATCTTCCACCCGCCAGCCAACGACGCCTTTGCCGTGCCGGACGGCGAGCGTCCGCCGCTCGTGGTTCGAGTCCACGGCGGCCCCACCTCGATGACCAGGGTGTCCTTCAACCTCGACACGGCGTACTGGACCAGCCGGGGTCTGGCCGTGCTGGACGTGAACTACGGCGGCAGCACCGGCTACGGCCGCGGCTACCGCGATCGGCTCAAGGGCTCGTGGGGGCTGACCGACGTCGACGACACCGTCAGCGGCGCGCTCGCCATGGCCGACGCCGACCGCGTGGACCGGACCCGGCTCGCCATCCGCGGCGGCAGCGCGGGTGGCTTCACCACGCTGGCCGTGCTGACGGGCAGTGACGCCTTCGCGGCCGGTGCCAGCTACTTCGGGGTGGGGGACCTCGAGGGACTGGCCCGCGACACCCACAAGTTCGAGTCGCGCTACCTCGACGGGTTGGTCGCTCCCTATCCGCAGCGCCGCGACGTCTACCTCGAGCGCTCGCCCGTGCGCCACGTCGACTCCCTCAGCGCGCCGATGATCCTGTTGCAGGGCCTCGACGACAAGGTGGTGCCACCGGCGCAGGCGCGGGAGATGGAGGCCGCGGTCCGGGCCAAGGGCATCCCCGTGGCGCTGCTGGAGTTCGAGGGCGAGGGCCACGGCTTCCGCTCGGCGGCCGCCATGGTGCGCAGCCTGGACGCCGAGGCGTACTTCTACTCCATGGTCTTCGGCTTCGAGCTCGCCGACGCCGACCAGCTCGAGCCGGTCGAGATCGCCAACCTCTGAGGTCTCAGAGCCCGTCCAGGACGGGCGCCAGCCGCTCCAAGTCCTCGGGGACCTCGAGGTCCGGGAGGGCGACGAACACGGTCTGCACCCCGCGCTCCGCGAGCTCCCGGTACCGCTCGACGTGGCTAGCTGCCTCACCGGCGTGGTGCCGCCGAGCGTAGGCGGCGGCCGGCGTCCGGCCGCGCAGCCGTTCAACCCGGCGCCAGGTGTCGTCCCGGTCGCGGCCCACGACCGGCAGGTCGAGCACCGTCAGTGCCACCTCGTCGGGATCGCGGCCCGCTCTGCTGCAGTGCTGGCGGAGCACGTCCTTGAGGTGGTCGAACCGGTCGAGGTCGCTGGGCAGGTTGCACCCGTCGGCGAGCTCGGCGGCGATCCGCAGGGTGCGCCGCTGCCCGGACCCGCCGACGAGGACCGGCGGCCGCCCCACCGGCCGTGGGTAGGCAGTGGTCTCGGGCAGGCTGACCCGGGCTCCCGTGTGCGCCTTGGTGCCGGGACCCCACAGGGCACGCACGGTCTCGATGGTCGCCTCGAGCTGGTCGAGCCGTTCCCGCGCAGGCGGGAAGGGCAGGCCGAAGGCCAGGTGCTCGCGCTCCCACCAGCCGGCCCCCAGACCGAGGAAGGCACGCCCGCCGGTGAGCACGTCGAGCGTGGCCACGGCCTTGGCGATGATGCCGGCCGGTCGGAAGGTCACGGGCGACACGAGGGTGCCCAGCCGCAGGTCCGTGTCGAGGCCGGCGAGCAGGCCCAGGGTCACCCAGGGCTCGGGGATCGGCTCCCAGGCACGGTCGACCTGCGGGATCTGGATGAGGTGGTCCATGAGCGCGACACCGCCGACGCCGACCTGCGCCGCCGCGCGCGCCACGGAGCGCACCCAGCCGACAGGGTCCTCGCCCCAGGGAAAGCGCGACAGCTGGAGGACCACCTCGGGCCGACCGCGACTCGCGGTGGCTCTCGGCCCGACCGACGGGCGCGGCCTCGGCACCTCGGGCGTCGCGGTCGTGGTGGGGTCGGATCGCTCGACCACGAGGCGGTCCCACCCCTCGGCCGCCAGCTCGCCCGCTGCAGCTGCGGCGCGGGCCAGCTGTCGGTCGAGGGTGCGCGCGGGGACCGGCCGGTCCCGTCGTGCGTTGCGCTCCCGGCACTGCGCTGCGGGCGTCTCGAACAGGACTGCGACACAAGGCATCCCAGCGGCGCGCCCGGCCCGAAGCCACCTGCGGCGCACCGTCGGGTCGAGCGCAAGGGTGTCCACCACGACCGTCAGTCCCCGACGCAGCCGAGCGGCGAGGACCTGCTCGAGCACCACGAACGCGTCGGCGGACGCGTCGAGGTCGGCCTCGCCGCTGCCCACGACGGCCCGCAACGCGTCCGAGGAGACCACCTCCTGCACGCGGTACCGCTGCGCCGCCCAGGTCGACTTGCCCGACCCGCTCGGGCCGACGAGGACGACCAGTGCCGGGTCTGGCAGGGCGGCGCTCAGGCCTCGGCCCTCGACGAGTGGCTGACCAGCCCGACCAGGTTGCCCTCGCTGTCCCGGATGAAGGCCATCCACTCGTCGGTGCCCGCC
The DNA here is from genome assembly GCA_036278855.1 of Pedococcus sp. Taxonomy (GTDB): domain Bacteria; phylum Actinomycetota; class Actinomycetes; order Actinomycetales; family Dermatophilaceae; genus Pedococcus. The sequence goes on from DASUKI010000270.1 coordinate 11,636, forward strand.
GGACCCAGCGCATCGTCGGTGTGGCTGAAGACCACGTGCGGCTCGGACTCGACGAGGACGCCTTCGGCGCGCAGCTGCTCGACCAGGGAGTGCACGTCCGACACGTGGAGGTACAGCAGCGCCGACGGCGCGCCGGCCTCCAGGAGGAGCCGGGTCGCGTCGCCCAAGCCGAAGAACAGCAGCCCCGGAGGGTCGAACCTGCCCAGTGGTGGCGACCCCAGGAGCCGCTCGTAGAACGCCGCGGCCCGGTCGAGGTCGTCCGCGTGCTGGGCCACCTGTGCGAGCATCATGAGACACCTCCGGCACGGGAGAGGACTGCGGTTGCCACGTCGTCCGGCCGGGTCTCGGGCAACCAGTGGCCGGCGTCCAGCTCGACGAACTGGTAGTCCGAGACCACGTATCGCCCGGTGCGCTCGGCCGCCGCCCGACCGAGCACCGGGTCGTGGCGGCCCCACACGTACGTGGTCGGAACGGTGATCCGCCGTGGCTTGCCGTTCGACCCGCGATCGGTGGAACCGTTGCCGCGCAAGGGGTTCCGCAACGCGCGGTACCACGCCAGCTGCGCACGCGCCGCGCCCGGCTGACGGAACCGCGCTGCATACCGCTCGGCGTCCGGCTCCGGGAGCCCACTGCGGCGCAGCACGTGCGGCAGCGTCCGTCGCAGCACCGCCTCCGGCACGGCGGGGACCTGGAAGGCTGCCATGTACCAGCTGCGTCGTGCCTGGTCGCCGTGGCGGAAGGCCCACGCCAGTGCACGGTGGTGCGGGGTGGACAGCACGGTGAGGCTGTCCAGCCGCTCCGGGTGTCGTTCGGCGAACGCCCACGCGACCGCGCCACCCCAGTCGTGCCCGACGAGGTGCGCCCGGGCGGCGCCCGCCTCGTCCAGCAGCGCCGCCACGTCCGCCACCAGCTCACGCATCCGGTATGCCGCCGTCCCCGGCGGCCGCGCCCCCGGTGAGTAGCCGCGCTGGTCGAGAGCGAGCACGCGCAGCCCACCGGCCACGAGCAATGGCGTCACGCGGTCCCAGGCCGTGTGGTCCTGCGGCCAGCCGTGCAGGAGCACGACCACCGCCTCGGCCTCTGCCGGCCCACTGTCCACGAGGTCGAACACCAGCCCCTGGCGGGAGAACTGGTTCACCCGGACGACGCTACAGGGTTGCGGTTCACCCCAAGTGCATAGTCCGCGAGGAGTATCGGCAGGTCATCCGTACGGAGGACGCGAAGCGCGAGGTACCTCGCCATCATCGAGGGTTGGGGGCGGTGTCCGGTTGCTCGGACGCGCCACTCGGGGCGGCCGTGACCGCGGCTGTCCCCGCAGAGCGAGAGGGAAGGGACACATGAGATCCGCATATCGGTGGCTCGCAGCCATCATCGCCCTGGAGGTCGCCGTGCAGGCGGCCGCGATCGCCTTCGCCATCTTCGGCATGAGCAAGTGGATCGAGGACGGAGGCGTCCTCAACAAGCAGGTCATGGAGAGCGACCAGAGCGCCGGCTTCAGTGGCGAGGCGGGCTTCATGATCCACGGCATCAACGGCCAGATGCTCATCCCCCTGCTCGCGATCATCCTGCTCGTCGTGTCCTTCTTCGCGAAGGTCCCGGGCGGGGTGAAGTGGGCCGGCTACGTGCTTCTCGCCGTCGTCGTGCAGGTGCTGCTCGGCATGTTCGCGCACGGCGTGCCGGGGCTCGGTGCCCTGCACGGCCTCAACGCGCTCATCCTCTTCACCGTCGCGGTCGTCGCGTCGCGCAGGGCCAAGGCGGCCGCCGCGTCCCAGGCAGAGCCGCAGGCTGAGGCGGCACGCGTCTGACCCTGGGCCCGGAGCCGTCGCCGCCGCGTCCGGACCGCCAGCGTGGGTCCGGGCGCTGGCGGCTGGCCGCTGCCCTCGTCGCGGCCCTGCTCGTCCTGGTGCCACTCGGCTGGTACTGGCAGTCCAGCAGGCTGCCGTCGACCTACTCCGTGATGGACATGGGCTACCTCGACTTCGGCGGCGGCTCGGGCTCCGGCACCCGGGCCGGTGCCGCCCACCACCACGTCGGCCAGGTGCCACCGTCCGCGTCGCAGCACCAGCGGGCGGCGAGGGAGGGCCCGACCGTGAGCGTCGCCTCGCTGCGGCCGGCGCCCACCCGAGCCGCCGACGTGAAGGTGGACCTGGTCGCGCGCCAGGGGCAGGTGATCCTCGCGGACGGCCGGCGGGTCACGGGCTTCACCCTGAACGGCACCTCGCCGGGGCCCACCATCGAGGCCACCGAGGGCCAGCTGGTCCAGGTCACCGTGCGCAACGACAACGTGGCCGAGGGGATGACCCTGCACTGGCACGGGCTCGACGTGCCCAACGCCGAGGACGGCGTCGCCGGGGTCACCCAGGACGCCGTGCTCCCCGGCCACACGTTCACCTACCGGTTCGTCGCCGACGTGGCCGGCACCTACTGGTACCACTCGCACCAGGTCTCGCACGAGCAGGTCGTCGGTGGCCTGTTCGGCGCGCTGGTGATCCACCCCCGCGCCCCGGAGCCGGGAGTGCTCGACGCGCTCGCCGTGTCGCACGTCTACGACGGCCACAGCACCATCAACGGACGAGCGGGCGACGTGGCGCAGCTCGCCCAGCCCGGGCAGACGGTGCGCGTACGCGTCGTCAACACGGACAACGGTCCCAGCGAGGTGTGGAGCAGCGCCCCCTATCGGCTCGTGGCCGTCGACGCGCGCGACCTCCTCGAGCCGGGGCAGGTGACCGGCCAGTCCGTGACCGTCACTGCGGGTGGCCGGGCGGACCTCGAGGTGGAGGTGCCCCAGGACGGCACCGGCGTGCGGGTCGTCATCGGCGGGAGCTCCTCGCTCGTCATCGGCCCGGCCGGCGCCTCGGCCCCGAGACCTCCACAGCCGCAGCGCCAGCTGGACCTGCTGGCCTACGGCACGCCCGCGCCCGTGGGCTTCGACACGACCCACCCCGACCGCTCGTTCGACTACTCCATCGGCCGGCGGCCGGGCTTCGTGAACGGCAAGCCCGGGCTGTGGTGGTCGGTCAACGGCCACCTGCTGCCGAACCTGCCGATGTTCGTGGTCAGCGAGGGAGACGTCGTCAAGGTCACGATCAGCAACCACAGCGGCGACGTCCACCCGATGCACCTCCACGGC
>DASUKI010000271.1:0-2995 GCA_036278855.1 Pedococcus sp.
TTCCGGGTGCCCTTCTCGCCGGTGCTGCCCGTCCTGTCGGCGCTGATCTGCGGCTACCTCATGCTCACCCTGCCGGTGGAGACCTGGATCCGCTTCCTCATCTGGATGGCCGCGGGGTTCCTCATCTACTTCTTCTACGGCTACCGCAACGCCCGCCTCTCCGGCCGCGCGAAGGAGGGCGAACTGCCCAGCATGACCAGCACCTGACACCTCGACAGGTTCCGGGCGCGGCGACAGCGCTGGTCTGTGCACAGACGTGGGTCACGCTGCGCAGACATCTGCTGTCTGGGCAGCGCGCCGGACAGCTGTGCACAGAGGCAAGGTATGCCGCGTGGTCCCGTGTCGACGAGCCCTCGCCCCGGCAAGTGGGTCAGAGGGCCTTGATGATGTCCTCGACACGTTCCTTGGCGTCGCCAAAGAGCATCTGGGTGTTCTCCTTGTAGAACAACGGGTTCTGCACGCCGGCGTACCCGGGCGCCATCGACCGCTTGAAGACCACGACGTTGTGCGCCTTCCACACCTCGAGCACCGGCATGCCCGCGATCGGGCTGCCGGGCTCATCAGTCGCGGACGGGTTGACGGTGTCGTTGGCGCCGATGACCAGGACCACGTCGGTCTCGGGGAGGTCGGGGTTGATCTCGTCCATCTCGAGGACGATGTCGTAGGGCACCTTGGCCTCGGCCAGCAGCACGTTCATGTGCCCGGGCAGCCGTCCCGCGACAGGGTGGATGCCGAAGCGCACGTTGACGCCCTTCTTGCGCAGCCTCGAGGTGAGCTCGGCCACGGGGTACTGCGCCTGCGCCACCGCCATGCCGTAGCCGGGGGTGATCACGACCGAGGAGACGTCCTTGAGCAAGGCCGCCACGTCGGCCGCGACGGTCTCGCGGTGTTCGCCGTAGTCCTTGGCCTCCCCCGTCGAGACCTCCTGGCCGAACCCGCCGGCGATGACCGAGACGAACGAGCGGTTCATCGCCCGGCACATGATGTAGGACAGGATCGCACCCGAGGAGCCCACCAGGGCGCCGGTGACGATGAGCAGGTCGTTGCCCAGCATGAAGCCGGCGGCAGCCGCGGCCCACCCCGAGTAGCTGTTGAGCATGGAGATCACGACCGGCATGTCGCCGCCGCCGATCGAGGCGACCAGGTGCCACCCGAAGGCCAGGGCGACGACCGTCATGACCGCCAGCGGCACCATCGAGTGCGAGGCGAGGAACCACGCCATCAGTCCGGCGGACACGAGCAGTGCCAACAGGTTGAGCCAGTGCCGTGCCGGGAGCACGAGGGGTGCCGACCTCATCCGTGCGCTCAGCTTCAGGAACGCCACGATCGACCCGGTGAAGGTCACCGCGCCGATGAACACGCCGAGGAAGACCTCCACCAGGTGGACGGTCTCCGAGGTCGCGCCGGCGCCCGGCTCGAGGAAGCTGTTGTAGCCGACCAGCACGGCGGCGAGCCCGACGAAGCTGTGCAGCATCGCGACCAGCTCGGGCATCTGGGTCATCTGGACGACCCGGGCGCGCCACAGGCCGATCGCGGCGCCGACTGCCATCGCCACCGCGATGAACAGGATGGTGAGCGGGCCGTGGCTCGAGCGTGACACCGCGAGCCAGATGGTCGCGACCAGCGCGATGACCATGCCGGTCACGCCGAAGGAGTTGCCCTCCTTGGCCGACTCGTGCTTCGACAGCCCGGCCAGGGCGAGGACGAAGAGAACCGCAGCGACGATGTATGCCGCGGTGACCAGGTTGGTGGTGACGTTGCCGCCCATGTGCGGTTCAGTCCTTCCGGAACATCGCGAGCATGCGGTTGGTGACCGCGAACCCACCGAAGATGTTGATGCTCGCGACCATGGTGGCGAGGAAGCCGATGACGGCGACGACGATGTTGTCGCTGCCGATCTGGAGCAGGCCGCCGACGAGGATGATGCCGCTGATCGCGTTGGTCTCGGACATCAGCGGGGTGTGCAGGGCGTGGGCGACGTTGGAGATGACGTAGAACCCGACGATCACGGCGAGCGCGAACACCGTGAAGTGCCCGAGGAAGGCGCCCGGCGACCCGGCCGCCGCGAACGCGAAGACCACGGCCGCGACTGCCATCCACAGGTATTTGAGTCCTGGCCGCTTGGGCTTCGGCTCAGGCTTGGCGCCCGCGCCACCCGTCGCGGCCGAGGCGCCCCCGGTCGGCGCCGGAGCAGTGGGCGCCGCGCTCACCTGCACCGGTGGTGGCGGCCACAGGGTCTCGCCATCGCGGCACACCGTCATGCCGCGTTGCACCACGTCGTCGAGGTCGAGCACCACCTGCCCGTCCTTGCCCGGCGTGAGGAGCTTCACCAGGTTGACCAGGTTGGTGCCGAACAGCTGTGAGGCCTGCGTGGGCAGCCGGCCGGGCAGGTCGGTGTAGCCGATGATCTTGACCGCGTTGTCGGTGGTGACCAGCTGGTCGGCCACGGCGCCCGCGACGTTGCCGCCGTTGGCGGCCGCCATGTCGACGATCACCGAACCCGGCTTCATCGACGCCACCATCTCGGCGGTGAGCAGCCGCGGCGCGGGCTTTCCGGGAATGAGGGCGGTCGTGACGATGATGTCGACGTCCTTGCACTGCTCGGCGTAGAGCTCGGCGGCCTTGCGGTTGAAGTCCTCGCCCATCTCCTTGGCGTAGCCGGTCGCCGACGGACCCTCGTCCTCGACCTCGATCCGCAGGAACTCCGCCCCCATCGACTCGACCTGCTCGCCCACCTCGGAGCGGGCGTCGAAGGCGCGCACGATCGCACCCAGGCTGTTGGCGGTCCCGATCGCGGCCAGGCCCGCCACACCGGCGCCCACCACGAGCACCTTCGCCGGCGGCACCTTGCCGGCGGCTGTCACCTGGCCGGTGAACAGCGAGCCGAACTCGTGAGCCGCCTCGATCACCGCGCGGTAGCCGCCGATGTTGGCCATCGAGGACAACACGTCCAGGGACTGGGCGCGCGAGATGCGCGGGACGGCGTCCATGGCCA
>DASUKI010000272.1:0-9081 GCA_036278855.1 Pedococcus sp.
GGACGACCTGTGCGGCCCGCGGGCTGCGGTGAGCTGCTGGGTTTGCGCTGGTGCGCACTCGAAGCAGTCGAGAGCGCTAGCGCGCAGTCACCTCACGCGTCCAATAAGAAATCAACTCCTGGACCACCTCCCTTCCGTGTAGTCCGACGCTAAGCCGGACAGGGTGTGATCTGCAACGGTTTTGCGGAGCAATGGACCGAACGGCCGCCCAGGGGTTCCTCAGACGGTGCTGACGACCTTGTCGTAGTCCAGGCGCGGCAGCCGGGCCATCCAGGCCTGCTCGCCCGGGTGGCCGATGTTGACCACGGCGATGGTGCGGTGGGCGCCGTCGGGGAAGAACTCGCGGTCGATCGCGGTCGCGTCCATCCCGGTCATCGGGCCGGCGGCCAGACCGGCGGCGCGGACGCCGACGATGAAGTACGCGACCTGGAGCGCGGCGTTGAGCCGGGCCACGTCCTCGCGTCGTCCCGCGTCACCGGCGAACAGGTCCCGGGCTCCCGGCGCGTGCGGGAAGGTCTTGGGGAGCTCGTCGTGGAAGTCGGTGTCGGCGGCGAGGATGGCGACCAGCGGGGCGGTCGAGGTCTTCGGCTTGTTGTTGCCGCTCATGTGCTCGACGAGCCGGCCGCGCGCCTCGGGTGAGCGCACCAGCACGATCCGCAGTGGCTGGTTGTTCATCATGGTGGGGCCCCACTTGACCAGGTCGTGGATCGCGCGCACCTGCTCGTCGGACACCGGCTCGTCGGTGAACGTGTTGGCGGTGCGGGCCTCGCGGAACAGCAGGTCCTGGGCCTCGGGGGCGAGCTCGAGGCGGTCGGCGAACTCGGCCTCGAACGCGGTCAGGGAGTCATGGGTCTGGGTCACAGGTCGTTGAACCGTCAACGACACGGTTGCATTCCCCAACCGATGTGACGCGCGCCACGGGCAGGATCGGGTATGCCGCGTGGCCGGCTCAGCGCTCGCGGTGCACCTTGTGCGCGGCCGCCTGGACCCGCGGCTTGATCACCAACAGGTCGATGTTGACGTGCGCCGGGCGCCCCACCATCCAGACGACCGCCTCCGCCACGTCCTCGGCGACCAGCGGCTCCGCGATCCCCGCGTAGACCGCGTCCGCCCGCTCCCGGTCGCCGCCGAACCGGGTGAGCGAGAACTCCTCGGTGTGCACCATGCCGGGCGCCACCTCCTCGACGCGCACCGGCTGGTCGACCAGCTCGAGCCGCAGGGTCTCGGTCAGCACGGCGACCGCGTGCTTGGCCGCGGTGTAGCCCGACCCGCCCTCGTAGACCGTCCGCCCCGCGATCGAGCCCACGTTGACGATCGTGCCGGCGCCCGAGGCGATGAGCGCCGGGAGCAGGGCCTGGGTGACCTGCAGGGTGCCGATGACGTTGGACTCGTACATCGCGCGCCAGTCGGCGACCGAAGTCTCGGCGGCCGGCGCCAGGCCCAGCGCGCCGCCCGCGTTGTTGACGAGCACGTCGAGCCGACCGCCGACGGCATCGCGCAGTCGCGCCACGTCGTCCGCGGAGGACACGTCGCACGCCACGGCCCGGCCGTCGATCTCGGAAGCGAGCGCCTCCACCCGGTCCGCGCGACGCGCCGCGCACACCACCTCGAACCCGACCGCGGCCAGCGCCCGCGCGGTCGCGGCGCCGATCCCGCTGCTCGCCCCGGTGACGACTGCGAGTGGCCGCGAGCCGCTCACGTCAACGCTCCCGCGGGCCGGACCGCTGTGGGGTCGATGGCGATCCACACCGCCTCGGCCTGCGCGAGCAGGCGGCCGTCCGCGGCATACAAGGCGGTGCCCGAAAGGTGCTTGCGCCCCTCACCGCCACGTCGCCACGCCATCACCACGTGCGGCTCGCCGGGAACCGGCAGGACGGTGACCTGCGCCGTCATGGTGCCCAGCACCATCGGCCGGCCCGCGAAGCCGGACGCCCACCCACCCGGGCAGTCCAGCGCCGCCCACACCGTCTCGCGGTCGACGTCGTCGGCCGGCACCCACGCGCACGCGTAGTCCTCCGCGCCCTCGACGCGGCCCGGGCGCAGGCACAGCGCGTCGGCGGGGTCCCGTTCGGTGCCGCAGCTGAAGCAGGTGGGGAAGGGGTGGTCGTGGAGCCCCTCGTAGCGTTCGCCGCATGCCTGCGCGACGTCGAACGACACCGGCCCCGGTATGCCGCGTGGCTGGCGAGGCGCGTCCTGCCTGGCCTCGAGCACGGGGTGGTCGCCGTCGGCGACCGTGACGGTTCCGTCCTCCCCGGTGTGCACCTGCAGCTCGCGGTCGAGGGGCGGTGGGGTGCGCAGCCGGACGGTCACCGCCTGGTCCGCCGGACCCGGCACGAGGGCGGCGGCGTGCCCGCTGACCCAGCCGCCGTTGCCGGACTCGGGCGGGCCGCAGAACCGGTGGGGCACGAGGAAGCTCATGGCTGGGAACCTATCGCCGGGCTGTCGACCGGCGCACTTGCCGCCCGCTCCGATGACGCGGTCCCGCGATTCGGGCCCGTGGCAGCACAATGGAGACCGATGGCTGCCCCCCGCACGACGTCCGCCGAGGACTTCCGGCTGCGCAGCATCGCCCTGTCGGCCTACGGGCCCACCGTCGTGGCCGCCGTCGGCGCGGGAGCCATTGCGCCCGTCGTGGCGCTGAGCGCCCTCGCACTCGGCGCCTCGCAGTCGGTGGCGGCGCTGACCGCCGGGCTCACGATGGTGGCCGAGCTGTTCTTCGCGGTGCCGGCCGGCGCGATGGTGCACCGCATCGGGGAGCGCCGCGCCCTGCTGTGGGCGTGCGTCGTCGACGCCGCTGCCTCCTGCGGTGCGCTGCTGGCGCCGAGCGTGCCCCTGCTGATGGTCGCGGTCTTCGCCATGGGCTTCACCGGGTCGATGTTCCTGGTGGCGCGGCAGGCCTACCTCATCGAGGCGGTGCCCTTCGGCATGCGCGCCCGGGCGATGTCCACGCTCGGTGGGGTGCACCGGATCGGGCTGTTCGTGGGGCCGTTCGTCGCGGCACCGCTGATCCACGTCTGGGGTCCGAGGGCAGGTTTCGGGGTCGCCGCCGTGTCGGGACTGGCGGCCGCGGCACTGGTGTGGTTCGCGCCGGACATCACGGCCGCACACGAGCAGGCCGAGCGCGGCCGCGGCGCATCCTCGAGCACGGTCCGGGTGTTGTGGGACCACCGGCGGACCTTCCGCACCATCGGGCTGGGAATCGTCGTCATCGGGGCGGCGCGCTCGGCACGCCTGGTGCTGGTGCCGTTGTGGGCGGCGCACGTCGGCCTGTCCGCGAGCGCGACGGCGGTGATCTTCGGGGTGACCGGGGGCATCGAGATGCTGCTGTTCTACCCGGCCGGGTCGGTGATGGACCGGTTCGGCCGGCTCTGGGTCGCGGTGCCATGCGTCGTGCTGCTCGGCGTCGGGCTGGCCCTGCTGCCGCTCACCCACGGCACCGCGGCAGTGCTCGGCGCCTCAGCGGTCGCGGCGGTGGGCAATGGTCTCGGGTCCGGCATCGTGATGACCCTCGGGGCGGACACCGCCCCGGACACCGGGCGCTCCCAGTTCCTCGGCGGCTGGCGGTTCATGTCGGTCGTCGGCGGCAGCGGCGCCCCGCTGCTGGTGAGCCTCGTCACGGCACAGCTGAGCCTCGCGGTGGCGTGCGTCGGGCTCGGGGCGCTCGCGGTGGCGGGGTCGGGCTGGTTGGCCTTCTGGGTGCCGAGGTTCGATCCCCGGGCGCGGTCGCAGGGGACCGTTGACGCCGCCGGGTGAGAGGCTGTGGCTCGTGACGGACCTGATCGACACCACGGAGATGTACCTCAAGACGATCTTCGAGCTCGAGGAAGAGGGCATCCCGCCACTGCGCGCCCGGATCGCCGAGCGGCTCGGCCACTCCGGCCCGACGGTGTCCCAGACCGTGGCCCGGATGGAGCGCGACGGCCTGCTCAGCCTCGCCGGCGACCGTCACCTCCAGCTGTCCGAGCACGGCCGGCTGCTGGCCACCCGGGTGATGCGCAAGCACCGGCTCGCGGAGCGCCTGCTGACCGACGTCATCGGCCTGGAGTGGGAGTACGTCCACGACGAGGCGTGCCGCTGGGAGCACGTCATGTCCGAGCGGGTCGAGCGCAAGATCCTCGCCATGCTCAAGGACCACCACGACTCTCCCTACGGCAACCCGATTCCCGGTCTCGACGAGCTGGGCGATGAGTCGCCCAGCGAGGACTTCCGGCTCGGCCTGTCGACGCTGACCGCGTTGGCGGGGGCGGACACCCAGACAGTCCTGGTGCGCCGGATCGGCGAGCCGGTCCAGGTCGACCACGACGCGCTGAGCCTGCTCACGGTGGCCCGCCTGCTGCCGGGGGAGCGGGTGCGGGTGCGGCGCGAGGACGACCGGGTGCTGGCCTACCGCGACGGTGCGCCGGAGACCACGGCCGTGTCGCTGCCCGACGAGGTGGCCCAGCACGTCTTCGCCGCGCTCGTCTGAACGGGTGCGTTGAGCACGCGATGTTGCCGTTGTGTTGCGTTCGCTTTGCGGAAACTTGGACGCGCCGTGACCTCAGCGTGACTTTTGCCCCGGGGTTTGTGTACGGTACTCGGGATCTCTCCACCCCCCGGGGGATCGACTCGATGTGGAAACGCCTAGTCCTGCCACCACGCCCGAGTCCAACCGCAACACCGCTTGGCAGGAGCGGGGGACCCACCATCGGGCCCCTCTTCTTCGGAGGAGGAGCCCTTGGGGTGAAGCCCCCACGCGAGCAGCCCGCAGGTCGGGGTGCAGACGTGAGGGCCGGGTGATCACCTCCACCCGAACCCGACAGCTCACCTCGTAGGCGACGGAGGTTCCCCCATCGTGACTTCTCACGCTTCTGGCCGCCACCGCGCGCCGGGTCGTTTCAACCCCGTGGCCGAGCTCACCGGCATCGTCACCAAGTCCGCCCAGCCGGCCGTCAAGACCTCGGCCATCATCGCCGCCAGCGGCGGTCTGGTCGCCTCCTTCGCCCTCCCGGCCTCTGCCGCGACGGTGGAGCACGTTGCCGACAAGGGTGCCGCCTCGGCAGCGCCGGTGGCAGTCCGCGCCCCCGAGGCTGCGGCCCCGCAGGCAGGTGAGGCGTTCGGCCTGATCGGCTTCAAGGCCACGCCGAAGCCGGCCCCCAAGCCCAAGCCGGTCGTCCGTCAGGACACCCAGCGCACCACCGACCGCTCCGCGACGCGCACCACGAGCCGCTCGACCGTGCGCACCCCCATCACGAAGACGTCGAGCAAGCCGGCCGCCGGTGGCGTCCTGGGCATCGCCGCCTCGCTCGCGGGTACCCCGTACAGCTACGGCGGCACCAGCCCGTCGACCGGCTTCGACTGCTCCGGCTTCACGCAGTACGTCTTCAGCCAGGTCGGCATCAGCCTGCCGCGCACCGCGGAGGCCCAGCGCCAGGCCGCGACCCCGGTGTCCGACCCGCAGCCGGGTGACCTGGTGTTCTTCGGCAACCCCGCGGGCCACGTCGGCATCTACGCCGGCGGCGGCATGATGTGGGACAGCCCGCACAGCGGCGAGGTCGTGCAGAAGCGCGCCATCTACTCGAGCAACGTCACCTACGGGCGCCCCTGACCGCCAGCAGCGCGCCCCTTGACGCAGGCCCCCTCCCGCCGCCCCGCGGGAGGGGGCCTGCGTCGTTTGGTGGCAGTGACCAGCGGGTATGCCGCGTGGTGTGCACGGCGCGCGGACGTCACCGTGTGGGGGCACCGGGTCCGCGGCCCTGTCCGGGGTTGCCAAGCGTGTGAGGATGGGCTGCATGGCGCAGGTGCAGATCGATGTCTGGGCGGACGTGGTCTGCCCGTGGTGCTACATCGGCAAGCGACGGCTCGAGCAGGCGGTTGCCGAGAGTGCCCACCCGGCTGACGTGGCGGTCACCTACCACGCCTACGAGCTGGACCCGCACGTCCCGCGTGGCGACGGGACCACGGTGCTGCAGTGGCTTGCCGAGCGCTACGGCACCGACCTCGACGGCGCCCGGGAGATAGCCGAGCGCCCGGCCACGATCGGCCGCCCGGACGGTGTCGACATCGAGGTGGGCCGGCAGATCCGGGCGAACTCCTTCGACGCCCACCGCATGGTCGCGCTCGGGCTCGCCCAGGGTGGGCCGGCCCTCCAGGCGGCGGTCCTCGAGCGGCTCTTCAGCGCCCACTTCAGCGAGGGCAAGCCGGTCGACGACATCGAGACGCTGCAGCGGATCGGCGGCGAGGCCGGCCTCGACGGGCGGCGGCTGTCCTCGGTGCTGGCCGGCGACGACTTCGCCGAGCAGGTGCGCGAGGACGAGGCGGCGGCGGAGGACATCGGGATCACTGGGGTGCCGTTCTTCATGGCCAACCGGCGCGTGGGACTGTCCGGCGCGCACACCGCCGAGGTGATCGGGCAGCTCATCGAGTCGGCCACGGAAGGGGAGCCCGAGTCGCTCAGCCAGGGGGCCTGAGCGGGGCCACTCCGGCGCGTCACTCGGCCAGGGCCTCCACGAAGGCGTCGAGCAGCGTCTTGCTGAAGAGCACGAACCGGACCAGGTCGATGTCCCCGCGCGCTGCCACGTCCTGGCGCACGGCATCGACGGCCACGTCGGCCACCTGGTCCCCGGCCCAGCCGTAGACCCCTGCGCTCACCGCGGGGAACGCCACGCTGACCGCCCCCACCTCTCGCGCGGCGGCCAGGCTGCGGGTGAAGCACGAGGCGAGCAGGGCCGGGTCGGTCTGCCCCCGGTGCCGGTTCGGGCCCACGGTGTGGATGACCCACCGGGCCGGCAGGAGGCCGGCACCCGTTGCGACGGCGTCGCCGACGTCGAGCCCGTTCTGGTGCGTGGTCTCGCGCAGCCGCCGGCACTCCTCGAGCAGCGCGGGCCCGGCGGCCGCGTGGATCGCGCCATCGACCCCGCCACCGCCGAGCAGCGCCGAGTTGGCGGCGTTCACGATGGCGTCGACCCGTTGGGTGGTGATGTCGCCCAGCACGGCTTCGATGGTGGTCGCCACCACCCCACGGTATGCCGCGTGGCCCGTCCCCGACCGGGTCTCCCCCTCTGGCGCGGGATCGCGGCTACGGTCGGGGCGTGACCTTCTCGATCGTCGGCCAGGTGGGCGAGGCCTTCGGCGTGGCCGTGGCCAGCAAGTTCCCCTTCGTCGGGTCGGTGGTCCCGGCCGCCCGCCTCGGAGTTGGTGCCGTGGCGACCCAGGCTCTCGCGCGGGTGGCGTACCGCGACACCGCGCTCGCCGCCCTCGAGGCTGGGCAGGACGCGCCGGCGGCTGTCCGGGCGTGCCGTGACCCCGACCCGGAGCGCGAGGACCGCCAGCTCGGCGTCGTCGGCGTCGCCACGCAGGCGACGTCGACGGGCGAGGCGTGCCTGCCCTGGGCCGGCGGCCGCAGCGGACGCGAGGCGACCGGTGGGTACGCCATCCAGGGCAACATCCTCGTCGGTCCGCAGGTGGTCGCAGCCATGGAGGAGACCTGGCTGCGCGGTGTGGGCCTCCCGCTGGTGGACCGCCTCCTCGCCGCCCTGCTCGCCGGGGATGCGGCCGGCGGCGACTCGCGCGGTCGCCAGGGAGCCGCCCTCTACGCCGTCGAGCCCTCGGCCGGCTACGACCAGTGCGGAGTGCTCGCGGATGTGCGCGTGGACGACCATCCAAGCGCGCCGCAGGAGCTCGCCCGGCTGGTGCGGCTGAACGACCTCATGTTCGGGACACCGACCGACGTGCAGCCCCTGGAGGGTGAGCTGGCCAAGGAGGTGACTGCTCGCCTTGCCTCGATCGGGTATGCCGCGCGGTCACCGGCCGTGGCGCTCGCCACCTGGGCGTCGGCCGAGAACTACGAGACGCGGCTGAGCCCGGACGGCATAGACGCGAAGGTGCTCGCCGCGCTGCGCGAGGCGAGCACCTGAGCCGGCTCAGCGACGCGCGAAGACTCGCTCCACGAACGCGCTGCGGCAACTGCGGCGCAGGCTGGGTCAGTGATGCCGGAGAGGCATCACCGACCCAGCACGCGCAACCTCGCTCGCCGGCGTCAGCTGGCTGGCGCTTCGTCCTCGGGCTCGGGGTGCTCGGTGCGCTTCTCCGCGGCCTCACGGGCCCTCCGAGCCTTGCGCTCGCGCTCGACCGCCTCGCGCTCGAGCCGCTCGCGCTCGGCGCGCTGGCGCTTGGCCTCGGCCAGCTGTGACTCGGCGCGCTCGCGGACCTGGCGCAGGAAGGCCTCGTCGTCGTCGGGGCTGGTCGCGACGAACCGGCCCGGCCGGTCGTACTCCGGGTAAGCGCTGGTGGGTCGGCCGGTGTTGCCCTTGTAGGGCAACCCTCGGGCGGGGCCCTCTGGCCGGCCGGCGACGAGCCAGGCGACCGAGCCGACGACCGACGTCACGAGCACGATGAACACCCACGTGCCCTTGGACAGGTTCCGGATGCGGGACTCGTCGGTCATGATCACGTCGAGCAGGCAGTACACCCACAGCGCCGTGCCCAGGATCCCCAACCCCAGTTCTGCGCGAATCACGCTGCGATGGTGGCACAGCGCGCGGGTGGTGGTGACTGAAATGCCACGAAACGGTGGTGTGCCGCGCGGCCCAGCCACGCGGCATACGTCATCGCTTGAGGACGCGCGCCTCCCAGGCGCGCAGGGGGGCCGTCGTCGACCCTTCCAGCGGCAGGTTGCCGAGCAGCAACTGGGCTCCGTCCCAGGACGAGAGGTCGGGCACCGCGTCGTCGAGGGCGAGCTCGTCGCCGTCGAAGTTGGCGACCACGAGCAGCTCCGTGCCCGCGTGGGTGCGGGTGAAGGCGTAGAGGGTCTCGTGGCCGGGCGCGAGCAGCTGGTAGGTGCCGTGGACGACGGCCGGCTCGTCGTGCCGCAACGCGATGAGCCGGCGGTAGTGGTGGAAGACCGAGTCCTCGTCCGCGACGGCCGCCGCAGCGTTGATGTCCGTGTAGTTGGGATTGACTGCAGCCCAAGGAGTTCCGGTCGTGAAGCCGGCGTGGTCGGTCAGGTCCCACTGCATGGGGGAGCGGGCGTTGTCGCGGCTGCCGAGCCGCAGGTTGGCGAGCACCACCTCCGGGTCCTCGCCGGCCGCCACCGCTGCCGCGTGG
>DASUKI010000273.1:0-4405 GCA_036278855.1 Pedococcus sp.
ATGAACGGGCGGACCACTTTGGGGTCCGGCAACAGCGGCCACGCCCAGGAGGCGCGAGGCCGGGGTGGCGGACTGGGTCTGGTGGAGGCAATCGCGGTCCAGGGGCTCGCGGGCACCGGGGTCGCGATCGCGGCGGATGCCCGTGCCCCGGCAGGTGCCGTCATCGCGACTGGGCCCGCAGCCGGAGCCAGGGGCTGCCAGGCAGGTGAGAGCGCAGCCGCGGCAAGGACCAGCGCGAGGGCGGGGGCGAGAAGACCGGCAGCTGGGCTCACGGCTGCAGGATCGCCGGGGCGGGAGCCTCCGCGCAGCGTCGAGCGCGCGGCCTGTGGATCCCGTCCCGGCAGGTCCGCCGTTGTGGACGGCGACCTCCAGGACCAGTGCTGCTACAGGCCGCTACAGGCGGCTCAGCCGGTCCACGGCGTCGTGGAGCACTTCGTCACGCTTGCAGAACGCGAAGCGCACCAGCGTCCGGGCGGCGTCGACGTCGTCGTGGAACACCGACACCGGCACCCCGGCCACCCCTGCCCGCTTCGGCAGCTCGCGGCAGAAGGCCAACGCGTCGACCGCGCCGAGCGGCGCGGCGTCGGCGACCACGAAGTAGGTCCCGGCAGGCACCGACACGCTCAGCCCGGCCGAGCGCAACCCGGCCACGAGCAGGTCGCGCTTGGCCTCCAGCGAGGCTGCGAACGCGGCATACACATCGTCGCCCAGCCCCAGCGCGACGGCGACCGCCGGCTGGAAAGGCCCCGATCCCACGAAGGTGAGGAACTGCTTCACGGCGCGCACCGCGGCCACCGCCTCCGCCGGCCCGCTCACCCAGCCGACCTTCCACCCCGTCGCCGAGAACGTCTTGCCGGCCGAGGAGATGGTCAGGGTGCGCTCCCGCATGCCGGGCAGGGTCGCGACCGGCAGATGCGTCGCGTCACCGAAGACGAGGTGCTCGTAGACCTCGTCAGTGACCACCCACGCATCGTGTTCCCTTGCGAGAGTGCAGATCAGGTCCAGCTCCGCGCGGGTGAAGACCTTTCCGGTCGGGTTGTGCGGCGTGTTGAGCAGCACCATCCGGGTCCGCGGCGAGAACGCCGCCCGCAGGGAGTCCTCGTCCACCGCGAAGTCCGGGAACCTCAGTACGGACGTGCGGCGCACCGCCCCCGCCAAGGCGATCGACGCGGCATACGAGTCGTAGTAGGGCTCGAAGGTCACCACCTCGTCACCCACCTCGCACAGCGCGAGGATGGTGGCGGCGATCGCCTCGGTGGCGCCCACGGTGACGAGCACCTCGCGACCCGGGTCGACCTCGAGGTCGTAGAACCTCTTCTGGTGTGCCGCAACGGCATCAAGCAGCTCGGGCACACCGGGGCCGGGCGGGTACTGGTTGCGGCCGCCGTCGATCGCCGCCTTCGCCGCGGCGAGCATCTCGGGTGGTCCGTCGGTGTCGGGAAAGCCCTGGCCCAGGTTGACCGCACCGTGCTCGGTCGCCAGCGCGGTCATCTCCGCGAAGATCGTCGAACCGAAGCCCTGCATGCGGTGCACCAGTGGGGAGCCCATGCCCAGCAGGCTATCCGCAGCCGCGCGGGAAGCCTGCTCGTCCGCTTCGGCGACGAGCCTCGCTGCCTCGTCGGGGGATGCGACGGCGCGCCAGGTCGGCGTCCGATCAAGAGTCCGATCAGGAGTCCCGTGCGGCGGCGAGCACTGCGGCCACAGCGCGATCCACGTCTCCAGCGGTTGTCGACCAGTTCGACACCGAGATGCGCATCGCTGCCCGGTCCTGCCACGTGGTGCCCCCGAACCAGCTGGTCCCCTCGCGCTGCACCGCGGCGATGACGCGCCGCGTGTGGGCGTCGTGGTCGCCGTCGGCCGCCCGGAACCGCACGAGCACCTGGTTGAGCACCACGTCGTTGAGGACCTCCACGTCCGGCTCCGCCCCCAGCTGGTCGGCGAACCGCTGGGCGAGCACGCAGCAGCGCTCAACCAGGTCGGCGACGCCGCTGCGGCCCAGCTGGCGCACGGCGGCCCAGATGGGGAAGCCGCGCCCGCGACGCGACATCTCCGGAACCCACGAGCTGTTGTCCCTCTCGCCCGGCTCACCGAAGACGAGGTAGCTCGCGGCCAGCAGGCTCATGGCACGGTGGTGCGCTTCGGCATCGGCGACGAAGGCCAGTCCCGAGTCGTAGGGGACGTTGAGCCACTTGTGCGCGTCGGTTGCCCACGAGTCCGCGGTCTCGACCCCGAGGGTGAGGTGGCGGCGTGCTGGGGCGGCCGCGGCCCACAGGCCGAAGGCGCCGTCGACGTGCACCCAGGCGCCCTGCTCGTGCGCTGCCTCGCAGACCTGCCCGACGGGGTCGAAGGCGCCGGAGTTGACGTTGCCGACCTGCGTGCAGACCACGATCGGGCCGTCGCAGGCGGCGATGACCTCAGCCGCTGCCTCGGCGCGCATGGCGCCCTGGTCGTCCACCGCCACCTCCCGGACGCGGTCGGTGCCGAGCCCGAGGTAGCGCAGCGAGAGCTCGAGGCTCACGTGTCGCTGCTGGCCCACCACCACGTCGATGGGCGGTGCCCCGAACAGGCCGTCGCGCTCGACGTCCCAGCCCCGGTCCGCGAGGACCCGGGAGCGGGCGGCGGCAAGACAGATGAAGTTCGCCATGGTGGCGCCGGTGGTGAAGCCCAGCGATGCGGTGGCCGGGAGCCCCAGCAGCTCGAGCAGCCAGCGCGCGGCCACCTCCTCGACCACGGAGCCGGCCGGGGACAGCGGGTAGGCAGCGGCGTTCTGGTCCCAGGCGGTCGCCAACCAGTCCGCCGCCACGGCGGCGGTCGTGGCACCGCCGACCACGAACCCGAAGTAGCGGGGCCCGGTCGAGGCGACCAGCCCGCCCTGTGTCGCCCGCACCAGCTCGTCGACGACCGCGGCCGCGTCCGTGGGGCTCTCGGGCAGCGGACCCCCGAGCCGGTCGCGCAGCGTCGCGACGTCGGTGCGAGCGAACACCGGCGCGTCGGCCACCGACGTCAGGTACCTCTTCGCGTGCCGGGCGGCGTTGGTGAGGGCCTCGGTCTCGTCCACACCCGTCCCCTCCCACACGCGGTCACGCCAATTGCACACCCGGGGGTGCCGCCTCCGGAAGGGCCTGTGGGACGCCACTGCGTGCGCTCGAGGTGTGGCGCCCACGACGACGTACGCTCCGGGCATGGCCCTCGAGCGTCGTGTGTCCGCGATCGCGGGCCACGGCCTGTTCACGACCGAGGACCTGCCCGCCGGCGCGGTCGTCGACGCGGACCTCGGGTTGCTCAACCACTCGTGCGACCCGGCTGTGGCGTGGGTGGACGGGGACGAGCGCCTGGTCGCCTTCCGGGATGTCGCCGCCGGGGAGGAGCTCACGGTGGACTACGCGACGTGCACCACGGATGGGTCCATGCTGTTGCGCTGCCACTGCGAGACCTACCGCTGCCGGCAGATGGTCACCGGCGACGACTGGCAGATCCCCGAGCTCCAGCGCCGCTACGCCGGCCACTTCGCGCCGGAGGTCCGACGACGCATCGAGGGCTGAGTGCAACCGCAGGTATGCCGCGTGGCCGCCCGCGCGGGTCACCCCGGCTACGCCGTGGCCGCCACCACCTCGTCGGCGTGGGCGATGTGCGCCAGCTGCCGCCAGACGAGGAGCAGTGTGACGCCCGACCCGGCGAACGCGAACCAGAACGGCGCCGCCGGCCCGAGATGCTCGGCAATGACACCACCGAGCAGCTGTCCGACGAGCAGCCCCACCACGAGCCCCAGCCAGTACACGCTGCCGACTCGTCCTTGGTACTGGTCCGGGGTGGCGCGCTGGCGCACCGCGGACGACAGGGACCCCCACACGAAGGCATAGCCGCCGAACACCACCATGATGGCCAGCGCCACCCACAGCGCCGTGGTCAGCGCGAGTGCCAGGTGGGTCAGCACCTCCAGGCTGAGGCACACCTTCATGAGCCGCGCGAGCGGCACCCGGGCCTCGAGCCGCCCGTACGACAGCACCGAGGCGATTCCGCCGACGGCGGAGGCCGTGGTGAGCAGACCGAAGCCGATGTCGCCGACGCCGAGGCGCTCCTGGGCCCAGTAGACGAGCACCCCCCACGGCGCGCCCCAGGTGATGTTGAAGATGAGGATGACCAGGGTGAGCGTGCGGATCGGGGCGTTGCCCCAGATCCACCGCAGCCCGTCCAGGATGTCGCGGCCGAGGTGCTGCCGAGGGCGCTCCTGCGTCGCGTCGGACCGGGGGAGCCGCACCCTGCTGAACAGCCCGGCGGCGAGCAGCACCGCCGCCCCCTGGACGCCGAACGGCACCGCCGACCCCAGCGCGAACAGGCTCGCCCCCACCGCCGGCCCGATGAGCTGGTTGGCCACGAGGAAGCCGGACATCTGCCTCGCGTTGCC
>DASUKI010000274.1:0-2371 GCA_036278855.1 Pedococcus sp.
ATGATCGTGTGGTAACCGGGCTCCGGGGGCGGGCATCGTGCGCTAGAAGGTGGCCGGGCGGTTGCCGCGGCACCCGCCTCGCCGGGCCCCGAAGGGGTGCGCAAGACTGCCGCGCATGCGCATCACCGCACTGGCCGGAGGCGTCGGGGGGGCCCGGTTCCTGCGAGGGCTGCGCGACCACCTCGACGCCGACCCGTCGCTCGCCGAGGCCGAGCTGACCGTGGTCGGCAACACCGGCGACGACATCAACCTGTTCGGCCTGCGGGTCTGCCCCGACCTCGACACGCTGCTCTACACCCTCGGCGGCGGCGTCCACGAAGGACAGGGCTGGGGCCGCGCGGACGAAGGCCACCTGGTCCAGGCCGAGCTCGCTGCCTATGGCGCCGAACCGCAGTGGTTTGCGTTGGGGGACAAGGACTTTGGCACGCACATCGTACGTTCGCAGTGGTTGGGGCAGGGCCTGTCCCTGTCGGAGGTGACCGCGCACCTGGCGGAGCGCTGGGGGCTGCCGCAGCAGCGGGTGACGTTGCTGCCCATGAGCGACTCCCCCGTCGAGACGCATGTGGTCGTCGAGGGCGACGAAGGCCAGCGCGCCGTGCACTTCCAGGAGTGGTGGGTGCGGATGCAGGCGGCCGTGCCGGCCCAGCGGTTCGTGGCCGTGGGCATGGATCGGGCCACCGCCGCCCCGGGGGTGCTCGACGCGATCCGCCGGGCCGACGTGGTGCTGCTCCCCCCGAGCAACCCGGTCGTGTCGATCGGGATCATCCTCGGCGTCCCTGGTGTGCGTGACGCACTGCGCGGCTCGTCGGCGCCGGTTGTCGGCGTGTCGCCGCTGATCGGCGGTATGCCGGTGCGTGGCCACGCCGACGCATGCCTGGCTGCGATCGGGGTCGAGTCCACCGCGGCGGCGGTCGCGGGCCTGTACGAGGACTTCCTCGACGGCTGGCTGGTCTCGACGGAGGACGCTGCGTCGGTGCGGCTGCCGCGAGCGGTGGTGCGCGGCCGTCCGCTCCTGATGTCGAGCCGGGCCGCCGCCGCGGACATCGCCGGGGCTGCGCTGGCACTGGCCCTCGAGCTCAAGGCGGCCTGACCCGTGCCGGAGCTGCGGCTGGTCCCGCTCTTGGGCATCCCGGAGGTGCAGGCCGACGACGACGTCGCAGCGTTGGTGCTCGCCGCGGCGGAGCGCTGTTGCGGAGGGCTGGAAGACGGCGACCTCGTCGTCGTGTCGAGCAAGGTGGTGTCGAAGTCCCTTGGGCTGTGGGCGGACTCGAGCGACCGCAGCGCAGCGATCGCCGGGCAGACCATCCGGGTGGTGGCCGAACGATTGGCCGGCGAGGGCGTGACGCAGATCGTGCAGTCGACGGCCGGGCCCGTGATGGCGGCCGCAGGGGTCGACACCTCGAACACGGGTGGCCGCGACGGGGTGCTGCTGCTCCCACCCGACCCCGACGGGCAGGCCGAGCTGCTGCGGAACGATCTGCTCTCCGCGACGGGGCTGTCCCGGGTCGGGGTGGTCGTCTCGGACACGGCGGGCAGGCCGTGGCGGTTCGGGCAGGTCGACTTCGCGCTGGGCGCGTCGGGAGTGGGGGTGGTCGACGACCTGCGCGGCGGCGTCGATGCCGACGGCCGCTCATTGCTGGTGACTGCGCGGGCGGTGGGCGACGAGGTCGCGGCGGCAGCGGACCTGGTCAAGGGCAAGGTCGACGGCGTGCCGGCGGCAGTGCTGCGGGGGTCGCCGTGGGCTCTCGAATCGCGCGGCCCCGGGGCCCGCGCGCTGGTGCGGGTGGGACGGGAGGACTGGTTCGACTACGGCCGCGCCGAAGCCGTCCGGGCCTCCCTCGGGACCGAGCCGGGGTCCGGGGCGGAAGGGCTGGGCATCGCCTCGGTGGCTCCGGAGGACGCAGCGGCACGCATCGAGCGAGCTGTCGCGGTGGCGAGCGCGCACCTGCCGTTCGGCAGCGGCGCCGACACCAGCGCGGCCGGTGTCGACGACGGAGGCGTCATCGAGGTCGGCGCGGCCACGGCGTTCCAGGTCGGCGTCCTCGCCGCGCGAGTGCGGGTCGCGTTGTGGGGCGAGGGGTTCGACTCGTGGTTCGACGGCGAGGCGTTCGAGGGTGAGGCGTTCGAGGGTGAGGCGTTCGAGGGCGCGGCCGGCGACTGGCGCGCCCGGGTGCGCCTCACCGACCGCTGACATCCGCGACTTGTTGCCGGCTCCTCGTCACCGGAGCGCCCAAACCGCCGAACCGTGACCACCATCCCGCAACAAGTGAAGAAGACCTCCGACTTGTTGCCGGCTCCTCGTCACCGGAGCGCCCGAACCGCCGATCCGTGACCACCATCCCGCAACAAGTGAAGAAGACCTCCGACTTGT
>DASUKI010000275.1:0-3967 GCA_036278855.1 Pedococcus sp.
AAGCCGTGGGCGTTGGCCTCCCGGCAGGTGCCGTAGCGCGGGTCCGTCCCGCCACCGGTCAGTGGCACCGGGCTGCTCTGCTTGGGCTGGGGTGCGGGTGACGGCGCCGCAGTCGCGACCGACCCACCCCCGAGCGGGATCGCACCGGCCTTCACGAGGCCCTGGCCCGGGCAGCTCTGGAGCACTCGCGCCATGGCGTCGCGTTCGGCGGCGGTGACCGACAGGCCGTACCTGTGCTTCACGCTGACCTGCCTGGCGACGTAGGCGCAGCGGCCGGCCTTGCGGGGCGGCAGCCAGGTCGCGGCGTCCCCGTCGCTCTTGCGCAGGTTCGTGGGACCGTCCACCGCGAGCAGGTTCAGTGGGTCGTTGGCGAACGCCGTGCGCTTCGTGGCGCTCCAGCGCTGGGCACCCTTCTGCCAGGCGTCGCCGAGGGCGACGACGTGGTCGATCTGGACCGCGTTGGAGGTGCCGGGGCCGCGCACGAACGCGATGGTGTGGCCGGTGTAGGGGTCGTGCAGGGTCCCCTTCAGCACCAGGCAGCCGTGCGTGCCGGCCTTCAGCGTGTATGCCGTGAGGTCCCGTCGCAGGACGTCGTTGCGGGTGTCGCAGCCGTTGCGGTCCACGTCGGCCCAGGCCTGGCCGAACCTGGCTCGGTCGTAGCCCGTCATGGGGGCGCGACCCTTGACGGTGAGGGTCGCCAAGGTGAGCACCGCGGTGCCGGGCGGGACGGTGGTCGGCTCGGGCGTGGTTTGCGCGGTGGTCGGCTGCGTCGTCGCGGGACTGCTCTCGGGCCCGGCTGTCGAGGTTCCCGTGGCAGTCGTGGCGGGCGCCGGGGTGGCGGACGTCGGCGAGGCATCGGCGCTGGCCGCACTGGTGGGCGTCGTCGCCGCCACGGTGCCCGCGGTCGGCGACCCGGTCGCATCGCCGTGGGGCCAGGCGGCGACGACGACGACGAGGGCTGCGAGAACGAGCAGCCGCAGCTTCGTGGTTCGGGGAAATGGCAGGCGCTTCATGGGGTTTCAGTGCTCGACGACGTGGCAACGGCCACGCTAGGTCGGCTCCACGCAGCCCGCGCCGCATTCGCTCGACCAGCACCCGAAGTGACTAGTGCCGCCTCCGCCGACGTGGGGGCTACCTACGTCTGCGGCGCCTCAACCAGGCCGTCCCACGACCAGTGCGGCATCGCCAGGCCGTCGGGCACGTCGTCCGGGGAACGGTGGTAGCGGGACATCGTGGTCGTGGTCGTCCAGGCGAAGTAGTCGTGGAGCACCTGCCGCAGCCGGTCGTCCCTGTTGAGGCCGGCGTCCACCAGGGCCTGGTCGAAGCAGTCGATCGCCCGGCGGTCCATGTCCTCGTGGGGACCGTTCCCGCTGTGGATCCGGACCACCGTCGACTCGTCCCCGAGCGACCGCGTGAACGCCGTTGGTCCACCGAGCGCCTCGGCCCAGTAGGCCGCCAGCCGCTCGGTGTGGTCGGGTCGGAAGCCGTGGCTGAACGCGTGGCTCACGACGGCATCGGCCATCACCCGTTCATGCCACGCGGCAGCGAGCCGCACCATCGCGTCGGCACCACCGGCCGCGTCGTACACGGTGGTCGGGTCCACGCAGCCCAGCGTGGCACAGCGAAACGGAGGCAGACCAGCCCCGCGGGGCTCAGCTGCCCTCGGCGAGCTCGGCCAGCCGGTCGAGGGAGGCCGCCAGCTGTTCGGGTCCGGTGCGGCGAGCCCTCGGGATCCGGTTCTCGTCGGTGAGCCGGCTCCAGTCGTAGGTGTGCGTCACGCGGGTCGTGCCCTGCGAGGTGGGCTCGAGCTGCCAGCGCCACAGGTGCCCGGGCGCCGGCTTGCCCGCCTCCGAGGGGTTCCAGGCGATGAGCCGACCCTCCTCGAACTCCACGACGTGGTTCTCGCGCACGTTGCCGCCGGTGTTGGTCATGGTGAACACGTCCCCGACTTCGCGGACCCGCTGCCCCGGCGCCGCCTCCACGAGGTTGTCGTTGCCGTCCCAGCGCGGTTGCTGCGCCGGGTCGGCGATGAGCTCGAAGATCGTCTCGGGAGCGGCGGCGATGGTGCGCGAGGCACTCACCACCTTGGCCGCGTCGTTCTCGTCAGGCATGCCCCCATCCAACCAGTTGCCGTCGACCGAGCGGAGGTGGTGCCGTCGAGCTCCCGTGGGGTTCCACCCAAATGTGCGACGAGATCCGTCTTACTGGGTGTGGACTGGGTGCGCGGGAAGGGGACAGTGCGAGTGGACGCGTACGAGGACTTCGACGAGTTCGTGAGGGCTCGTCGACTCCCCCTGCTGCGCACGGCAACCCTCCTGACGGGCGATCGTCATGCTGCGGAGGACCTCCTCCAGGAGACCTTGGTGCGTGCTGCGCAGCGCTGGCCTGCGATATCGGCGGGCCGTTCACCGGAGGCCTGCGTCCGCCGCATCCTCTACACGCGCTCCATCGACGCCTGGCGCAAGCGGCGCCGCCGGGCCGAACCGGTGGCGCACCACGAGCGGTCAGACCCAGCCGCGGGGGACCAGGCGGAACACTCCGACTCCCGGGTCACCCTCGCGCAGGCTCTGGGTCTACTGACACCCAAGCAGCGAGCGGTGCTGGTTGTGCGCTTCTACGAGGACCAGACCGAGCTCGAGGCGGCGAGGATCCTCGGCTGTTCGGTCAACACGGTCAAGAGCCAGACCCGGCACGCCCTGGGCCGCCTCCGCGAGTTGGCGCCGGAGCTGCTGGAGACGTTCGGACGACAGGAGGTCCAACGATGACGACAGCTCTGGGCCAGGCGTTGGCCTCCCTCGTGGACGATGTCCACGACCAGTACGAAGCCGACACGGCGCGAGTGTGGCGGTCCGGACGGTGGCGCCGGCGTTGGGCCCTCACGCGAAGCTCCCTGCTGGCATTCCTCGTTCTTGGCGCCGGCGCCCTCGTCCTGTGGCCGGGCCTCGGTGCCACCCCGCCTCCACAGGCAGCGCCGGCGGCTCCCTCGAGCGTGCGGACGTACCCGTCGGTCATCCCCGATCCCCACTTCGCACCGTCGGCCCTTGACGCGCACCGACCGATGGCGGCCACCTACGTCGACGGGCAGGCGCTCTATGCCGTCGACGACCGGGGACAGTCGTGGAAGGCCCCGGGGGCGGCGGGCTGGCGCCAGTGTGCCGCGCTGTCGCCTGACGGTCGGTACGCCACCGATGGGTGGGAGATCTATGACTTCACCCTCGGAACGAGCACGTCACTGAGCGGCCAGCTCCTGGGAACGGACGACGTCCGCACGGGCGCGACCTGGTCGCCCGACTCCCGGCGCCTCGCCGTCGTCACGACCGGCTCGGGCGCGACGGTGGACGTCGGAACGGTCTCCGGCGTCCTGGAAGCTGCCCCCGCGCTGCCGCAGGACCCCGGGGCCACCACCGTCGTGCTGCAGGTCAGCTGGCTCGATGACAACACCCTGCTCGTCACCATCCCCGGCGCCCCCACCCCTGAAGACCAGACCCGGGGCCCTCGGGTCCTCGCGTTCTCCTGGTCCGTCGGATCGGCTGCCTGGGCTCCGCAGGGGGTGCTTCGGCTTCCGCCCGGCGCGACCGTCGTCGACTCCCCGGCCGGCATCGGCACCTCCCCCGACGGTCAGACGGTCGTACTGCCCGCCGACACGAACACGGGGCGACATGCAGGTGTCGCCCTCCTGGCTTGGCGATTGCCGACCCGGCCAGACGGGACCGAGCAGGCAGTCACTGTCTCACCTCCGGGCCCACTGGAGATCGACGGCGTCAGCTGGCGTGGCTCGGACCTCGTCGTCGTCCGCGGTGGCCTGACCTCCGTCGCCAGCACCGGCCAGGTGCTCAGTCGCGCCACCAGTGGGGCAAGTCGGCCAATGTCGTGGCGGGCAGGGGCATTCGACGGCGTGCCCTACTACAGCACCTGGGCCGTCTGGCGGGACCGGCTGTTCGTCTGGACGGTGCTGCTGGGTTCACTC
>DASUKI010000276.1:0-8760 GCA_036278855.1 Pedococcus sp.
GTTCAAGCTCACCGGCATCCTCGGCGCGGTGCAGCGCAACTCCGACCTGCTGGCCGGCGTGGAGACCCGTGCGGAGCAGACCACGCCGTACCTCAAGAACCTGCTGGCCCTGTCGAGTGCGCTGCAGGAGAAGTACCGCCCACAGTCCCTGACCCGCCCGGTGGCCGCGCGGATCCTGCTGGTCTCCGACATCCACGGCGCCAACCAGTACCCGCTGATGAAGACGGTCGTGAAGCAGGAGCAGATCGACGTCGTCATCGACTCGGGTGACCTCGTCAACTTCGGCAGCGTGGCCGAGGCCGACGCCGCCGGGATCTTCAGCGGGATCAAGTCACTCGGCGTGCCGTACCTGTTCGTGCGGGGGAACCACGACGCCCGGTCCGCCACCGACGCCGCCCTGCTGAGCCGGATGGCCAAGGTGCCCAACGTGGTCCTCCTCGAGCCGGACGAGGACGAGTACACGGTCCAGAGCGTGGCCGGGATCCGGATCGCCGGGTTCAATGACCCCAGGTGGTTCGGCGACGACAACCAGGACAACGCCGCCAAGCAGAAGCCGGCCGCTGCGGCGTTCAAGGCGGCCATGGCGGACCTGCCCGAGCCGGACGTCGTGGTCTCCCACGAGCCGGGGGCGGTCAGCGCCATCGACCGCGCCGGCATCAAGGTCCACGGGCACCTGCACACCCCACGGCTGGACGGCAACACGATCGGGGTCGGGACCTTCACCGGTGGTGGGCCGTTCAGCCACTTCCTCGAGGGCGCCAAGGGCGAGGAGCTCACCGGACAGCCGTCGGCGTTCGACGTGGCGGTCTTCGGGCAGGACTGCCGCCTGGCGTCGCTCACCCGGTACCAGTTCCGCAACGTGATCGAGGGCCGGCCTGCCTACGACGACGTCACGCTGATCAACGGCTCGCGGATCGAGGACAAGGTGCCCGCGCTGGCCACCACCCAGCAGCAGGGCGGGGGCGGCGCAGACGGGAGCGCAGCCGCGACGACCACCGGCGCCGCCGGCACCAAGAAGACGAGGACCTGCGAGCCGAGCATGGGCCTCACCACGGAGAACGTCCACGCCGTGACCCCGTGAGGTGCGGACCACTCCTCAGGGCCGCAGGCCGTGGCCGAATGCGAACAACGGGTCGCCGTAGCCGGGGACGTCCTCCGGGTGCCGGCGTACCTGCTCCATCGAGCGCGGCAGGTCGAACGGTAGGCGACCCACCGGTGGCAGCGCGCCGGTCAACGCGTCGAGGAGCGCCTCGTCGGAGGTGCCGTAGCTGCCCACGACCGCCGCGGCGAGGGGCAGCAACGGCGTGAGCACGGCCGGCCGGTCGAGGATGACGTCGATGACGACGGGGACCTGCGCGGCGATGCGCTGCACCCGTGACACCAGGCCGGGCGGGAAGTCGAGCGACCCCTGGTGGAACCACGACTCGAGGAAGAGGTCGTCGCGGGGGTCGAACGGGGCCGCGAGCCGCAGCACGGCCACCTCCGCGTCCTCCGGTCGCTCGACGACCTCGCCGATCCGCGAGACCGCCTCGGCACCGAGGTTCTCGGCGTACACGCGCACCCCCCGCCGCAGCGGGAGGAGCGGCATGCCGCCCGGACCCGGCTCGTTCTGGAGGACGGTCACCGAACGCGCCTGCGCGGCATACCCCTCCTCGCAGAAGTCCTGCCGCCCCACGGTCTCGGCCGCGGCGTCCTCGTCGACGAAGGGGTCGTCGAACAGGCCCAACCGGAACTTGACGGCGAGCAGGCGGCGCGCCGAGGCGTCGACGCGGTCCTCACCCACCCTGCCGCGGGCCACCAGGTCGAGGAGCACCTCCACGCACTCCTCACCACCGAACTGGTCGACCCCGGCATCCAGCAGGCGCTCCACGCGCTCGTACGGGTCCAGCTGCTCAACACCCCACGCGCGCGCCGGCAGGACCTGGTCGCCGACGTGGTTGTCGTTGACCAGTTCCCAGTCGCTGAGGACGATGCCGTCGAAGCCGAGCCTCTCGCGCAGCAGACCCGTGACGAGCTGCTTGTTGAAGCCAAAGCCGACCTCCTCGATCCGCTCGCCCCCGACCTCGAGCCCGACCGGCATCCCGTAGTACGGCATCACCGCTGCGGTACCCGCCGCGATCGCCGCCGGGAACGGCGCGAGGTGGTCGGCGAACCGGCCGCCGGGGTACACCTGCTCGCGGCCGTAGGGAAAGTGGGCGTCCTCGCCGTCCTTCTGGGGTCCACCACCGGGAAAGTGCTTGCTCACGCAGGCCACGCTCTGTGCGCCGAGCGTCTCCCCCTGGAACCCGTGCAGGTAGGCGACGCCGAGCTCGGTCACGAGGCCGGGGTCCTGGCCGAACGTGCCCGACTGCCGGGCCCATCGCGGCTCGGTGGCGAGGTCGAGCGTCGGGTGCAGTGCCATCCGGATGCCGACGGCGACGTACTCCTGCCGTGCGATGTCGGCGAACCGCTCCACCACACCGGGATCCCGCAGGGCGGCCAGCCCGAGCGCCTCTGGCCACTGGGAGAACGCCGTGGCCGCGAAGGATGCACCGGCGTTCTCGATGAACGCGTGCCGTGGGTCGGTCGAGATGGTCACCGGTATGCCGTGGGGAGACTGCTCCGCGATCGCCTGGAGGGCGTTGTGCCACCGGGCCGCCATGCGCGCGTCGTCGAGGACGTGCACGTTGAAGTGGGTCAGGTGCTTGCGCAGCACCACCTCGCTCGTGGGCGACTTGCTGATGGCCCCGGGCGACTCCTTGACGGTGCCGTCCGCACCGGCCTCGATGACCGTGTGGAACATCAGGCCGACCTTCTCCTCCAACGACATCCGGCCGAGGAGGTCGGCCACGCGCTGTTCGACCGGCAACCTCGGGTCCTCGAAGGGGTCCATGCGGCCGTTGCGGTTCAGGTCGCGGTACTCGACCCCGTCGGCGCTGGTCAGCCGTGTGGGCTGCATCAGGCGGGTCCTGCACTGAACTCCTCGATGCCGATCACGGGCCGCAACGCGCGCTCGACGTCGCTGGTGCTGAACGCGCGCCGGATCACGTTGTCCGCCAGCACGTTCCCGATCGAGCCCATCACCATCGCCTGGTCGAGCGACAGGTAGCGTCGGGCAATCGTCCCGGAACGCACCGCCACCGCGTCGAAGAAGCCACCGGCGCCGTAGGCACCCAGCTCGTCCTGGATCTTGGCCAGGTTCGCGGCTGCCTGCTGCGGCTCGTGCATCAGCGCGAGCGCCGAGGCGTGCGGGGTGACGACACCGTCGCCGAACGTCGGGTTGGGGTTGGTCCCGGCCCGGCAGTCGCCGAAGCCGATGTCGTAGTTGGTCTTCTCCTGGTCGGAGAAGTAGCCCTCCGGGTTCAGGCCGAGCGCGTCGACGCCGTACTCGCGATAGCCACCGGCCGGGTTGCTCGACGGCGAGAAGCCCCAGTAGCCGTATCCCGCCTCGAGCAGTCCGTGCTCGCGCTGGGCCCGCACGTGCAGCGGGTGGTTGAGACCCCAGGACCTCGGTGCCCAGCTCGACTCCGGCACGAACATGTCGGGCATGAGCTCCTCGAACATCGAGCCGCCCCAACCTGGCACGATGTGCATGCCGCGGTAGGTGTACGCCCCCTCGTAGACGTCGACGCCGAGGTAGGTGCGGGTCTCGCCCACCGGCTGCATCTCGTGCCACGACCAGTCACACGTGGCGGGAAAGGTCCGCCACATCGCGAAGTACTGGTTGCCGGGGATCTGGCCGGTGATGATGCCGAGGTAGCTGGTGATCCGGGTCTCGGACACCGTCGTGTCGTAGTGGTGGTTGGTGTACCAGACGTCGGGACCGACGCCGATGTGGTTGCCCAGGAACAGGTCGTCCCGGTTCGGGGGCTTGTCGACGAAGAACCCGCCGTGGATCAGGCCGGGTTTGAGCGCGACGTTGGTGTCGTAGAACATGTCCCAGCGCATTCGCCCGAAGATCCGGCGGGCCAGGGGTGCTGCGCCCTTGTCGGCTTGGCTCACGACCCTGAGGGCGGCGCCCAGCCACCCGTTGTCCACGCTGGACAGGAACGGGTCGATGCGGTCGCCGCTGCCCGGGAAGGCGGTCAGCTTGTCCCCCGTCGCCTCGTCGTACCAGTTGTAGTACATGCCGCTGGGCTCGTGGTGCTCCATGTGCAGCAGGGTGCGCAACGTGCGCACCAGGCGGGCGGTGCAGTCCCCCTTGGAGATGAGCCCGAGCTCGCGGGCCACGATGGCGGACCAGAGGTAGCCGCCGATGTTCGTCGGTGACGTGTAGCCCGAACGATCCTCTGCCGCAAGGGACTCCGGGATGTTGTCGGCGGGCAGGCCGGTCTTCTCGTCGGTCATGGCAACGAGGCCGTGCCAGGTGTCATGGGCCCAGCTGTGCAGGCGGGTCCCGTATGCCGCGGCGGCACCCCTGGGGGCGGGCGCAGCCTTGGCGCGTGGGGCCGACAAGCCCACCGCTGCGGCTGCGGCGGTCGCGCCGACGATCAGCTGGCGCCGGGACGGTGCGGCGGCGACGGGGTTCGACATGGGGGTGGACATGGAGGTCTCCGATCGGAAGTCGGCCTACTTGATGCCGGTGGTGGCGATGCCCTCGATGAAGCGACGCTGGAAGATGAGGAAGATCGCGAGGACAGGGATGAGGACGACCGTCGCACCGGCGAGCAGGAGGCCGTACTGGGTGGAGTTCTGCCCCGTCGAGTACAGCGCCAGTGCGACGGGGAGGGTGTAGTGGTCTTCGGTCTGGGCGACGACGAGGGGCCAGAGGAAGTTGTTCCAGCTGCCGAGGAAGGTCAGGATCCCCAGGGTCGCGAGCGCGGGCCCGCACAGCGGGAGGAAGATCCTGGCGAAGATGCGCAGCTCGCCGGCCCCGTCGACCCGCCCGGCGTCCAGCAGGTCCTTGGGCAGCCCCGAGAAGTACTGCCTCATCAGGAAGACGCCGAACGGGCTCACGAGGAACGGGAGGATCAGCCCGGGCAGGCTGTCGATGAGACCGATGTTGGCGACCAGCACGAACAGCGGGACGAAGGTGACCACACCGGGGATCATCAGGGTCCCCATGACCGTCACGAACAGCGCCCGCTTGCCGGGGAAGTCCAGCAGGGCCAGCGCGTAGCCGAGCATCGAGCAGAAGAGCAGGTTGCCGGCGGTGACGACCACGGCGACGACGGCGGAGTTGAGGAAGTACTGTCGGAAGTTCAGTCGCGAGAAGAGCTGGGTGTAGTTGTCGAAGGTGGCTGCCCGGGGCCACCAGGTGGGCGGCGACTGGAGCAGCTCGCCCTGGGTCTTGAAGCTGCCGAGGATCATCCACACGAAGGGTGCGATGACGGCAACCAGCGCCACCACGAGGACGACGTAGAGCCACCAGTTGTTGCTGCGACGACCGAGCATGGTGACCTCACGTGTTCTCTCGCAGCAGCCGGAACTGGACGGCGGTGACGACTGCGATGACCACGAAGATGAGGTAGCTCATCGAGGCGGCGTAGCCGTAGTTGCCGAAGCCGAACTGCTTGTACGTGTACATGGACATCGAGATGGTGCTGTCGAGCGGGCCACCCTGCGTCATCACGAACGGCTCCTCGAAGAACTGCAGGTAGCCGATCGCGGTCGTCACGGACACGAACAACAGGGTTGGCCGCAGCAACGGCAGGGTGACGTGCCGGAACCTCTGCCAGGCTCCCGCGCCGTCGATGGCCGCCGCCTCGTGGAGCATCCACGGCACCGCCTGCAGCCCGGCGAGGAAGATGATCATCGCCGTCCCGAAGTTGCGCCAGGAGGCCATCAGGATCAAGGCCGGCATCGACCAGTGTGGGTCGCCCAGCCAGTTGGGGCCGGGGATGCCGACCCAGCCGAGCACGGTGTTGATGAGCCCGTTGTTGCGCTGCAGCAGGAAGCGCCAGACCACGGAGACCGCCACGATCGAGGTGATCACGGGGGTGTAGAACCCCAGGCGGAACAGCCCACGCAGCCTGCTGATGCCCCGGTCGAGCGCCACCGCCACCGCGAGGGCCACGACGATCGTCAGCGGCATGCCCACCAGGACGAAGTAGGCCGTGTTGATCGCGGACCTGCGAAACAGCGGGTCGGACAGCGCCCGGCTGTAGTTGTCGAAGCCGATGACGTTGACCGCGAAGGGCGTCCGCAGGTCCCGCGACGTGGTGTCGGTGAGGCTCATGAACAGGGACTGGATCACGGGCCAGGCGGTGAAGACGAGGAACAGCAGGCAGAACGGCAGGGCGAGCATCCAGGCGGCACGGCCCTGCTTCAGACCCGTGCCCGTCGGCTTCCCAGCCGGTCCGCCCCGGGACGACCGGCCGTCGCGGCCGGCCGCCCCACGGGTGACTTCGGTGGTCGCGGACATGGCTACTTCGCGCCCGTGCCGATGGACTCGGCCTGCTGCTGCACCGCCTTCAGGGCCGCGGCCGGGTCAGCACCCTGCTTGGTGACCTTCTCCATCTGCGAGTCGAACCCGGCCACGACCTGCTCCCACGTCGGGAAGCTCGGCGGTGCCTTCGCGGTCTTCAGCTGGTCACCGAACACCGCGAGCTTCTTGTCGCCGCTGATGGCGGGGTCGTCCCACGCCGACGACACGGACGGCAGGTCGGTCGAGCTCTGGTACCACTTGACCTGGGTCTTGGGGTCGGCGAGCCACTTCACGAACTTCCACGCGCTGTCGCGGTTCTTGCTGTTCTTGAACACGACGAAGTCGGAGCCGCCGACGAAGGAGGCGGACTCCTTCTTCGCCGGAATCTTGGCCACGTCGTACTGGTCCTTCTTGACGCCCACCTTCTCGACCGCGGACATCTCCCACGGACCGGAGATGAACATCGGCACCTTGCCGCTCTTGAAGTCCGGCTCCGTGGTCGGCTGGACCGGTGCCGCCTTGTCCGAGATGCCGTCGGTGAAGAACGACTGGTAGTACTTGACCGCCTCGAGGATCTCGGGGCTGTCGAAGTTGTACGCCTTGCCACCGTCCTTGGTGAGGTCGGCTCCATCGGACCAGGCGAAGGGCATGATCGTCTGCCACGAGCCGGTCCCGCCGGCCTGCAGCCCGATTCCCCACTTGGCGCCGGCCTTGGTCTGCATGGCCTTCGCCATCGCCTTCAGCCCTTCCCAGTCGGTCGGGACGCTGTCGTAGCCCGCCTTCTTGGCCAGGTCGGTGCGGTAGTAGACGAGCCGGGTCTCGACGTACCAGGGGATGCCGAAGGACGTCCCGTCGACCTCGGTGGTCTTCTGGGCGCCCTCGAAGAAGGCCGACTTGTCGATCCCGGGCGGGGTGGGGTCGAGGGCGTCGAGCCCGGCGAACTCACCCATCCACGTGGTGCCGACCATCGCTGCGTCCGGCGTCTTCCCCGCGGTGATCGCGGTGGTGAACTTGTCGTGCGCCGCGTCCCAGGGGATCGCGGTCACCTGCACCTTGACGCCCGGGTTGGCCGCCTCGAACTCCTTGGCCAGGTCTGGCAGCTTCTCGCCCTCTGCGCCCATGGCCCAGACGGTGATGGTCCCGGTTGCCTTGCCACTGGCGACCGACTTGCCGGTCTCGTTGGCTCCGGACGTGCCGTCGTTGCCTCGGCCGCACGCGGTCAGGGTGAGGGCGGCAGCCGTCAACGTCGCCACCGCGACAACAGGTGTGCGTCTCATCGGTTTCTCTCTTTCCTCTCGGGGCGGGATGCGGGACGGGAAGTGCGGGGGGTATGCCGCGTGGGCGACGCCGGCACGTCGGTGGCGGTGGGTGCGGCGCAGCCGCACGAGCCGCGCAGGACGAGGTGCGTGGGCAGGACCCTGGCGTTGCCATCGACGGCTCGCCCGGTGATGCGCTCGTGGAGGCGGTCGGCGGCGAGCGCCCCCAGCTCGCGGACCGGCTGGCGGACCGTGGTGAGTCCGGGCACCACGTAGCGGGCGGTCATCACGTCGTCCCACCCCACGACCGCGACGTCCTTCGGGACCTCGACGCCACACTCCTGCAGCCGCTTCATGATGGCCAGGGCCAGCTCGTCGTTGGCGCACACCAACGCGTCCGCTGGGGAGCGCTCGGCAACGAAGTTGTCGGCGAACGCGGCGCCATCGCTCTCACGCAGATCGATACGTGCCGGCTCTGGCGGCGTGTCCCTGCCGGCGTCGGCGTGCGCCGCCACGAAGCCGGCATAGCGGTCCCTGAAGTCCGGCCCGGCGTCCGGGTCGCCGACGAACAGGACGTGCTCGCGTCCGTGTCCAAGGACGTGGGCGACGAGTGCGCGCGCGCTCTCGACGTTCTCCGAGGTGACCACCTCGGCATCGGGCATGGGGTCGCCCGAGATGACGACGATCGGCTTGGAGCCGTGCAACGAGCTCACGGCGTCGGCCGGGATGGCCGCGGAGCCGAGGACCGCCAAGCCGTCCACGCGGGTCGCGAGCCGGCGCAGCGCCTTGCCGAGGTCCGACTTGCCCTCGGCCAGCATCAGCACCACGCTCTGGCCGAGCTCGGCGGCCCGGGACTCGTAGCCCATGAGCAGCTCGGAGTAGTAGGGCCCGGCCAGTTCCGGCAGGACGAGTCCATGTGCCTCGTGGTGGCGGACGGCGAGTGCTCGCGCCGCGTTCAGGGGAACGTACTTGAGCTCCTGGGCCGCCGCGAGCACCCGCTCGCGGGTCTGTTCGGAGACCGTGGCCGACCCCTGCAGCACGCGCGAGACCGATGCGATGCTGACACCAGCTCGCTCGGCAACCGAGTAGATCGTCGGCCCCGAACGTTGTCCTTCGGCCCCGGCCACAGGTCCGCCTTCCACGATGAAAGCGCTTACA
>DASUKI010000277.1:0-11867 GCA_036278855.1 Pedococcus sp.
CCCTCCGCCCCCCGACCCCCTGCCGGTGGTGAGCGGGCCGGGACCCACCTGGAGCCGGTATGCCGCGGGGCCCGCCTACCTCGCGCGGCTCGCCGCGGGCGAGTCCCCGGCTGCATCGTGGCTGGCGCTGCCCGCGACCGATCCCGCTGCCGACTGGCCGGCGGCGCTGGCGGCTGCGGCGGCAGCCACGCTCGCGAGCGGGCGCGGCAGCGTGCTCGTCGTCCCCGACCACCGCGACGTCGCGCGCGTGGACACCGCGCTGACCGCGACCCTCGGCCCGGGAAGGCACGTCCGGCTGACCGCCGACCAGGGTCCCCAGGCACGCTACACCGCCTGGCTCAAGGTCCTGCGGGGCCACGTGTCGGTGGTCGTGGGCACGCGGGCCGCGGCCTTCGCGCCCGTGCACGACCTCGGGTTGGTGGCGTGGTGGGACGACGGTGACGACCTGCTGGAGGAGCCCCGCTCGCCCTATCCCCACGTGCGCGAGGTGCTGCGTGCCCGGGCGCGGCTGGAGGATGCCGCCCTGCTCTGCGGCGGGTTCGCGCGCACGACCGCGGTCCAGCAGCTCGTCGCCGACGGTGAGCTGGTCGCGGTCGCCGCCACGGTGGTCCGCAACGCCGTGCCCCGGGTCTCGGTGGCGGGCGAGGGAGCGGAGCGCGACCGAGATCCCGCGGCAGCCAGCGCCCACCTGCCGTCGCTGGCGTGGCGCACCGCCAAGACAGCCCTCGAGTCCGGACCGGTGCTGGTGC
The DNA here is from genome assembly GCA_036278855.1 of Pedococcus sp. Classification (GTDB taxonomy): domain Bacteria; phylum Actinomycetota; class Actinomycetes; order Actinomycetales; family Dermatophilaceae; genus Pedococcus. The sequence continues at coordinate 750 of DASUKI010000277.1, forward strand.
AGGTGCCGCGGCGCGGCTACCTCCCATCGCTGGCATGCCAGTCCTGTCGTGCCGGCGTGCGTTGCTCCCACTGCGGCGGACCGGTCGCGGTGCCTGGCCGCAGCGCGCAGCCCGCCTGCCGCTGGTGCGGCCGCGGCGTGGCGCGGTTCGAGTGCCGCCAGTGTGGCGGGCGGGAGCTGCGGTCATCAGTCGTCGGCGCGCGACGCACCGCCGAAGAGCTCGGTCGCGCCTTTCCCGGAGTCCCGCTGCACACCTCCGGGGCCGGAGCCGTGCTGGACCGGGTCGCCGGGTCGGCGTCGCTGGTGGTTGCGACGCCGGGCGCGGAGCCGGTGGCCGAGGGAGGCTACGCCGCAAGCCTGCTGCTCGACGCCTGGGCCTCGCTCGACCGCCCGACGCTGGACGCGGGGGAGGAGGCCCTGCGCCGCTGGCTGGCAGCTGCGGCACTCACCCGCGGGGCCGGCGCGGGCGGCCGCGTGGTGCTCTGCGGCGCGCCTGCCCACACGACGCTGCCCCCCGTGGAGGCCCTGGTGCGCTGGGACCCGGCCTGGCTCGCCGAGCGCGAGCTGGCGGACCGTCGCGAGCTCTCGCTGCCGCCCACGGTCGCGATGGCCGCGGTCACCGGGGAGCGGCGCGCCGTGGAGGCGGCCCTGCGCCAGGCTGCGCTGCCCACCGAGGTCGAGCGGCTCGGGCCCCTGCCCGTCTCGGCCGAGTCCGTCCGCGTGCTGCTGCGCGTCCCCCTGGACCACGCTCCCCAGCTGTCGGCGGCGCTGGCGGCCATGAAGGCGGTGCGCAGCGCACGCAAGGAGGCAGCCGGCATACACGTGCGGGTGAACCCGCCCGACCTGGCGAGCTAGCTCCTGGCACGCCCCGATCCGGGCCGGCCGCCACGGGGCAGCTCCACGCGCTGCAGGACGGCGTAGATGGCTGCGGTGACCGGCACCGCCAGGAGCGTCCCCGGTAGACCGGCGAGGATCGCGCCCGTCGGGATCGCGAGCGCGACGGCGAAGGGGTGCAGGCGCACGTACCTGCCGACCAGGAACGGCTGCAGGACGTGCGCCTCGACCTGGTTGTCGACCAGCAGCACGGCCACGAGGACCAGGGCGGGCACCGGCCCTTGGGTGGCGAAGGTGACCAGTACCGCCAGTCCGCCGCCCAGGAGGGCACCGACCAGGGGGATGAAGCTGCCCAGGAACACGACGACCGCGAGCGGTGCGACCAGGGGGACGCGCAGCGCGAGGAGCACCACCGCGACCACGACGGAGTGGAAGAGCGCGATCACCAAGGTGCCCCGGACCCAGCCGGACAGCCGCCAGAACGCGGCCTGCGCCGCTCCGCCGAGAGCCTGCTGGGAGCCGGGGCTGAGCCGGTGCACGAGCCAGGCCCACATCCGGTCGCCGTCGGTGAGGGCGATCACAATCAGCAGCACGGTGAGCACCACACCCGTGACCAGCCGGGCGCCGGTGACGACGCCCGTGACGGCGCGCTGGGTGAGGTCGGCCCGGTGGGCGGCGATCTCCTGGACGATCTGGCCGCGGACCTGCTCGAGGGTGCTGCTGCGCACCGGGAGGCGGCTCACCGAGTCGCCGAGCTGGGCGGCCAGGTCGCCCGACTGCGCGATCGCCTGGTCCACCACCCAGGTGGCGACGACGCTGATGACGGCCAGCGCCGCCACCGCCACGGCGAGGGTGGCCACGACGCGGGGGACGCGGTGGTCGCGCAGCTCGGCCACCGCGGGCCACAGCAGGGCACACCACAGGATGGTGGCCGCCAGGGGCAGGGTCACCAGCTCGAGGCGCAGGAAGGCGTGCAGCAGCAACCAGCACGCCGCGAGGACCAGCAGCAGCCGCCACGCCCACCCGGCCAGGTCGGACAGGAGCGGGGGCACGGGAAGCCTGCCGCCGTGGCGACGCCGCGGTCTCACGACTGCGTTGCTACCCCTGCGCGGACGACGACAACCCGTTGCCCGCTGGTCGGGTCAGTACGTCGGGTGGCCCCAGGCGAGGACGTAGCCGCCGCGCTTCATCGCGCGTCGGAACCACAGCAGCGAGGCGAGCAGCCCGGTCGCGAACAACGGGGCGGAGGCGGCCGAGGAGATCGGCACCGACTGGGTCGTCGGCATGGTCAGCAGCATGCCCAGCGTGATGCTGGCGTTGCCCAGCAGGACGGCACCCCACAACAGCGACAGGCGCTGGAAGAGCCGGCGCACGTGTTGGCTGGCGGCCACCTGGGGAGGCATCGGGCAGAAGTCGGCGGCGAGGCGGGCGATCAGCGGCTGCTCGAGCCGCACCGTCAGCAGCAGCGCTCCGGCGAACAGGTAGGTGGTGAGCGTCGGCTGCAGGAAGTACACGGCGGCCGACCCCGACCACTCGGTGAGCCCGATCCGCAGCAGCGCGAACACCGTTCCCACCACGAGCAGCACGGGTGGCCGACGGCGCATCACGACCCGGGCGAGCAGCGCGCACACCGCCCAGGCCGTGGCGGTCAGCAGCGCCGGCTGGAGCCCGACCACCAGCATGACGAGGTAGAACAGTGCCAGCGGCGCGAGCACCGACTCGCCCAGGTCCAGCGCCACCCGCTTCGCCAGCCGGCGACGCGAGGGCAGGGGCAGCAGCTGGGACGGTGTGGGAAAGTCGTGGTGCATTGCCCGGACAGGGTATCCCAGCAGGCTCTGCCCGGGCGCCGGTTCGGAGGTGGTCGTGGACGACGCAGGAAGCCAGCCGACGCAGGAGCAGCTCGCGATGCTGTTCACCTTCCGCAGGGCAGTCCTGGCGTTCCTCAAGTGGAGCGAGCACCGGCTGCGCAGGATCGGCCTGACCCCTCAGCAGTACCTCCTGCTGCTCGCCGTGCGCGTGGCGCCAGAGCCGCCCCGGGTGGGCATGCTGGCGGACGAGCTGCTCATCGCCGGCAACAGCGCGCTCGAGCTCGTCGGCAGGGCCGAGGTGCTCGGGCTGGTACACCGCGAACGGGACCCGGCCGACCAGCGTGCCGTGCGGGTGTCCCTCACCGAGCAGGGCGAGGCGCTCATCGGTGAGCTCGCAGCCGACCACCTCGCCGAGCTCGAGCGCGCCGCCCTGGCCCTGGGCATCACCGAGGAGTTCCTCGGCGCCCTCGCCGCCGCGTACCTGCCCGCGTCCTCGGAGACAGGGCAAGAAAATTCGTCCTGAGGGGCATCTTTTTCGCCGAGTCGGGTTAACAATCGGAAGGAAGAAAGGCTCGTAACCCGATATATTCTGGAGGCGCATGGGCATGACCCTCCTGCACGACCTGCGAGGCCCGTCGGACCTCCGGTCCCTCGGCCCCGGACGGCTCGCCGACCTCGCCGCGGAGGTGCGCACGTTCCTCGTGGCCTCCGTGTGCCGGACGGGAGGGCACCTGGGCCCCAACCTCGGCGTGGTGGAGCTGACCATCGCCCTGCACCGGACCTTCGACTCGCCACGGACGCCGATCGTGTTCGACACCGGGCACCAGGCGTACGTGCACAAGCTGCTCACCGGTCGGCTCGGCGCCTTCGGCTCGCTGCGCCGCGCGGACGGGCTGTCCGGATACCCACGCAGGGACGAGTCGCCCCACGACCTGGTCGAGAACTCCCACGCCTCAACGGCCCTCGCGTATGCCCACGGGCTGAGCCTGGCGCGCGCGGCTCGGGGCGAGCAGGGCCCGGTCGTGGCGGTCGTGGGCGACGGTGCCCTCACCGGGGGACTCGCCTGGGAGGCACTGAACAACCTCGGCGTCTCGGGTCGTCCTGTGGTGGTCGTGGTCAACGACAACGGGCGCAGCTACGCGCCGACAGCCGGCGGCCTGCCCCGTCACCTCGCCAGGCTGGCGGACCGGGCCGGCTACGACGAGCTGCTGGACCGGCTCGGGGGCGCAGGCTACGCCGGTCCAGGGGCGATCGGGCCGTCGCTGTTCGAGTCGCTCGGCCTCGACTACCTCGGGCCGGTCGACGGCCACGACGTGGCGGCCCTCGAGACGGCCCTTGCGGGGGCCGCCGCCAGGCAGCGACCGGTTGCGGTCCACTGCCTCACCCGCAAGGGACTCGGCTACTGGCCCGCCGAGCACGACGAGGCCGACCGGCTGCACTCGATCGGCGTCGTCGAGCCGAGCACCGGCCGCCCCGCACATCCGGCGACGCCCACCTGGACCACCGTTTTCGGGGCCGCCGTCGCCGAGCTCGCGGCCCGCCGGCCGGACCTCGTGGCAGTCAGCGCCGCCATGGTCGGCCCCACCGGCCTGGGGGAGGTCGCCCGCCGGTTCCCCGACCGGTGCGTCGACGTGGGGATCGCCGAGCAGGAGGCGGTGACCAGTGCGGCCGGCATGGCCATGGGCGGCCTGCACCCCGTGGTCGCCGTCTACTCCACCTTCCTCGGGCGCGCGTTCGACCAGACCATGATGGACGTCGCCCTGCACCGGCTGCCGGTCACCTTCGTCCTCGACCGCGCCGGGGTCACCGGACCGGACGGACCGAGCCACCACGGCATCTGGGACCTCGCGGTGCTCGGGATCGTGCCCGGCATGCGGGTCGCGGCACCGCGCGACCCGGCCACCCTGGTCGAGGAGCTGCAGGAAGCGGTGGCCGAGTCCGGTGGGCCCACGGCCCTGCGCTTCCCCAAGGCACCAGCAGGGCCGGACCTGCCCGCGGTCGGCCACTGGGAGGGCCTGGACCTGCTGTGGCGATCGCCGGCACCGACGGTGCTGCTCCTGGGGGTGGGCGTCCTGGCCGGCCCGGCACTGGAGGCCGCCCGCCAGCTGGAGGCCCGGGGCGTGGGCTGCACCGTGGTCGACCCACGGTGGGTGCTGCCCGTGAGCCCGGCCCTGATCGACCTCGCGAGCTGCCACAGCCTCGTCGTGACCGCCGAGGACGGGGTGCGCACTGCTGGGGTGGGCACCCGGCTGGCCCAGCGCCTCACGGAGAGCGGTGCGACGTCGTGGGTGCGCGTGCTCGGACTCCCGGACGACTTCCTGCCGCAGGGCACCCGCCGCGACCTGCTGGCCCGGCACGGCCTCGACACGGGCGGGATCGTGGCGGCCGTCCGCGCAGAGCTCGCGCAGCACGACGTCGCCCGCGTGCGGCACCTGCGGGAGCGGGTGGCCGGATGAGGGAGAACTTCCCCGTGGCGCTGAGGGTGCTCCCCGCAGACGTGCGGACCCAGCTCGTCGCGACGTACCGGTTCGCCCGGCACGTCGACGACCTCGGCGACGAGGCGCCGGGCGACCGGGTGGCGCTGCTCCAGGCGGTCGCCGAGGACGTGCACAGGCTGTATGCCGGGGGGACGCCACACGATGCCGAGGTCGCCGGCCTGCGCGTCATCACCGAGCGCGCCGCGGTGCCGGAGGAGACGCTGCTGCGCCTGGTCGAGGCCAACCTGCGTGACCAGGAGGTGGTCCGCTACCAGACCTTCGACGAGCTGCTCGACTACTGCCGGCTCTCGGCGAACCCCGTGGGCGAGATCGTGCTGCACGTCTTCGGTGTCGCCACGCCCGAGCGCGTCGCATTGTCCGACCGGGTCTGCACCGCCCTGCAGCTGCTCGAGCACTGGCAGGACGTCGGCGAGGACCACCAACGCGGCCGCGTGTACCTGCCCAAGGTGGACCTGGAGCGGTTCGGGGTCGACGAGACCGACCTCGGTGCCGCCGCTGCCGGCCCGGCGCTGCGCGCGCTGGTCGCCTTCGAGACCGAGCGCGCCGCGGCCTGGCTGGGTGCCGGCGCCCCGCTCGTGTCCACCCTGCGGGGCTGGGCGCGGGTCGCCGTGTCGGGCTACGTCGCCGGTGGACGAGCGGCAGCCACCCGGCTGCGCCGGGCCGGCTACGACCCGCTCGGTGGCGACGTACGCACGACTCCCGCCGGCGTGGCCCGGGCCTGGGCCGAGGCGACGGTGAGGTGGGCCGGATGAGGCTCGACGCGGCATACGCGGCCTGTGAGGACATCACCAGGCACGAGGCCCGCAACTTCGCCTACGGCATCCGACTGCTGCCGCGTGAGCGGCGGCAGGCGATGTCGGCGGTCTACGCGACGGCCCGCCGCATCGACGACATCGGTGACGGGGACCTGCCACCGGCCGACAAGGCCGCGCTCCTGCACGCCGCCCGCACCACGCTGCGCCACCTGGGCGAGGGTGGCCCCTCGGACGCCGACGACCCGGTGCTGGTGGCGCTGTCGGATGCCAGCCGGCACCTGCCCATCCCGCTCGACGCGTTCGACGACCTCATCGACGGGTGCGAGGCGGACGTGGCCGGCCGCACCTATGCCACCATCGACGAGGTGGTCGGCTACTGCCGCTGCGTCGCCGGCTCGATCGGCAGGCTGTCGCTGGGCATCTACGACCCGCCCGACCGGTCCCGCGCGCTGCCCCTCGCGGACGCGCTCGGGGTCGCCCTCCAGCTCACCAACATCCTGCGCGACCTGCGTGAGGACCGGCTGGCCGGGCGCGTGTACCTGCCGGTCAGCGACCTGCGCCGGTTCGGGTGCAGTCTGGACGTGGACCCCTCCGGCGACCTCGACGACCCGCCCGACGCCTTTGCCGCGCTGGTGCGGTTCGAGGCCGATCGCGCAGAGGCCTGGTACGCCCGCGGGCTCGCGCTGCTGCCCCTGCTCGACTGGCGCAGCGCCGCCTGCACCGCCGCGATGGCCGGGATCTACCACCGGCTGCTTGCCCACATCGCCGCGGACCCCGAGCAGGTCAGGTCGCGCCGGCTGTCCCTGTCGAGCGCCACCAAGGCGGCCGTCGCGGCGCGCGCCCTCACGAGGAGGACGGCATGAGGCCGGCGCCGGTGGTCGTGGTCGGCGGCGGCCTCGCCGGCACCGCCGCCGCGCTGCGCCTCGCCGACGCGGGGGCGCACGTCGTCCTCGTCGAGGCGCGCGGCCGCCTCGGGGGACGCGCCGGCTCCGGGATGCGCCACGGCCACCCCGTCGACACCGGGGCCCACGTCGCACTGCGCTGCTACACGGCATACCTGGGGCTCCTCCAGCGGGTCGGCAGCGGACACCTGCTGCCCCTGCGCGACCGGCTGGACGTCCCCGTCCTGGTCGCGGGGGGACGCACCAGTCACCTCACCCGCGCCTGGCCACTGCGGTATGCCGCGTTGTCACCGGGCGAGCGCGCCCGCGCCGTCGCGGCGGGGCTGGCGCTGCGCCGCGTCGACCCGGCAGACCCGGCGAGGGACGCGGAGTCGTTCGGTCACTGGCTGGACCGGCACGGGCAGGGGGAGCGGGCGGTACGCCGCCTCTGGGGACTGCTGGGCCTGCCCGCGCTCAACCTCGAGCCGAGGGAGGCGTCGCTCGCCATGGCGGCCACAGTGTTCCGCACCGCGCTGTTCGAGGATGCCGACGCCGCCGACCTCGGGGTGCCGGTGGCGCCGCTGCGAGACCTCCACGACGCCCCGGTGCGAAAGACCCTGCGGGGCCTCGGGGTGGAGCTGCGGACCGGCACCCGGGTGCTGGCCCTGGACCGGGTGCGCGACGGGCTGCTGGTGACGCTGCGCGACCGCGAGGGATCGGCCGCAGAGCAGCTGCGGGCCAGCTGCGTCGTGCTGGCAGTCCCGCACCAGCAGGCGGCCGGGCTGGTCCCCTCGGCCGCGTGCCCAGATCGGGACCGCTGGGCCGAGTTGGGCTCCTCGCCCATCGTCAACACCCACCTACTCCTGGACCGCCCGGTGCTGCACGAGCTGTTCGCCGCGGCCCCGGACAGCGAGCTGCAGTGGCTGTTCGACCGCACCACCGCGGCCGGTCACGACCGCGGGCAGTACCTCGTGAGCTCGGTCTCGGCCGCGGGCTCCCTGATCGGGATGCCGGCCGGCGCCCTGGTCGAGCGCCAGGTGGACGCGTTGCGGCGGCTGCTGCCTGCCGCTCGCGGGGCCCGGGTCGTGGACGCCTTCGTCACCCGGGAGCCGGCAGCCACCTTCCGGGCCTCACCGGGGAGCGCACGCCTGCGTCCCGGACCGAGGACCCGCTGGCCAGGGCTCGTCCTCGCAGGTGCCTGGACCGACACCGGCTGGCCGGACACCCTCGAGGGTGCGGTGCGCAGCGGTCTCACCGCCGCGTCGAGCCTCGTCACGCGGCGTCCCGCCGACAGTCGGCAGCTCGCGCTGGGGGGCCAGCGATGACTGCCGTCGCCACCGACGCGCTGGCCCTCGCCCGCTCGCAGGTGCGGTCCGGGCTGCGTGACTTCCTCGACCGGCTGGATCCGCGCACGCGGTTGGTCTGCGGCTACCACCTCGGGCTCTGCGACGCCGAGGGGCGGCCGGCCGACGGAGCTGGCAAGGGCGTGCGCCCAGAGCTGGTCCTGCTGACGACCCGGGCGGTGGGCGCCGATCCCTGCACCGCAGTGCCTGCGGCGGTGGCCGTCGAGCTGTTGCACAACTTCTCGCTGGTCCACGACGACGTCATGGACGGCGACACCCGTCGCCGGCACCGGCCCACGGTCTGGTCGGTGTTCGGGGTCTCGACCGCGATCCTCGCCGGCGACGCCCTGCTGGGCCTCGCCGAGGAGGTGCTGGCGGGGGCGCGTTCGCCCAACGTCGGCGTCGCCGTCCGGGCGCTCTCGGCGACGACCCGCAGGCTCATCGCGGGGCAGGTGGCCGACCTGGCCTTCGAGGAGCGCGACGACGTCGACCTGGAGGAGTGCCTGCGGATGGAGGCCGACAAGACGGGGGCGCTGCTCGCCTGCGCCTGCTCCCTTGGCCCGGTGCTCGCCGACGCGCCCGCCGCGCTCGCCACGGCGCTCGCGGACTTCGGTGAGCGGGTCGGGGTGGCGTTCCAGCTCCAGGACGACCTGCTCGGCATCTGGGGCGAGCCTGCGGTCACCGGCAAGCCGGTGCTGTCCGACCTGCGCGCCCGGAAGAAGTCGGCACCGGTGGTGGCGGCGCTCACCTCCGGCACGGCGGCGGGGGAGCGGCTCGGCCGGCTCTACGCCCAGCCCGAGGCGCTGTCCGAGGAGGAGCTCGTCCAAGCAGCTGGCCTGGTCGAGGCTGCTGGCGGGCGGAACTGGGCGCTTCGCCGCGCCACGGCAGAGCTCGACGCCGCGCTGGCGCTGTTGGCCGAGAGGGTGCCGGACCCCGCCCTCGCGGAGCCGCTCTGCGACCTCGCGCACCGGCTCGCCGGCAGGGACCACTGAGGAGGTGAGGCGATGACACCCGAGCCCACCACGCTGGACGCGATGCCCGGTGCCGACGCCGCGACCCGCGCGGCCCTCCATCGTGCGCTCGACCACCTGCGCGGCCTGCAGAGTGAAGGCGGATGGTGGCAGGGCGAGCTCGAGACGAACGTGACCATGGACGCCGAGGACCTGCTGATGCGCGAGTTCCTCGGGGTGCGGACCGACACGCAGACCGAGGAGTCGGCGAGGTGGATCCGCAGCCAGCAGCGGGCCGACGGCTCCTGGGCCAACTTCCACGGCGGGCCGCCAGAGCTGTCCACGACCGTGGAGGCCTACCTCGCACTGCGGCTGGCTGGCGACCCACCCGACCTGGCCCACATGGCCGCGGCCCGCCGGTCCGTGCTGGCCGGCGGCGGCCTGGAGGCCAGCAGGGTCTTCACCCGGATCTGGCTGGCGCTGTTCGGCCTGTGGGACTGGTCGCGGCTCCCGGCGGTGCCGGTCGAGCACGTCCTGCTGCCCCGATGGGTGCCGCTCAACGTCTACGACTTCGCCTGCTGGGCGCGGCAGACCGTGGTGCCCATCTCCGTGCTCGCCTCCCTGCGGCCGCAGCGCGACCTCGGTCTCCGGCTCGACGAGCTGTCTGCCGGCGGGCCATCCAGGACTCGTGCCCCCGTTTCCCGCTCCGGCTGGGACGTGGCGTTCGGGGTGCTCGATCGGCTCCTGCACCTGCTCGAGCGGCGACGCGGGACGCCGTGGCGTGCCCGGGCGCTTCGCCGCGCCGAGGAGTGGGTCGTCGAGCGGCAGGAGGCCGACGGGTCCTGGGGCGGGATCCAACCGCCGTGGGTGTACTCGCTCATGGCGCTGCACGCCCTTGGTCGTCCCGTCGACGATCCGGTGCTGGCGGCCGGACTTCGCGGCTGGGAGCGGTTCACGCTGCGCGAGGAGACGCCCGACGGCCCGGTGCGCCGGGTCGAGGCGTGCCAGTCGCCGGTGTGGGACACGGCGCTCGCCCTCGTGGCTCTCGGCGACGGCGGGGTCGGGGCCGACGACCCAGCGGTGCGGTCGGCCGTCGACTGGCTGCTGGCCGAGGAGATCCGGGTGCGCGGTGACTGGGCGGTGCAGCGTCCGCGGACCGCACCCGGCGGCTGGGCCTTCGAGTTCGACAACGACCGCTACCCCGACGTGGACGACACCGCCGAGGTGCTGCTGGCGCTGCAGCGCGTGGGGGCCGGCGCACCAGCGGGCGCCGCGGTGGAGCGTGGCACGGCGTGGGTCCTGGGCATGCAGTGCCGTGACGGTGGGTGGGCGGCCTTCGACGCGGACAACACGCGGGAGGTCGCCTACCGGCTGCCGTTCTGCGACTTCGGCGCCGTCATCGACCCGCCCAGCGCCGACGTCACCGCGCACGTCCTCGAGATGCTCGTGTCCGTGGGCCTGGCTGGGGACCGCCGGGCCCAGCAAGGACTGCGGTGGTTGCTCGCCGAACAGGAGCCGGACGGGTCCTGGTTCGGCCGATGGGGAGCCAACCACGTCTACGGCACGGGTGCCGCAGTGCCCGCCCTGGTCGCCATGGGGGTGCCGCGGACGGCTCCGGTGGTCCGGCGGGCAGTGCTCTGGCTCGAGACCCACCAGAACCCCGACGGCGGCTGGGGGGAGGACCTGCGCTCGTACACCGACCGGGCATGGCGGGGCCGTGGCAAGTCCACCGCCTCCCAGACGGCGTGGGCGCTGCTCGCCCTGCACGCTGCTGGTGCGGCCTCGGGAGCCGCCGCACGGCGGGGGGTGGGGTGGCTGGTCGACACCCAGGGGGAGGACGGCACGTGGGATGAGCCCCAGTTCACCGGCACCGGCTTCCCCGGTGACTTCTACATCAACTACCACCTCTACCGGCTGGTCTTCCCGACCAGTGCCCTCGCCCGATGCCTGGGAGGCGCACCGTGAGCTCCGCCCTCGTCGCCTGCACGCCGTCCGTCTTCGAGAGTGCCGCCCTGGCGCGCGGCCTGGAGCACTCCCGGGTGTGCCGCAC
>DASUKI010000278.1:0-2783 GCA_036278855.1 Pedococcus sp.
ACCGGCTGGTCTTCCCGACCAGTGCCCTCGCCCGATGCCTGGGAGGCGCACCGTGAGCTCCGCCCTCGTCGCCTGCACGCCGTCCGTCTTCGAGAGTGCCGCCCTGGCGCGCGGCCTGGAGCACTCCCGGGTGTGCCGCACGGGCATGGGACCGCACGCGGCGGCCCGCTGTGCCGCGAGCCCGCGGGTGCGGTCGGCCGCGGCCCTCGCGGTGGTGGGGATCGCGGCGGGCGTGGACCCCAGTCTCGTACCAGGTGACGTCGTCGTGGCCACCGAGGTGCGAGACCCCGACGGCGACCGCACACCCTGCCGCAGCGCGCCGCTGCTGTCCTCGGCCCTGCGCCGGTCGGGGCTGCGGGTCAGCGAGGGCCCGGTCGCCAGTGTCACGCACGTGGTCACCCAACGTGAGCGCGACGTGCTCGGGGCCGACGGCGTGCTGTGCGCGGACATGGAGTCGGCCTGGCTGGTCGCCAACCCGCCCACGCCCGCGACCGCGGTCGTCCGCGTGGTGGCGGACCCCGCCGGGCACCCGCTCTTCGCACCGGCGACGCTGCCCAGGATCTGGGAGGCGCTGCACACCCTGCCCCGGCTCGGTGACGCCCTCGAGGGCTGGGCCGCGGTGACCGGACCGCACCGGGTGCAGCTCGCGGGGCCGCGCAGCTTCTGCGCCGGCGTGGTGCGGGCGATCGAGGTCGTCGAGCGCGCGCTGGCACGGACGGCCCCGCCCGTCTACGTGCGCCGACAGATCGTGCACAACTCCCACGTGGTCCGCCGGCTCGAGCACCTGGGTGCGGTCTTCGTCGACGAGCTCGAGGAGGTGCCCACCGGTGGAACCGTGGTGTTCTCCGCACACGGCGTCTCCCCGGCGGTCCACCAGGAGGCCCGGGAGCGGGGCCTGCACGTCATCGACGCCACCTGTCCGCTCGTCACCAAGGTGCACGCAGAGCTGCGGCGCTTCGCCGACCGCGGCGACACCGTCATCTTCATCGGCCACCGCGGCCACGACGAGACGGTCGGCACCATGGGGGAGCGGCCCGACGGGACGGTGCTGGTCCAGGACGCGGCCGACGCGCGCACGGTGGCGGTCGACGACCCCGACCACGTCTCCTACCTCGTGCAGACCACCCTGGCCGCGGACGAGGTCGGTGGGATCGTGGACACGCTCCGCGAGCGGTTCCCCAGGCTGCAGGCGCCGCCGTCCGACGACATCTGCTACGCCACGACCAACCGGCAGCGCGCCCTGCAGCGGGTGGCCGTCGACGCCGACCTGGTCCTCGTCGTCGGGTCCCCGAACTCCTCGAACTCCCAGCGGCTCGTCGAGGGGGCCGCTCGCCTCGGCCGCCCCGCGCACCTCGTCGACGACGCCTCCGACATCGACCTCGACTGGCTGCGGGGGGTCAGCACCGTCGGGCTGACCGCAGGTGCGTCGGCCCCGGAGTCGCTCGTCGACGAGGTCGTCGAGGCCCTGCGGGGCCTTGGCCCGGTGGAGCTGGTCGACCAGCCGATGGTCAGCGAGAACGTCCACTTCGTCGTCCCGAAGGAGGTCCGGTCACCATGACCGTCCCGATCCGGCAGAACCTGCGGATGGCGCGCTACCTCGCGTGGCAGCGCATCCGGCGCAGGGAGAAGTTCCCCCTGCTCGTCGAGCTCGAGCCGTTGTACGCCTGCAACCTGGCATGCGCGGGCTGCGGCAAGATCCAGCACCCCGCCGACACCCTGCGGCGCCGCATGCCGGTGCAGCAGGCGGTCGACGCCATCGAGGAGAGCGGCGCGCCCATGGTGTCGATCGCCGGCGGCGAGCCGCTGATGCACCCCGAGATCGACACCATCGTCAAGGAGCTGGTGGCGCGCAAGAGGTTCGTGTACCTGTGCACCAACGCCCTGCTCGTCCGCAAGTGGTGGGACCGCTTCGACTTCACCCCGTCGCCCTACTTCGCCTTCGCGGTGCACATCGACGGTCTGCGCGAGCGGCACGACGAGTCCGTGTGCCAGGAGGGCGTCTTCGACGAGGCGGTGGCGGCGGTGCGCTGGCTCAAGGCCCGCGGCTTCCGGGTCACCACGAACAGCACCTTCTTCACCACCGACAGCCCGCAGTCCGTGATCGACGTGCTCAACTACCTCAACGACGACCTGCAGGTCGACCAGATGATGCTCTCCCCGGCGTACGCCTACGAGAAGGCGCCCGACCAGGAGCACTTCCTCGGGGTCACCGAGACCCGCGAGCTGTTCCGGAAGGTGTTCGCTGACGGCAACCGCAAGCGCTGGCGGCTCAACCACACCCCCCTGTTCCTCGACTTCCTCGAGGGCGAGGCCGACTTCCAGTGCACGGCGTGGGGCATCCCGTGCTACTCGCTCAAGGGCTGGCAGCGGCCGTGCTACCTCATGGGCGACTCCTACACCACGACCTACCGCGAGCTCGTCGAGGACACCGACTGGTCGAGGTACGGTCGCGGCCGAGACCCGCGCTGCGCCAACTGCATGGCCCACTGCGGCTACGAGCCCACGGCCGTCCTCGCCACGATGGGCTCGCTGCGCGAGACCATCCGCGCTGCCCGGGGCTGACGCCGAGCCGGGTCAGCCCCACCGGGCCGCCCCCGCGGCATACGCACCGGGGGCGATGGTGCGCACCCACATGGCCGCGCGCAGCCACCGGGGCACCACCACCTCGGTGCGGTCGTGCTCGACCCCGGCGACCAGCCTCGCCGCCACGAGCGCGGCAGGCACCGGGCGCGGGAACCGGCGCGCGTACGGCGCCCCACGACGGGTGAAGAACGCCGTGTCCA
>DASUKI010000279.1:0-9707 GCA_036278855.1 Pedococcus sp.
GGTGGCCTTCGGCCGTCCGCAGGACTAGCCGGGCTGCGCGTGTCCGTGGCCCCCTGACCACCACCGTGACCTCCGGGCGAGTGGCCGAAAGTTCCGCAGCCACCCCGCGCCCCCACCGCCACTTCCGGGCGAGTGGCCGAAAGTTCCGCAGCCACCCGGGCCACAAGTCGGCAGGTGCGGGGTGGCTCCGGGCTCCTAGCCGGGCTGGGAGGTGCCGCGCGCGCCGGGAGCCGACGCCGCGGCATACCGCTCGTCGTCCTCGGTGGGCAGCGCGAAGTGCTCGGACACGTCCGGCGCCCCGGTGCCGGTGACCGCCGCGGTCACCACCTCCTCGGTCATCGAGACCGTGGTCCTCAGTGGCACCTCCCGGAGGAAGACCACGGCGAGCAGCGCTACGACGGCGAACCAGAAGCCGACCATGAAGATGTGCCCGGTGGCGTCGCCATAGGCCGCGCGCACGATCCCGGCGAGGGGCTCGGGCATGTGCGCGATGTCCAGGGTGGCGGAGTTCCCGCTGGACCGGACCGCCGCGGCGGCCTTGGGACCGAGCGCCGCGATCCCGTCGACGATCCCGTCGCGAGCCCGGTTGGCGAGGATCGCCCCGAGCACCGAGACGCCGATCGCGCCGCCGAGGGTGCGGAAGAACGCGATGGCCGCGGAGGCGGCGCCGACCTGGGTGACGTCGACGGAGTTCTGCACGGCGAGGACCAGGTTCTGCATCATCGCCCCCATGCCGAAGCCCATCAGGGCCATCGCCACCCCGAGCTCCCACGTCGGGGTGAGGTGGTCGACCCGGCCGAGCCAGAGCAGTCCCGCGCTCAGGACGACGGCGCCGAGGACGATCACCCGCTTCCACCGGCCGGTGCGGCTGACGATCTGCCCGAACATGGTTGACGAGATCAGCATGGCCGCCATCAGGGGGATGGTCAGCATGCCGGCTCGAGTGGGGCTGTCCCCGCGGGCGACCTGGAAGTACTGCGTGAGGAACGTGGTGCCGCCGAACATCGCGACGCCGACCGAGGCGGACGCGACGATGACCATGGCCGCGGTCCGGTTGCGCAGCAGCCGGATCGGGATGACCGGCTCCGCCGCGCGCGACTCCACGACGAGCAGGAGGGCCAGGGCGGCGGCTGTGCCCCCGAGGTACCACGCGGTCTGTGCGGACCACCAGGGGAAGTCGTGCCCGGCGAACGTGACCCACAGCAGCGGCAGCGACGCGGTGACGGCGATGAGCGAGGCCCCGAGGTAGTCGATGGTCGGGGTGCGCTTGGCGGTGGTGATGTGCAGCGTCGACTGGAGCATCACGATGGCGATCACCGCGAGGGGGATGCAGACGTAGAACGTCCAGCGCCAGCCGAGCGGGCTGTCGACGATGACCCCACCCAGCAGCGGACCGCTCACGGTGGACACCGCCATGACGGCACCCATGTAGCCGGCGTAGCGACCACGCTCACGCGGGGCGATCATCGCGCCCATGATCGACTGGGCGAGGGCGGTGAGCCCACCCATGCCGAGGCCCTGGACGACGCGGCAGCCGATGAGGAAGGCGACGGTGTGCGCGAAGCCGGCCGCGACCGAGCCGAACACGAACACGACGAGCGACAGCTGGACCAGCAGCTTCTTGCTGAACAGGTCGGACAGCTTGCCCCAGATCGGGGTGGAGACGGTCGTGGCGAGCAGGCTGGCGGTGATCACCCAGGTGTACTCCCGCTGGGTGCCGTGCAGGTCGCCGATGATCGTCGGCAGAGCGGTGGCGACGATGGTGCTGCTGAGCATGGCGGTGAACAGTCCGGCGAGCAGGCCGGTCATGGCCTCCAGGATCTGCCGGTGCGTCATCTCGCCCGACTGCTCGGGCGTGGCACGGGAGGCGCGCGCGAAACCCGCGGCGGCGTTGGCTGACATCAGGGACCTTCGGTCGTGACTGGGTGGTCGAGTGGGTGGCCGGCGGTGCCGAGGACGCCGCGTGACGCGCGGCGCTCCGCAGCGCGGACGATCGCCTGCTCGAGGCGGTGGAGCAACGAGGGAATGCGGTCGATGTCGTCGTCGTCCAGCTCGGCGAGGGCCGCCCCGAGGACGGTGCGGTAGTCGTCCTGGATCGCCTCGAGCTTGCCCCTGCCCTGATCGGTGAGGGCGATGTGGCAGGCCCGAGCATCCTCTTCGTCGCGGTGGCGCACGACCAGGCCGTCCTCCTCGAGGCGGGCCAGCACGCGGCTGACCACGGACGGGGCGACGCCCGTCGTGAGGGCGAGGTCGCCGGGGCGGTCGTCGCCGCCGGCGCGGGACAGGGCGCGCAGGACCGCCAGCGGCGTGCCGGTCGCGCCGAGGTGGTCCTGGCGTGACCTCGCCACGCCCTTGGCGGTGCGGACCAGGCTGGCGACGGCCGCGACGACGGCGTCGGTGGCCTCCGTCCGGCTCGAGACCGGGTCGGCTGCCGGGGTTGCTGCGGGGATGTCTTCGGGGGCGAGTGCGGTCGCCATGGGGCTGCTCCTTTGGTTGCGGAACACAACTTACTCCCGATTGCTTGCCCTACGCAACTTCGTGGGGAGCTGCCCTCAGGAAGCGGTGTCGTTGAGGCGGCGCAGCAGCCCGGCGAGCGCGGCGATGTCCTCGCGGTCCCAGCTGCTGAGCTGGTCCTTGAGCCGGGCCCGTCGCCCGTCGAAGGAGCGCTCGAGCGCGGCTGCCCCGGCCGCGGTCAGCTGCACCTGCCGGGCACGGGCGTCCTCCGGGTCCGGCACGCGCTCGACCAGGCCGAGCTGCTCGAGGGTGGTGAGGTTGCGGCTGGTCGTCGACTTGTGCAGCCCCAGCGCCTCGGAGACCTCGCCGCCGCGCGCTCCACCGGCGAGCTGGGACAGCTCGCGCACGGTGACGAGCACGGCGTAGCCGGCGGAGTCGAGGTCGGGGTGGACCTCGGCGGCGGTCCGCTGCTGGCGGGTACGGGCGCGCCGGAACAGGCGGGTCAGCTCGACCTCGAGCTCCCCGAGCGGCGACCTGGGCGACATGGGCAGGAGCCTACGGCCGCGACAGCCGGTCGAGGAATGCCACGAGCAAGGCCTCGCGCAGCCGGGGCGGCGCCACGTTGAGCAGCGCGTTGACCGGGGCCATCCGTTCGGGCAGGACGAGCTCGCCATCGGGGCCGGCCAGACCGGCCACCCGGAGCAGCCCCTCGAAGGCCCCGTCGTCCAGGGTCTCCGGGTCGATCGCAGTGGCGGCCGCGGCGAGGTCGGGAGCCACCTGCCCGGGTCCGGCGGCAACCGCAGCGGCGACCGAGTCTCTCAGTGCCGCAACGAAGTCCGCCACGTGCGGTGCCGTCGCAGCACTGAAGCTGAGGTGCACGCTCGGCGGGTGAGGGCCGAACGCCATCTGCGGCTGGACGAACCAGCCCCTCGCGAGCATCTCGTCGCTGACCGTGAACACGTCGCACGCCTCGTCGGCGCGCAGGGCCACGAGCGTGGAGTCGGGCTGGGTCACGAGCGACAGGTGCGGCACGGTGCCCATCGCCTCGAGCAGCTCGTGTATGCCGCCGCGGGCCTGGCGCGCCAGCGACAGGTAGCCGTCGTCCCCCAGGTGCGCGACGACCGCCCAGGCCGCGGCGAGCGGTCCGCCAGACTTGGTCGACTGGGTGGTCGAGTTGAGCATCGTGTAGCCGGGCCAGTCGGCGGCGGCAAAGAACTGCGCGTGCCGCAGCCCGGCGTCGCGGTGCAGGAGCAGCGACACCCCCTTGGGCGTGTAGGCGTACTTGTGCAGGTCGACCGAGATGCTCGTGACCCCCGGGACCGCGAACGTCCAGTCCGGGTGGTCATCGCCGAGCCGACGAAGGTACGGCAGCACCCAGCCGCCGATGCACGCGTCGACATGGCACCGGATCCCCGCGGCTGCTGCAGCGGCGGCGATCGGCGTCACCGGGTCGACGACGCCGTGGGCATAGGAGGGGGCGGAGGCGACGACCAGGACAGCACGGTCGTCGATGGCGGCGGCCATGGCGTCGGCGTCCGCGCGGCACGTGTCCGGTTGCACCGGGACGACGACCGGCTCGACACCGAAGTAGTGGGCGGCCTTGTGGAACGCTGCATGCGCGGTGCTGGGCAGCACCATCGTGGGGCGGTGGACCTCCGGCCGGGAGTCCCTGGCGGCCTGGACGGCCAGCAGGATCGACTCGGTGCCCCCACTGGTGACGGTGCCGACAACGCCGTCCGGGCCGTCGAGGAGCCCGGCCGCGAACCGCACCAGGTCCTGCTCCATCCGCAGCAGGCTGGGGAACGCGGTGGGGTCGAGCCCGTTGGCGGAGGCGAACATGGCCAGCGCTCGGCGGCCGAGCTCGTCGGCCTCTGCCAGTCCGGAGTCGTAGACGTACGCCAGGGTGCGACCGCCGTGGGTCGGCAGGTCGCCGGACCGCAGCGCCTCGAGACGCCGGAGCACCTCGTCAGCGGGCAGCCCCATCAGACCTCCTCAAGTGCGACGGCCTCGGCGACCGCGTCCGCGTCGAGGCGGTACCGCGCGAGCAGCACCAGGCTGGCCGCCACCAGCACGGCCGGCACGAGCGAGAACCCCAGCGTGATCGCGGTGACCGCCGAGTCGGGCTGCGCCGCCGAGGAGTCCGTGGACGACACGTAGCCACCGAGGGCGAGCACCAGTCCGTAGAGCCCTGGCCCGAGCGCCAGCCCCAGCGTCTCTCCCGCCGTCCACACGCCGGTGAACACCCCCACGCGGTTCTGCCCGGTACGCGCGGCGTCGACCGCGGCCACGTCCGGAAGCATCGCCAGGGGGAACATCTGCGCACCCGCGTAGCCCACCCCCACCACTGCCACCGCGAGGTACACCGCGAAGCCCGGCAGGCCGCGGGCGCCCACCAGCGCCAAGGCGCCGGCGCCCAGCAGCAGTGACGACGCGGCATACCCCCAGCGCTTGCCGTGCGCGGCGCCGACGCGCTGCCACACAGGGGTCACGGGCAGCGCCGGGCCGACGAAGCACACGAACAGGACGGTCGAGGCGGACGCGCGCCCGAGCACGTGCCGCGCCACGTAGTCCACCCCCGCCAGCATGGCGCCGGTCGCGAGCGCCTGGAGGACGAAGGTGCCGAGCAGCAGCCGGAAGTCCTTGGCACGGGCCACGATCCGCAGCTGTGCGCCGAGGCTCCCGGCCGAGCCACGCACCCTTCCCACCGGTGCGGACGCCGTGCCGCGCCAGGCGCCGAGCACGCCCACGAGGATGAAGGCCGCCACGCACAGGCCCATGACGCGGTACCCCTGGTCGGCGCCCAGTGCGTCGCGGATGGCCGGCGCCGACGCCCCGCTCACCAGGATCGCGAGCGCGAGCACTGCCACGCGCCACGTCATGAGGCGGGTGCGCTCGCCGTAGTCCCGGGTCATCTCTGCAGGCATCGCGACGTAGGGGACCTGGAAGAATGCGTAGGCGGTGGCGCAGGCGAGGAAGGCGAGCACCACCCACGTCGCGGCAAGACCGCGCGGCGCAGCCGGCCCGGCGAACAGCAGCGCGAAGCAGGCCGCGAGGGCGATCCCTCCCCACAGCAGGAATGGCCGCCGAGGTCCGGAGGCCGAGGATGAGTGGTCGCTGACCCGACCGGCGATCGGGTTGAGGACCACGTCCCAGGCCTTGGGGACGAACACGATCGCCCCGGCGACCCCCGCGGCGACACCGAGCCGGTCGGTCAAGTACGGCAGCAGGAGCAGACCGGGCACCGTGCCGAACGACCCGGTGGCCACCGACCCCAGGGCGTAGCCCCGCACCGCGGACTTCGGGAGCGGCTCGGTCACGCGGCCACTGTATTGGCTGGTCAGTATTGGCTGGTGGCCTTCCGGCGTGGCGCGGAATACTTCTCGTGGCGTCGGCGCTGCCGTCAGGCGGAGGCGGGAACCGGAGCCTCACCGACCGACTCGAGAAAGGCGTCCCCCGTGGCCGCAGACGCACCGACGAGAACGGACGTTCCCGCCAGCTACCACCCATGGCCGGCCCTGTGGGCCATGGTCATCGGCTTCTTCATGATCCTCGTCGACTCGACCATCGTCTCGGTGGCCACGCCGGCGATCATGGAGGGCCTCGACGCGGACGTGAACGCCGTCATCTGGGTCACGTCCGCCTACCTGCTCGCGTATGCCGTGCCGTTGCTGATCACGGGCCGGCTCGGCGACCGCATCGGGCCCAAGTACGTCTACCTCGTCGGGCTTGCGCTGTTCACGGCGGCCTCGCTGTGGTGCGGGCTCACCGGGTCGATCGACCAGCTCATCGTGGCCCGGGTGGTGCAGGGCCTCGGCGCCTCGCTCATGACCCCGCAGACCATGGCGGTGATCACCAGGACCTTCCCGGCCGCCTCCCGCGGGCAGGCCATGGCGCTGTGGGGCGCCACCGCCGGTGTCGCGATCCTCGTGGGGCCCCTGCTGGGCGGACTGCTCGTCGACGGGCCGGGTTGGGAGTGGATCTTCTTCATCAACGTGCCGGTCGGGGTCGTCGCCTTCGTGATGGCGATGCGACTGGTGCCGCGCCTGGAGACGCACACCCACACCTTCGACTGGCTGGGCGTCGCACTGTCGGCGGTCGGCATGTTCCTGCTCGTGTTCGGGATCCAGGAGGGCGAGACCTACGACTGGGGCAGCATCACCGGGTTCATCTCGGTGCCCCTGCTGATCGCCGCGGGAGTCGTGGTCCTGGTCCTGTTCCTCGTCTGGCAGGCCCGGAACCGGCGCGAGCCGCTGGTGCCGCTGGCCCTGTTCCGCGACCGGAACTTCTCGATCTCGAACGCCGCGATCACCACGGTCGGCTTCTCCATCACTGCCATGGCGTTCCCGTTCATGCTCTACGCGCAGGTGGTCCGTGGGATGAGCCCGACCGAGTCGGCGCTGCTCCTCGTCCCCATGGCCGTGCTCTCAGCGGGGCTCGCACCGGTGGCGGGCAAGCTGACCGACCGCGTCCACCCGCGGTACATCACGACCTTCGGGCTCGCGGTCACCTCCGCGTCGTTGTTCTGGCTCAGCGCGGCCTCCACGCCGGACTCGAAGGTGTGGCAGCTGCTGCTGCCGATGGCCCTGATGGGTCTCGGCAGCCCGTTCATGTGGGCGCCGCTGTCCGCCACTGCGACGCGCAACCTGCCGATGCGCTCCGCTGGCGCGGGCGCCGGCATCTACAACACCACCCGCCAGGTGGGCGCTGTGCTCGGCAGCGCCGCGATCGCCGCGCTCATCGACTCGCGCCTGGCGGCGAACCTGCCCGGCATGCCGCACAGCGTCAGCCCGCAGGGGGCGGGGCAGGCGCTCCCGCCACAGGTCGCCGACGGGTTCGCGTCGGCGATGTCGCAAGCGCTGCTGCTGCCGGCGGCGGTGCTGCTCCTCGGTGTCGTCGCGGCCCTGCTGTACCAGGAGCCGACCCACCACCGGACGCCCGACGTGGCTCCGCCCGCCCCCACCGCAGCAACCATTGCTAGCAAAGGTTAGTGAACGAAGGACAGGTTCTACCCTGTCCACCATTCACCAACCTGTGCTGAGTCGGCGGTGACGCGCGGCACGGCGCCGACCACGCGGCATACCGGCTCTGGGACACTGGCGGGGTGCGCAGAGTCACGCAGTCCCGCAAGCTCCACCAGGTCCGCTACGACGTGCGCGGACCGATCCTCGTCGAGGCCCAGCGGCTCGAGGACGAGGGGCACAAGATCCTCAAGCTCAACATCGGCAACCCCGCACCGTTCGGGTTCGAGGCACCCGAGGCCGTGCTGCAGGACATGGTCCACCACCTGCCGAACTCGCAAGGCTACAGCGACTCCCGCGGCATCTACTCGGCCCGGACCGCGGTGGCGCACTACTACCAGGAGCGCGGGCTGACCGACACCCACGTGGACGACGTGTTCATCGGCAACGGTGTCTCCGAACTGATCTCGATGGTGCTCACGGCGTTCGTCGACGAGGGCAACGAGATCCTCGTGCCCGCACCGGACTACCCCCTGTGGACCGGTGCGGTGACCCTGGCCGGCGGCACCCCGGTGCACTACCGGTGTGACGAGTCCAACGACTGGAACCCCGACCTCGAGGACCTCGAGTCCAAGATCACGCCGAACACCTACGCCTTGGTCGTGATCAACCCCAACAACCCGACGGGGGCCGTCTACAGCGAGGAGACCGTCCGCGGCCTGGTGGACATCGCGCGGCGCCACGACCTCGTCCTGATGTCCGACGAGATCTACGAGAAGATCCTCTTCGGCGACGACGTGGTGCAGCCGGTGCACCACCACACGGCCACCTTCGGCGGCGACGACGTGCTCTGCCTGACCTTCAGCGGGCTCTCCAAGGCGTACCGAGTGTGTGGGTACCGCGCCGGCTGGGTCATGGTGTCCGGGCCCAAGACGCTGGCCGCCGACTTCCTCGAGGGCCTGACCCTCCTGGCCAACATGCGCATGTGCGCCAACGTCCCCGGCCAGCACGCGATCCAGACCGCGCTCGGCGGCTACCAGTCGATCGAGGAGTACATCCACCCCGGCGGCCGGTTCTACGAGCAGAGCAAGCTCGCGTGGCGGCTGCTCAACGACATCCCCGGAGTGTCCTGCGTCGAGCCGCATGGCGCGCTGTACTGCTTCCCGCGGCTCGACCCCGAGGTCTACCCCATCGAGGACGACCAGGCGTTCGTCATAGACCTGTTGCGGGACAAGAAGATCCTCGTCACCCATGGCACCGGCTTCAACTGGTTCGAGCCAGACCACTTCCGGCTGGTGACCCTGCCGGACGTCGACGTGCTGACCGAGGCGATCGGCCGGATCGGCGAGTTCCTCGAGACGCGGCGCGCCTAGCGACGTCGACGCAGCACCGGTGCACCGCGACGGCGGGCCTCACACGAGTGAGGAGACGAGCCACCAGCCAGCAGCGCAGGCGAGCATCCCGACCACCAGGCTGACGACTGCGTTGGCCAGCGCCTCCGCGTGCGCCCCGTCCTCGAGCAGCCGCACCGTCTCGTACCCGAACGTCGAGAAGGTCGTGAGCGCCCCGCAGAAGCCCGTGCCCACCAAGGTGAGGACCCACGGAGGTGCCGACCCGGCATACGCGGCAGCCGCCACGGCACCCAGCACCAGCGAGCCGATCACGTTGACACACAATGTCCCCCACGGAAACACGCTGTCGGCCCGGCGCTGCACCGCACGGTCGGTGAGGTAGCGCGCCGGCGCGCCGACGGCTCCGCCGAGCAGGACGAGCAGGACGGTCACCCGTCCGCCTCGCGCCCCGCGTGGTGGACCACCTCGACCGGCTCGACGGTCACCAGTCCCTCGGTGACGAGCTCCTCCAGGTCGGCGAGGAACGGCCGCACCCGCTCCTCGACGTCGACGATGACGACCACCACGGGCAGGTCCTCGCTGAGTGACAGGATGCGGGTCGTGTGGATGTGGTTGGACTTGCCGAACCCCTCGATGCCACGCAGCACCGTCGCGCCGGCGAGCCCGGCGGCGTGGGCGCGGTGCACGATCTCGGTGTAGAGGGGCTTGCCGTGCCAGGTGTCGCTCTCCCCGATCAGCGCCGTGACGCGCAGGGCGGATCCGTTGAGCCTCATGGTGCCTCGCCTTCCACTCGTGCCGGGTGCGGGTGTTCGTGCCCGGTATGCCGCGTGCGCAGGTCGCGCCGGTGCCTCGCCTCCACGACGGCCCGAGTCACGGCGACCCCCGCCCACGACGCGAGGAGGCCGAACAGCAGGGTGCCGAACAGGTAGAGGAGGGCGGCCCC
>DASUKI010000280.1:0-18515 GCA_036278855.1 Pedococcus sp.
CCGGGGTGGAAGTGCGTGCCGCGCTGGCGGACCAGGATCTCGCCCGCGTTGACGAGCTGGCCGCCGAAGCGCTTCACGCCGAGGAACTGTGCGTTCGAGTCGCGACCGTTGCGGGTCGAGGACGCACCCTTCTTGTGTGCCATGTCAGTACCTCTTCAGTCTCGTGGCGCTCAGGCGTCGATCGCGGTGATCTTGACCTGGGTCAGGTGCTGGCGGTGGCCCTGACGCTTGCGGTAGCCGGTCTTGTTCTTGTACTTCATGATCGTGATCTTGGGGCCCTTGGCGGGCTTCACGACCTCGGCCTTGACGGTGACCTTGGCGAGCTTGTCGGAGTCGCTGGTCACGGTCGAGCCGTCGACCACGAGGAGGGGGGTCAGCGCAATGCTGTCGCCGGCCTTGCCGGAGACCTTGTCGATGATGAGCACATCACCGACGGAGACCTTCTCCTGGCGGCCACCTGCGCGAACGATCGCGTACACGGGTAACTCTCTTTCGTACAACGGGGGCACGCGCTCTCTGTCTGGACCGGCCGACAGCGACCCGTTCTGTTGGACAAACACAGCCACGGACGTCGGACGGTGGGCGCACCAAGGGGCAAGATTACCGGCTGGGGACCTCCGGGAACAAACCGGCGCCGTGCGCACGTCGCCGCAGGTCACCACGCCGGTATGCCGCGTGGCTCAGGACGCGCCCGAGGTCGCCTCCGCGGCGGGCTCGGTGGTCGGCTCGGTGGTCGGCTGGGTGGTCGGCTGGGCCGCCGCCTCGTCGCCGCCGTGGCGGGGTGGTCCCGCGGGTGCCACGACCCGGCCGCGCTTGCGTCGCCGCGGGGTACGGGCCGGCTCGGCCACGGGCTCCACGGCGGGCGCGGGCTCCACGGCTGCCGACTCCTGGTCCGACGACTCCCGGTCCGGCGCCTCGTGGACCTCGGCGGCGACCGGCTCGTCGTCGCTCAGCGGGGTGTCGAACTCGAGGTCCGCCTCGTCGTGCTGCTCGCCCGAGGACTTCAGGGCGGCGGCGTGGGCAGCCGCGGCGATCTGGGCGGGCGTGGGGCCGGAGTGCACCGGGGCCGGCTGCGGCTCGGACTGGGCGCCTCGACCACGGCGACCCCGGCCAGCCGAACGCGGCTGGCTGGAGCCGTTGTCGCCGGCCCCCTTCTCGACGGGGTCGGCGTGCACGATGATGCCGCGGCCGCCGCAGGCCTCACAGGTCTCCGAGAACACCTCGATCAGGCCCGAGCCGACCCGCTTGCGGGTCATCTGGACCAGGCCGAGCGAGGTCACCTCGGCGACCTGGTGCTTGGTGCGGTCCCGGCCCAGGCACTCGAGCAGGCGGCGGACCACCAGGTCGCGGTTGGACTCGAGCACCATGTCGATGAAGTCGATGACGATGATGCCGCCGATGTCGCGCAGCCGGAGCTGGCGGACGATCTCCTCGGCCGCCTCGACGTTGTTCTTGGTGACGGTCTCCTCGAGGTTGCCCCCCGAGCCGACGAACTTGCCGGTGTTGACGTCGACCACGGTCATCGCCTCGGTGCGGTCGATGACCAGCGAGCCACCCGAGGGCAGCCACACCTTGCGATCCATGGCCTTGGCGATCTGCTCGTCCACGCGGTAGTGGGTGAACAGGTCCTCCTCGGAGGTCCACTTCTCGAGCCGTTCGGCAAGGTCCGGCGCCACGTCGCCGACGTAGTCGCTGACCTCGGACCAAGCCTGCTCGCCGGAGACGACGAGCTTGCCGAAGTCCTCGTTGAACACGTCACGGATGACCCGGACGGTGAGGTCGGGCTCGCCGTGCACCAGCACCGGGGCGCCGCCCTTGGCCTTGGCCTTCGACTCAGCCTTGGCCTGGATCTTCTCCCAGGTGCGGGTGAGCCGCTCGACGTCCGCGCGCAGCTCTTCCTCGCTGGCGCCCTCTGCGGCTGTGCGCACGATCACGCCGGCGCTGTCGGGCAGGACCTCCTTGAGGATGCCCTTGAGCCGCGACCGCTCCGTGTCGGGCAGCTTGCGGCTGATGCCGGTCATCGAGCCCTCGGGCACGAACACGAGGTAGCGGCCGGGAAGGCTGATCTGACTGGTCAGCCGGGCGCCCTTGTGCCCGATCGGGTCCTTGGTCACCTGGACGAGCACGCTGTCGCCGGACTTGAGGGCGTTCTCGATCCGCTTCGGCTGGTTGCTGTCGAGCCCGGCGGCGTCCCAGTTGACCTCGCCGGCGTACAGCACGGCGTTGCGGCCCTTGCCGATGTCGACGAAGGCCGCCTCCATCGAGGGCAGCACGTTCTGCACCCGGCCGAGGTAGACGTTGCCGGCCATCGACGCGTTGGTCTCGCGGCTGACGAAGTGCTCGACGAGGACGTCGTCCTCGAGGACCCCGATCTGGGTCCGGCCCTCGCGCTCGCGCACGACCATGCGCCGGTCCACGCTCTCGCGGCGGGCCAGGAACTCGGCCTCGGTGATGACGGTGCGACGGCGACCGGCCTCACGGCCCTCGCGACGACGCTGCTTCTTGGCCTCGAGCCGGGTCGAGCCCTTGACGCTCTGCGGCTCGTCGCGGCGGCTCGGGCGCACCTTGGTCACGGTGCCGGGCGGGTCCTCGCCGTCGGTGGCCGACCCGCTGCGGCGGCGCCGACGGCGCCGCTTGCTGGTGCCGCCCTCGTCCTCGCCCTGCTGGTCCTGGCCGCGGGACTGGTCCTCGTCCGCAGCGGACTCCGCATCGGCCCCCTCGTCCTCGGCGGTGGTGCCCTGGTCCTGCCCCTCGGACTGGCCGCGCCCTCGGCCACGGCCCTTGCCGCCGCGCCGACGACGGCGTCGGCCGCCGCCCTCACCCTGGTCCGCGGAGTCGTCCTGCTCGTCGGCAGCCGGCTCCTCGGTGCGCCCGTCGGACTTCGGCTCGGGCCGCTGCTCCTGCTCCGCCTTCGCGGCGGCCTTCTTGCGGGATCGGGGCGCAGCGGTGGTGGGCTCGGGCGCCTGGAACAGCACACCGATGCCTGGTGCGGTGGTGGCCGCGGGGGCCGACTCGCTGCTGGCAGCCTCGGAGGTACCGGTCGGGGCCGACCCAGCGGGCTCGGGGGCCACGTCGTCCGCATCGGCCCTCTTGGTCGCTGACTTCTTGGCGGTCTTCTTGGCCGTCTTCTTCGCCGTGGCCTTCTTGGCGGTCTTCTTCGCCGGCTTCGCCGCGCCTGGCTCGTCCCCGGCAGGCTCGTTGCCAGTGGACTCGTTGCCGGTGGACTCGACGACCGGCGCCTGGGCCGGGGACGCCTTCTTGGTGCTCTTGCGGGCGGCGCGCTTGCGCGGCGGTGCCGCGTCGTCCGTGACCGGCGCCCCGGACGAGGGTGCGTCGCTCGTCGTGGGTTCGCCGGTCGGTGCGGGCTGGAACGGGTCCTGCGTGGATGCCATGGATGGCGTCCTTCCGGCATCCCGTGGCGAGGGCCACACCCGAGAGTCTTGCTCTCCGATCGCCCACGAGGTGCGCGGTCTGCGGTCGTGTCGGTGGCGGCTGCCGCCGACACGGAAGTCGGTTGGCTACGCCGGGCTCGGTTCGCGCGGGGGTCGCGCGTCACCTGGTCCGGCGCCGTCGTCGCCCTGGTCGGCAGCCAGTGGATCGGCCACCCCAGCGGTTGCGGTCTGCAGGAGGCCCTGTGCCAACCGGGTCACCAGGGGTGGTGTCGGTGGTTCCAGGTCCGTTGCTGCTCGCAGCGCGGTCAGGATGTCGTCGGGGCGTACGGCCGGTGTGGTGTGCCGTACGACCACTCGAAGTATCGCACAGTCGGGACGCTGCGACGGTTGCGCGGCCAGCGACACGACGGCGGCACGCACGTCGAACGTCTTCGGTCCCGTCTTGAACATCCGGGTCACCTCGGCGCGGTCCCGGGCCAGCAAGGTGTCCGCCGCCCGCTGCAGCTCCCCCACGGTGAGCCCCGCGAAGTCCATCACCCAGTCGCTGGCCTGCAGGCGGTCCGCGAGAGCCCCCGGCGCGGCCTGGACCACCTCGAGAACGTCGAGCCCGTCGGGCAGCGCCGCGTCGAGTGACTGACGCACCGACTCGGGGTCGACCTGCTGGGTCACCGAGATCTCGAAGTACTCGGCCTCGCTGGCCGTGCCGGTGGGGGCTGCGTTGGCGTAGGAGATCTTGGGGTGCGGGTGGAAGCCCGCCGAGAAGGCCATCGGCACCCCGGCCCGACGCAATGCCCGCTCCAGGGCACGTTGGAAGTCCCGGGTCGAGGAGAACCGCAGCCGGCCGCGCTTGGCGTAGCGCACCCGCAGCTTCTGCACGGCCGGGTCCGGGGCGGGACCCTCGGGGACGCGCTGCCGTGCCATGCCGGCCACCCTACGGCCCAGCCCGACGAGGCACCCACGTGGTCACGATGGGCCATTCCGCGGCGGGGACCCCGGTGCGACCGTGGAGGCAGCAGGGAGCCAGCAGGGAGGCAGCACGGAGGCAGCACGGACCGAGAAGGGACCGGCCGGATGGACCTCGCCACGCTCTACCACCGCACCGTCGAGCGCTGGGCCGACTGCGTGTGTGCGGTCCCCGACGACCAGTGGGGCGCGCCCACCCCGTGCAGCGACTGGGACGTGCGCACCCTGGTCAACCACCTCACGGGCGAGGACCTGTGGACCGTCCCGATCCTGGCCGGCAGCACGATCGAGGAGGTCGGTGACCGGTTCGACGGCGACGTCCTCGGCGACGACCCGATCGGCACGGCGGTGGAGGCCGCGAAGGCTGCCACGACCGCCGTGGCGGAGCGCCTGCCACGCGGCGGAACCGTGCAGCTGTCGTTCGGCGAGACCGACGTCGCCGAGTACGTCTGGCAGCTCGCGGCCGACCACCTCGTCCACTCCTGGGACCTGTCGTCCGCGCTCGGCGCCGACCGGCACCTCGACCCCGCCGTCGTGGCCGGGGTGGCGGGGTGGTTCGCCGGACGCGAGGACGTCTACCGCTCATCGGGGGCGATCGGCCCACGCGCCATCAGCCACGGCGGAGCCCAGAGCGACCTGCTCGCCGCCTTCGGGCGTGACTCCGCGTGGGGCCCGAACCACGCCTGCGTGGCGCGGCTGGCGAACGCGTTCGGCCGCGGCGACGTCGACGCGATGATGGCGGTGGTGACCGACGACTGCGTGTTCGAGGCCACCGGTCCCGCCCCGGACGGGGTCCGTCACGAAGGTGCCGACGCGGTCCGCGCCGTGTGGGCGCAGATGTTCGCCGAGACCACCGAGCCCCTCTTCACCGAGGAGGAGCACTTCGTGGCCGGTGACCGTGGGCTGCTGCGCTGGACCTACTCGTGGGTCGACGACCAGGGCGCTCCTGGTCACGTCCGCGGCGTCGACGTGCTCCGGTTCCGCGACGGCCGGGTGTGCGAGAAGCACTCCTACGTCAAGGGCTGACCCTCGCCGCACCTTCGGAATCCGCACTCCCCTGCGCCCCGCCTCAGCCTGGCCCTAGCGTTCCGGTCATGGCCGAACCGGACCGCACCCGACTTGCCGCACTGCTGGAAGCCGAGCACGCGGCATACACCGAGAACCACCCGCGCAGCCGCGCCCTGTTCGCGGAGGCGACCAACCTCTTCGGCCGGGTCCCGATGACCTGGATGAACATGTGGTCCGGCGGCTTCCCGCTCTACCTCGACCAGGCGAGGGGCAACCGGGTGACCGACGTGGACGGCCACAGCTACGTCGACTTCGCGCTCGGCGACACCGGCGCCATGGCGGGCCACTCCCCCGCCGCGACGCTGGCGGCGGTGCAGCGCCGCGCCGCGGAGCTGGGGGGCATCACCACGATGCTGCCGACCGACGACGCCCAGTGGGTGGGTGCCGAGCTCGAGCGACGGTTCGGTATGCCGTTGTGGAGCTTCACGCTGTCCGCCACCGACGCGAACCGCTGGGCGATCAGGCTCGCCCGCCTCGCCACCGGGCGCCCCAAGATCCTCGTGTTCGCCTACTGCTACCACGGCTCGGTGGACGAGGCCTTCGCCCTGCCGGGGCCGGACGGCAAGGCCGAGAGCCGGCCCGGCAACGTCGCCCCGCCGGTCGACCTCGACCTCACCACCCGTGTGGCGACGTGGAACGACCTCGCCTCCGTCGAGGCGGCGCTCGCCCACGGCGACGTCGCCGCGATCCTCACCGAGCCGGCCCTGACCAACATCGGGATCGTGCTGCCCGAGCCGGGCTTCCACGAGGGACTGCGCGAGCTTGCCACGAAGTACGGCACCCTGTTGATGGTCGACGAGACCCACACCCTGTCCGCCGGTTGGGGCGGCGCGACCCGCGAGTGGGGACTGCGGCCGGACATCCTCGTCGTCGGCAAGTCCATCGGTGGCGGAATCCCTTGCGGCGCCTACGGACTCAGCCGCGAGGTCGCCGATGCAGTCACGCGGCACACCGACGCCGGCGATGCCGACATCGTCGACGTGGGCGGCGTCGGCGGCACGCTCGCGGGGAACGCGCTCTCGACGGCCGCCATGCGGGCGACGCTCGGCGAGGTGCTCACTCCCGACGCCTTCGCCCTGATGACCGAGCTCGCCACGGCCTTCACGGCCGGCGTCCGGGCCACGCTCGACGAGCTCGACGTGCCGTGGTCGGTCACCCAGCTCGGGGCGCGCGCGGAGTACCGCTTCGCTCGACCGGCCCCGCGCACCGGCGAGGACTCCGCGGCGGCAGCCGACGACCAGCTCGACGCCTACCTGCACCTCGCGATGGCCAACCGGGGCATCCTGATGACGCCCTTCCACAACATGGCCCTGATGTGCCCGCAGACCTCTCGCGCGGACGTCGACCACCACACGGAGGTCTTCCGCGACGTGGTTTGGGCGTTGTTCCCCTGAGCCACCAACACCACGGCAGAGGGCCCGGTCGCGCGGGTGCGCGGCCGGGCCCTCGTGGTGCAGGAGTGTCAGCGGGTCAGCCCGCGTTCACCGCTGCGATGTAGGCCGCCGTCGGGCTGCCGAGGCCGCTCACCTGGTCCCAGCCCTGGCCGGTGCTGAGGCTCGAGTCCTCGTTGAAGGTGCGCACCGAGGTCAGCAGGCCGTCCGCGGCGTTGAGCCCGTTGGCGTTGTCGACGCGGACGTCGCCGAGCGGGGTCGTGGGCAAGGACCTGACGTCGTAGAACGGGTTCGATGCCGAGGCGAGGCCGTACAGCATGGGGTTCGCGAAGCCGATCCGTGAACGACCCTGCTGCGCCACCGCGTTGAGGCCGGCGGTCAGCGGCGAGGCCAGGCTCGTGCCGCCTATGCGGTACTCGCCGTACTTCACGCCCTGGCCCCAGACGGTCGGCGCGCCGAACGACTGGGTCTCGCCCACCAGCATGCCGGTGTTGGGGTCGGCGTCCATCGAGATGTCCGGCACGCCGCGAGACTCGCAGCCCGTCGCCGCATCCGCCTGGTAGGTCGGGGTGTCCTCGAAGCTGAAGTCCACCCCCTGGAGGGTGCCGTTGAAGGCGCATCCGCCACCGGCCCCGTAGAGGAAGCCAACGTCTTTCCAGTTGCCCGAGGTCAGGCTGTACTTCTCCGTGCCCCAACCGGTCTCGAACTGACGTGAGCCGTCCTGGTTGATTCCCAGCGCGGTGCCGCCGACCGAGGTGACCAACGGGTCGGACGTCGGGTAGTCGGTGCCCTTGACACCCCAGGCGGCCAAGTCGTCGCCGTCGTCGCCGGAGGAGAAGTAGAAGCCGATGCCCTGGGCCGCGCCCTGCGTGAAGATCGACTCGTAGGCGGCGGCGAGGTCGTTGGTGATCGTCGGGTAGGTCACCCCTTCGACGACGATGCGGTTCGGCTCGCCCCAGGAGTTGGTGATCAACGAGGCCCGGTTAGCAACCACGGCCTGCGCGAGCGAGGCCATCAGGTCGTCGTCGTAACAGCTCGTCGCACCGTAGTACTCGACATTGGCGTCCGGGGCCATGCCGTGGACGGCCTCGACGTCGAGTGCCTGCTCGCCGTACCAGGCGTTGCCGCCGCAGTCGGCCACCCGCTGGGGGTCGTACCCCCGGGCGGTCGTCCGGGTGAACTGTCCGTTTGCGAACGGCGCGTCACCGTGGCGCGTCGCGTACGTGTTCGCGTCCTTCTCCAGCGTCGGCGCCTCGAAGGCGTCGGTGATGGCGACGGTCACGCCGGCGCCCGTCTTGCCGCTCGCGCTCACGCCGTAGACGTCGCGGAGCTGGGACGGGGTGTAGCCGCACGGGGCGTAGGCGAGCGTCTGGCCCTCGAACGCGCGGTCGGTGGTGTCGACCTTCTCGCCGTAGTACGAGGAGCACGGCCCGGCGTTGACGAAGCCGGCCGGCGCACCGAGCTGGACCCGGTGACCATTGTTCGTGTGGCCGGGGACGTCGGGCTCGCTCGAGGCCGGCGTCACGTGGTGGGCGAGGGTGTCCAGACCGGTGACGGACAGGACGTTCGCCGACACCGATGATGGCACGCTCGCCGCCTTTGTCGGGCCGAGCACCGTGGCCCCGTCGACGGTGAACTGGCGCAGGCCCGCACCGAGCGCTGCGTCGACAGCGGTGGCGCTGCCGGCGACCGCGACGAAGTGGTTGTCCGGGCCGACACCCTCGACCTTCAGCCCGGAGCCCTTGAGCCAGCTCTCGACCGAGGCGACCTGCGCGGCGGTCGGGGCGAACTGGGCGCGGTACTGCGCCTCGCTGAGGTACTTGCCGTAGGAGGCGGACTTCGGGTTGGAGACGGCGGCCACGAGCTGGGTGAGGCGCGCGCTGTCGTTGGCGCCCAGCCACACCTTGAGGTGGACCGACCTGGAGGACGAGACCGCGGACGAGTGCTTGGCATTCGCCGCGGCCCAAGGGGCTGCTGGGCCGATGGTGTGACGGGCGTTGTTCGCCGCATCGGCACTCGTCGCGGTGACGAGGCCGGCCGCGCCGAGACCCAGGACTGCGGCTGCCGCAACGGTGGAGCGGCGCCGGGCTTGGTGGGACAAGGGTGGACCTCCCTGCATGAGGAAGTGGAGTCCGGCGGTCGCCGGGTGAGGCCTGTCTATCGCCCACCCGGCTCGACCCGTCATGACAGATGTCATGCGCAGCGGTGCGGGTTCCTCGGTCGGTGGTCCCGGTCGGTGCGGATTGCGGTGGTATGCCGCATGGCCGGCGCAGATTGCACGGCGCCACTCGGCGCAGGGCCCGTTTTGTCCGCTGACACCCGGCGGTGCCCGGCGTACGTTCGGGAGCTGGACCACTTCACGGTGAAGCGGCCCCACGACCTGTGGAGGGCTGAGCGGTGTTCATCCAGATCATCCAGGGGAAGTGCAGGGACGCCGAGGGAATGCGGCGGTTGAGCGAGGAGTGGCGCGAGCAGATGGCGCCCTCGGCCGAGGGCTGGCTCGGCGGCACGTACGGCATCACCGACGACGACGAGTTCGTGGCGGTGGTGCGCTTCGAGAGCCGCGAGGCGGCGATGCGCAACTCGGTCCGGCCGGAGCAGGGCGAGTGGTGGAAGCGGATGGAGGACTGCTTCGACGGGCCCGCAACGTTCCACGACTGCGACAACGCGATGATGTTCCTCGAAGGGGGTTCCGACGACGCCGGCTTCGTCCAGATCATCCAGGGACGGGTCAGCGACCCCGAGCGCTTCCGCAGCTTCATGTCCCAGCCCATGGACGTGCTCCACGAGCAGCGGCCCGAGATCGTCGGCGGCACCATCGCGATGGAGCCGGACGGCTGGTTCACCGAGACGGTGGCGTTCCGCAGCGAGGCGGAGGCGCGGGCCGGTGAGGCGAAGGAGATGCCGGAGGGCGCCGGCGACGACTGGGCACGCGAGATGGAGCGGATGACCGACCTGCGCTACCTCGACCTGCACAGCCCGTGGTTCTCCAGCGCCGGCGGGACCGCCGGAGGCATGCCTCAGGGCTGACCCGAGCCACCCGTCTCGTCCGCGAGTGCACCGCCCGCCGGGTGGCGCAGCGACTCCTCACGCAGGTGCGAGGTCTTCCAGTTCGCCACCAGGACGAACGACACCACCACGAGCAGCGCCCACGAACCGAGCTTGCCGACGTGGACCATCGTCCAGCCGTCGGCCTGGTCGGGGTAGCGGTATGCCTCGAAGATGGTCGAGACGTTCTCGGCCAGCCACAGGAAGCAGCCGATCAGGACGAACGACAGCGACAACGGCATCCGGTGGCGCGACGCGCCCACGGTGAAGTGCACCCACGTCCCCCACGTCGCCGCGACCAGGAGCAGCGCGAGCACCACGCGCAGGTCGGCGATGACGTGGTGGGTGATGAAGTTGGCGTAGACGAGGGTCGCCAGCACCGCAGTCGGCCACGGCCGGTAGCGGGTGAGCCTCAGGTCGAACAGGCGCCACGCCCGGGCGATGTAGGACCCGACGGCGGCATACATGAAGCCGCTGTAGAGGGGCACGCCGGCCACCTTCGTCACGGCGTCCTCGGGGTACTCCCACGACCCGAGCCGGACCTTGACCATCTCGAAGGCCAGCCCGGTGAGGTGGAAGGCCAGGGTCCCGAGCACCTCACGTCCGGTCTCCAGCCGCAGCAGCCAGAACGCCAGGGTGGCGAGGATGCCGTACGCCAGCAGCGCGTCGTAGCGCGCGACCGGCAGCGGGGCCCAGTTGGAGGCGGCGAGGCCGGCGAAGATGACGACGGCGAACGCGCATGCCCTGGCCTCCAGCCAGGCGAACCGCACCAGTTGGCCGGCCGCGTGCCCCAGCCGCCAGCCGAACGTGCGCCGCCCCCTCACCATGGCCCGAAGCCTAGGCGAGCGGGAGCCGGACATGGTGCCGCCCGCTCACCTGCGGCCGAGGCCGTGGCGAGCGGGCGGCAGACCCCGGGTCTCTCCGCACGAGTCACCCGGGATGTGTCGGGCACCTGGCCGAAGGGGGGTCCAGCTGCCCGGCACGAGCGGTCAGGAGGAGGCGACCGCCTTGCAGGACCATTCGACAACCCCGTGGCGCCGCCGCGCGATGACAGATGTCACGACTTTCATGTGAGTTCGCTGGGAATTCGCGATCGCGCAAAACGGCGGTTGCGCGACAGAACCGGGGGCAACTTCCACTGGTTACAGTCGCGCAACCGCCGTTTTGCTGGCCCTGGCAGAGTTGCTGGCCCTGTCAGAGTTGCTGGCCCTGTCAGTCTTGCGGGCCCTGACACTGCGAGTGACCGGCCTCAATGCTGGTGCGCCCCGGCAAGCATCGCGTCGCGGCCGGAGCCGAGCACGGTCAGGGGCAGCAGCTTCTTGCCGGTCGGCCCGATCTCGATCTCGGTGCCCATTTGCGGGCACACGCCGCAGTCGAAGCACGGGGTCCAGCGGCAGTCGTCGACCTCGGTCTCGTCGAGGGCGTCCTGCCAGTCTGCCCAGAGCCACTCCTTGTCGAGCCCGGAGTCGATGTGGTCCCAGGGCAGCACCTCGGACTCGCTGCGTTCGCGGGTGGTGTACCAGGCCACGTCGACGGGTGCGTCAGCGAGGCTGCGCGCCGCCGCGTCCATCCACCGGTCGAAGGAGAAGTGCTCGCTCCACCCGTCGAACCGGCCGCCATCGCGCCACACCTGCTCGATGACCCGTCCGACCCGGCGGTCACCCCGCGACAGCAGGCCCTCGACGATGCCCGGCTTCCCGTCGTGGTAGCGGAACCCGATCGCGCTGCCATAGCGCCGGTCGGAGCGGATCGCCTCGCGCAGCTTCTCCAGCCGCGCGTCGGTCTCCTCCGCGCCCAGCTGGCCACACCACTGGAAGGGCGTGTGCGGCTTGGGCACGAACCCGCCGATCGACACGGTGCACCGGATGTCGCGCCGGCCCGAGACCTGGCGCCCGGTCTCGATGACCCGCTTGGCGAGCTCGGCGATCTGCAGCACGTCCTCGTCGGTCTCGGTGGGCAGCCCGCACATGAAGTAGAGCTTCACCTGCCGCCAGCCCGCGCCGTAGGCGGCCGCGACGGTGTTGATGAGGTCCTCCTCGGTCACCATCTTGTTGATGACCTTGCGGATCCGCTCCGAGCCGCCCTCGGGGGCGAACGTCAGCCCCGAGCGCCGCCCGTTGCGGGTCAGCTCGTTGGCCAGGTCGATGTTGAACGCGTCCACGCGGGTCGATGGCAGCGAAAGTCCGGTCTGGGTGCCCTCGTAGCGGTCGGCGAGGCCCTTGGTGATGTCGGCGATCTCGGAGTGGTCGGCGCTGGACAGCGAGAGCAGCCCGACCTCCTCGAACCCGGTCGCGGCCAGGCCGCGCTCGACCATCTCGCCGATGCCGGTGATCGACCGCTCGCGCACCGGCCGGGTGATCATCCCCGCCTGGCAGAACCGGCAGCCGCGGGTGCAGCCGCGGAAGATCTCCACCGACATGCGCTCGTGCACCGACTCGGCCAGCGGCACCAGTGGCTGCTTCGGGTAGGGCCACTCGTCGAGGTCGGTGACGGTGTGCTTCGACACCCGCCACGGCACGCCGGGGACGTTCGGCGCAACCCGCTGGATGCGCCCGTCGGGCAGGTAGGTGACGTCGTAGAAGGCGGGTACGTAGACCCCGCCAGTGCGCGCGAGGCGCAGCAGCAGCTCGTGGCGGCCACCCGGCATACCCTCGGACTTCCAGGCGCCGATGACGTCGGTGACGGCCAGGACGGCCTCCTCACCGTCGCCCACGACGGCGGCGTCGACGAAGTCGGCGATCGGCTCGGGGTTGAACGCGGCGTGCCCGCCGGCGATGACGAGCGGGTCGTCGTCGGTGCGGTCGGCCGCGTGCAGGGGGATGCCGGCGAGGTCGAGCGCGGTGAGCAGGTTGGTGTAGCCGAGCTCGGTGGAGAAGGACACCCCGAGCACGTCGAAGTCGCGCACCGAGCGGTGCGCGTCGACGGTGAACTGGGGCACGCCGCCCGAGCGCATCAGGCGCTCCAGGTCCGGCCACACGGCATACGTCCGCTCGGCGAGGGCGTCGGGACGCTCGTTGAGCACCTCGTAGAGGATCATGACGCCCTGGTTGGGCACCCCGACCTCGTAGGCGTCGGGATACATCAGCGCCCAGCGCGTGGTGAGCTCTTCGCCGGCCGGACCGAGCCCACCGACGTTCCAGTCCTTGACGGTCGAGTTGAGCTCGCCGCCGACGTACTGGATGGGCTTGCTGACCTGCTCGAGGAGCGGCTCGAGGACAGGAAAGACGGTGCTGCCGGGGGTGGAGGTCATGGTCCGACAAGGGTAACGGCGGCCGCGCGCCACCGAAAACGACGCAGTCGGCCCTCAGGTTTCTCCCAGCCCAGCCGCCTACGGTGCCGGCCATGCGTGCCTCGACCGTCCGCCTCCTCGCCGGCCTCGCACTGTTGCTCGCCCTCGCGGTCGGCCAGCACTGGATCGGCCCCGGCCCGGACGGCCCGGCCCCCGTGCACGCGTCGCACGCCCGCACGCACTGACGCCCGGGGGACCCACCGGCATACTGGGTCCATGGCTGTCGCCAGCCGCGTGGACGCGGCGCTGACGGCGGTGCCGCGCGAGCGCTTCCTCCCGCCCGGCCAACGGCGGCACCGGCGCCGCGACGCACCCCTGCCGATCGGCCACGGACAGACCAACAGCCAGCCCACGACGGTGCGCCAGATGCTCGAGCTGCTCGACGTGCAGCCCGGCGACCGGGTCCTCGACGTCGGCTCCGGCTCGGGGTGGACGACCGTGCTGCTCGCGTGGCTCACCGGGGCGCAAGGGTCCGTGGTGGGTGTGGAGCGGGTGCCCGACCTCGTCGCCTTCGGGTCGGCCAACGTCAGGGCTGCCGGTATGCCGTGGGCCCACGTCCGCGAGGCCCTGCCCGGCCGGTTCGGGGCACCTTCGCAGGCCCCGTTCGAGCGCATCCTGGTCTCGGCTCAGGCGCCGGAGCTGCCGTTGGACCTGGTCTCGCAGCTCGCGCCGGGGGGCGTGCTGGTCGTCCCCGTCGCGGGTCGGATGCTGCGCGTGACCGCGTCGACCGACGACACGGGCGGGCCGGCGGTCGAGGAGCACGGCTGGTACCGCTTCGTGCCCCTCGTCGCCGACCCGCCCGACGAGCCGCAGGTGGACTGAGCCCGTGGTGGGTCAGCCGGTGTAGAGGGCGTCCAGGGTGGACTGGTACTTCTCGCTGACGGCCTTGCGGCGCAGCTTCAGGCTGGGGGTGATCTCGCCGTCCTCGACGGTCAGGTCGCGGTCGAGGATGGTGAACTTCTTGATCTGCTCCCAGCGGTTGAGGTTGACGTTGAGCGTGTCGACGTAGTTCTGCACCATCTCGCGGGCCTGCGGCGAGGCGACGATGTCGGCGTAGGAGCCGGTGACGCCGTGGGCGTCCGCCCAGTCCCGGATCGCCTCGGGGTCGAGGGTGACCAGTGCCGTGACGAAGTTGTGGTCGGCGCCGTAGACCATGAACTGGCTGACGTAGGGGCACAGGCCCTTGAACGTCGACTCGATCAGCGACGGTGCGACGTACTTGCCGCCCGAGGTCTTGAAGAAGTCCTTCTTGCGGTCGGTGATCTTGAGGAAGCCGCGCTCGTCGAGCTCACCGAGGTCACCGGTGTGCAGCCACCCCTCGGCGTCCTTGACCTCGGCCGTGTCCTGGGGCTTGTTGTGGTAGCCCTCCATGACGCCGGGGCCCCTGAGCAGGACCTCACCGTCCTCGGCGATCCTGACCTCGGTGCCCGGCAGCGCCCACCCCACGGTGCCGATGTTGTTGGCGGTCGGACGGTTGACGAAGGACGCCGCGCTGGTCTCGGTGAGCCCGTAGCCCTCGAGGATGGTCAGGCCGATCGAGTCGAACCACGAGGCGACGTCCTTGTTGAGCGCCGCGGACCCGGAGATGAAGAACCGGATCCGGCCGCCGAACCGGGCACGCACCTTGTGCAGGACGAGCTTGTCGGCGAGGGCCAGCTTCCTGGCCAGCATCCCCGAGGGCTGCTCCCCGCGTGCCCGCATCGCACTGACCTGGCGGCCGACGCCCACCGACCAGTGGAACAGCTTCTCCTTGAGGCCGCCCTCGTCGGCCATCATCATCGTGATCCGGCCGTACGCCTTCTCGAAGATGCGCGGCGCGGCGCCCATGAAGGTCGGCCTCACCACTGCGAGGTTGTCGACGATCTTGTCCACCCGACCGTCGACGGCCGTGGGGAACCCGACCTGCAGGGGCAGGGTGAGCAGCACCTTGCCGAACACGTGGGCGAGCGGCAGCCACAGGTACTGCAGGTCGTCCGGGCCGAGCAGGCCGAGCGAGTCGACCGCGGCGGCCTCGTAGGTCCAGGCGTCGTGGGTCAGTCGCACGCCCTTGGGGCGGCCGGTGGTGCCCGAGGTGTAGATGATCGTGGCGAGCTGGTCGGGACGGATGGCGTCGACGCGGTCGTCGACGACCGAGGGGTTGGTGGCCAGCAGCTCCTGCCCCATCTGCTCCAGCTCGGCGAGGCTGATGACCCACTCGCCGTCGGACGTGCCGTCGAAGGTCACGACCCGGACCAGCTCCGGCAGGTCGACCCGGCGCTCCCACAGCTTGGCGATCTGCTCGTCGTCCTCGGCGAACGCGACGACGCTGCCCGAGTTGGACAGGATGTAGGCCACGTCGGGCGCGATCGTCGTGGGGTAGATGGTGGTCGTGGCGCCCCCGGAGAGCATGACGGCCAGATCCGTCAGCGCCCACTCGTAGCGGGTCGAGGACGCGATCGCGACACGGTCCTCCGGCTCGATCCCGAGCGCGATGAGGCCGGCGGCCAGGCGGTAGGCCACCTGCTGGACCTCGGTCCAGGTGACCGAGGGCCACTGGTCGCCGTCGGGGAAGCGGAACGCGTCCGCGTTCGGTGTCTTGGCGACGCGGTCGCGGAACAGCTGGGCGACGTTGGGTGCGCGGTCGTCGATGACGGCCTGCCTGACCTGCTCGGTCGCTGCGGTGGGGGCGGGGATGGGGTGCACGGTCTGGGTCGACATGGGTTCCTCGGCTCGGGGTCGGGGTTCCGGGGATCCTGCCACGGCGCTGGGCCCCTTGGGTCGTGGTGGTCCCGAATGTGACCGAACAGTTGGGACCGCCCACCTCGCCCCCGCCTGTCGCCCGCGCTCGTCGCATCCCTCGCGCCCGTTGCCTCCCTGACGCACCCCCCTTCTCGGTCGAGAGCGCACGACACGCCCACGAGCGGCGCCGGGTGCGGGCATGTCGCGCGCTCTCGACGCGGGCGCAGGAACGCGACTCAGGAGGGGACTATCGAGGCCAGGACCTGCCGGCACTTCTCGACGTCCCCGGCCATCGCCTCGAGCAGCGCCTCGACCGAGTCGAACCGCTCGGTGGGGCGGATGTGCTCGACGAACTCCACACCCACCTGCTCGTCGTACAGCTCGAGGTCGTCACGATCCAGGACGTACGCCTCCACTGTGCGTACCGTCCCGTCGAAGGTCGGGTTGGTGCCGACCGAGATGGCCGCCGGAAGGGTCCGCTCCGGGTCGTCCGGTGCCGCACCCAGCCGGGTGAGCCACCCGGCATACACGCCATCGGCCGGCACCAGACCCAGGGCGTCCGGCGAGAGGTTCGCGGTGGGGTAGCCCAGCTCGCGCCCCCGGTGCGCGCCGTGCACGACGGTGCCTGTCATCCGGTGCGGCCGAGCGAGGATCGCCGCGGCGGCGGCCACCTCGCCGGCGTCGAGGTGGCGGCGAACTGCGGAGCTGGAGAAGCGCGGGTTGTCGGCGTCGCCGAGGTCCTCGAGCACGATCACCTCGAAGCCGTGCGTCCTGCCCAGCTCGCGCAGGGTGTCGACGTCACCGGTGTAGTCGCGTCCGAACCCGCGCGCGTCCTCACCGACCACGAGGACCTGCGCCTGCAACGCCTCGACGAAGGTGCGCACGATGAACTCCTCGGCGCTCTGCTGGGCGAACTCGCGGGTGAACTCCAGGACGAGCAGCCCGTCGATGCCCGTCGACGCGAGCTGGTCGTCGCGCAGCTCCCCGGGGGCGATCAGCTCGAGGCTCTCGGGGTGGAAGATGGTCGCCGGGTGCGGGTCGAAGGTCACCGCGACGCTGGGCAGCCCGCGCGCGGACCCCTCCGCGACCAGCCGCGCGAGGACGGCGCGGTGGCCGCGGTGGACGCCGTCGAAGTTGCCGAACGTCGCCACGCAGGGGCGCAGCCCATCGGGGGTGTGGGCGAGCTCGGTCCAGCGTTGCACGGAGGACACTCTACGAACCCGCGGCGGCGAAGACGACGCGCGTCCGCGCCGTCGGGCCGGACTCGTCCAGCAGGGCGACCAGCCGACCGTCCGGCGCGAACGCCGCCACCGGCTCCTGACGACCCGGCTGGGCCGACGGCACCCGCTGTCCGTAACCCACCGCGGTGGCCTCCGCGGCGCCGAGCTCCCGCACCGCGAACTGCTCCCGCGCCGCCTCCGCCAGGGGCACCACGGGCACCAGGCTCGGGTCCTGCACTGCTGCAAGGCTCTCGAGGTCGTGGGCGACGTCGAGGGTGAACGCGCCCACGCGGGTGCGCCGCAGCGCGGTCAGGTGGCCGCCCACCCCCAGCGCGGCGCCGAGGTCGCGCGCGAGGGCGCGGACGTAGGTGCCGGAGCTCACCGTCACCTCGACGTCGACGTCGAGCAGCGGTATGCCGCCGGGAGACTCGTGCTCGTGGGTCGCCACGACGTCGAAGCGGCTCACGGTGACCGGCCGCGCGGGAAGGTGCACCTGCTCGCCGGCGCGCACCCGGTGGTAGGCGCGCTCGCCCTTGACCTTGATGGCCGACACCGCGCTGGGCACCTGCTCGATCTCGCCGGTCAGCTCGCTCACCGCGGCCGCGAGGGCCTGCGGGGTGACGCCGGCGGCGGACGTCGTGGCGCTGACCTCGCCCTCGGCATCGTCGGTGATGGTGCCCTGGCCGAGCCGGATCGTGGCGGTGTACTCCTTGTCGCAGCCGACCAGGAAGGTGAGCAGCCGGGTGGCGCGCCCGACGCCCAGGACCAGGACGCCGGTCGCCATCGGGTCGAGCGTGCCCGAGTGGCCGACCTTGCGTGTGGCGCAGAGCCTGCGCGCCCGGGCCACCACGTCGTGGCTGGTCCAGCCGGAGGGCTTGTCGACGACGAGCAGCCCGTCAGCGGCGGGCATCAGCCTCGGTCGTCCTCGGCTGCGGCCTCGTCGTCCTCGGCCAGGTCCGCGTGGTCCTCGGCCAGGTCCGCGGCCTCGGCGTGCTTGTAGGGGTCGGCATCGCCGGCGTAGGTCGCGGCGGCCGCGGCCGCGGCGACTGCGGCGTCACGCTCCTTGGCCTCGCGCAGCAGCTCCTCGAGGTGGGCGGCGGTCTCGGGGATCGCGTCGGCGAAGAAGTCGAGGCTGGGCGTCAGCCGGATCTGGATCTGGCTGCCCACGAACGAGCGCAGCCGGCCCTTGTTCTTCTCCAGCAGCGCTGCCGTCTTGTCGCGCTGGGCCTCGTCGCCGAACACGGTGTAGAAGACCGACGCGTGCTGCAGGTCGTTGGTGACCCGGACGTCGGTGACCGTGACGAACCCGAGGTCGGGGTCCTTGACGATGCCCTCGAGGTTGGCCGCGATGAGGACCTTGATCCGGTCGGCGATCTTGCGGGCGCGTCCGGCGTCGGCCACGGCGTCCTCCTGGGTCACGTGTTCA
>DASUKI010000281.1:0-3486 GCA_036278855.1 Pedococcus sp.
ATACCCGGGCAGGTGGTCGATGGTGCGCTCCGCCAGCTGGCGGGACCCGTCGATGGTGTACATGATCTGCAGGTCCTCGGGGTCGCCGGCCACGGCGCGCAGCAGCCAGTTGCGCCACAGCCGCGCCTCGGTGAGGTAGCCGGACGCGAGCAGGGCCTCCAGGGTCAGCGACGCGTCCCGCAGCCAGCAGAAGCGGTAGTCCCAGTTGCGTTCGCCGCCGAAGTCCTCCGGCAGGCTGGTCGTCGGGGCAGCTACGATCCCGCCGTAGCTCGAGTGGGTCATGAGCCGCAGCGTGAGCAGCGAACGCACCACGAGCTCGCGGTGCGGCCCGTCGTAGTCGCACTGCGCCGCCCACCGGTTGGTGACCTCGATGGTCTCCTTGAGCCGCGAGTCGATGTCGAGCGGCGGCGGCACCGGCTCGTAGGAGGGGAACCAGGTCGTGGAGAAGGTGAACGTCTCGCCGGCCCGAACCTGGAACTCGTCCACGTGGCGGCCGTCCTTCGCCCGCGGCAGGCGGCTCCCGCGCAGGACGAGCATGTCGGGACCGGCCACCGCCGAGATGACGTCGCTGTCGAGCCGGTGGCCGACGTCGTGCGACACCCAGGGCCGCACCTTGCCGTAGCCGAACCGCACCACCCACTCGTGCTCCATCGTGACCGTGCCCTCGACGCCGGTGACGCTGCGCACCACGTCGGCGCGGCGGTCGCCGACCGGCATCAGGTCGGTCACGCGCACCGTGCCGGTGTCGGTCTCGTGCGTGGTCTCGAGCACGAAGGAGTGCTCCAGGTAGCGCCGGGTGGTGCGCGCCCCGCCCTTGGGTCCCAGCAGCCACCGGCCGTTGTCGGGGGTGCCGAGCAGCGCCGCGAAGCACGCGGGGGAGTCGAACTCGGGCAGGCACAGCCAGTCGATGGACCCGACGCGGCTCACCAGCGCCGCCGTCTGCGTGTCGCCCAGGACGGCATAGTCCTCGATGGGGGTCGCGTTGGGTGTGGTGGCCGTCTCGCGTGGGGTCGCCATGAGCCGAGGGTATGCCGCGTGGCCGGGACCCGCAGGTACACGTCAGCGGGTGTCGGTGGCGGCACTTACGATGGTCCGCGTGACAGCAGTGCCCACGCCCCGCACCTCGCCCGGGGCCCTCGCCCATCGCCCGCACCACGACACCCTCGTCGTCAGGGGTGCCCGCGAGCACAACCTCCGCGACATCTCGGTCGAGCTGCCGCGCGACTCCCTCGTGGTGTTCACCGGGCTGTCCGGTTCCGGCAAGTCCTCGCTGGCCTTCGACACCATCTTCGCCGAGGGCCAGCGCCGCTACGTGGAGTCGCTCTCCGCCTACGCGCGGCAGTTCCTGGGGCAGATGGACAAGCCCGACGTCGACTTCATCGAGGGCCTGTCACCGGCCGTGTCCATCGACCAGAAGTCCACCAACCGCAACCCGCGCTCGACGGTCGGCACCATCACCGAGGTCTACGACTACCTGCGCCTGCTGTTCGCGCGCGCCGGCCGGCCGCACTGCCCGGTCTGCGGCGAGCCGATCACCCGCCAGAGCCCGCAGCAGATCGTCGACCGGCTGCTCGAGCTGCCCGAGCGCACCCGCTTCCAGGTGCTCGCACCGGTGGTGCGCGCCCGCAAGGGCGAGTACGTCGACCTGTTCGCGGAGCTGTCGAGCAAGGGCTTCTCGAGGGCCCGGGTC
Source organism: Pedococcus sp. (assembly GCA_036278855.1). Taxonomy (GTDB): domain Bacteria; phylum Actinomycetota; class Actinomycetes; order Actinomycetales; family Dermatophilaceae; genus Pedococcus. Next base: position 1,691 of record DASUKI010000281.1, read on the forward strand.
GACGGCGAGGTGGTCTCGCTGACCGAGCCGCCCAAGCTGGAGAAGCAGGTCAAGCACACCATCGACGTCGTGGTCGACCGGTTGGTCGCCAAGGGCGAGGACGCGGGGGCCAAGCGCCGCCTGACCGACTCCGTCGAGACGGCGCTGGGCCTGGCCGGCGGCGTGCTGGTCGTCGAGTTCGTCGACCTGCCGGAGGGTGGCACCGACGAGGGACCGCTGGCCGGCCTGCCGCGCGAGCGCCGCTTCTCGGAGAAGATGGCCTGCCCCAACGACCACCCGATCCAGATGGACGAGGTGGAGCCGCGGTCGTTCTCGTTCAACAGCCCGTTCGGCGCCTGCCCGCACTGCACCGGCATCGGCACCGAGCTCGAGGTCGACCCCGAGCTGCTGGTGCCCGACGAGGACCTCTCGCTCAGCGAGGGCGCGATCGCGCCGTGGGCGCAGGGGAGCGGCTCGGCCGAGTACTTCCAGCGGGTGATGACCGCCCTCGGCGACGACCTGAAGTTCTCCATGGACACGCCGTGGAAGGCGCTGCCGGCGCGGGCCAGGGAGGCCCTGCTGCACGGACAGAACTACAAGGTCCACGTCCGCTACCGCAACCGCTACGGCCGCGAGCGCTCCTACACCACCGGCTTCGAGGGCGTCGTGCCGTTCGTCAAGCGGCGGCACGCCGAGACCGACTCCGAGTGGAGCCGTGAGCGCTACGAAGGCTTCATGCGCGAGGTGCCGTGCCCGGTGTGCGAGGGAGCCCGGCTCAAGCCCGAGTCGCTCGCGGTGCTGGTGGGCGGCAGGAGCATCTCGGCGATCTGCACGCTCGCGATCGCCGACTGCGCGAAGTTCCTCAAGGAGGTCGACTTCACGGCGCGCGAGCGGCAGATCGCCGAGCGGGTCATCAAGGAGATCGACGCGCGGCTGGGGTTCCTGCTCGACGTGGGGCTCGACTACCTCTCGCTCAACCGCCCTGCGGGGACGCTGTCCGGTGGCGAGGCGCAGCGGATCCGGCTGGCCACCCAGATCGGCTCCGGACTGGTGGGCGTCCTCTACGTCCTCGACGAGCCGAGCATCGGCCTGCACCAGCGCGACAACCACCGGCTCATCGAGACGCTCACCCGGCTGCGCGACCTCGGCAACACCCTCATCGTCGTCGAGCACGACGAGGACACGATCGCGAGTGCCGACTGGGTGGTCGACATCGGCCCGGGTGCCGGTGAGCACGGCGGCAAGGTCGTGCACTCCGGCCCGGTCGCAGGTCTGCTCGACAACGCCGACTCGATCACCGGCCAGTACCTCTCGGGCCGCCTCGAGATCCCCACTCCCGCAGTGCGCCGCCCCCAGGCCAAGGGTGCCGAGGTCACCGTGGTCGGTGCCCGCCAGCACAACCTGCACGGGATCGACGTGTCGTTCCCACTGGGCAACCTCGTGGCGGTGACCGGTGTGTCGGGGTCCGGCAAGTCCACCCTGGTCAACGACATCCTCTACAACGTGCTCGCCAACAAGCTCAACGGTGCCCGCCACGTCCCGGGGCGCCACAAGACGGTCAAGGGGGTCGAGCTGCTCGACAAGGTCGTGCACGTCGACCAGAGCCCGATCGGGCGGACCCCGCGGTCCAACCCCGCCACCTACACAGGCGTGTTCGACGCGATCCGCAAGCTGTTCGCGCAGACCACCGAGGCCAAGATCCGCGGCTACCAGCCGGGGCGGTTCTCGTTCAACGTCAAGGGCGGTCGCTGCGACAACTGCTCGGGTGACGGCACCATCAAGATCGAGATGAACTTCCTGCCGGACGTCTACGTGCC
>DASUKI010000282.1:0-6546 GCA_036278855.1 Pedococcus sp.
CGCTGCGCGCCCAGGTCGAGGACCACGTGGGGCTCAGCGACGTGGTCAAGGCCAGCGAGGACGACCTGCAGGCCCTGTATGCCGGGCTGTCGCCGGAGCAGGTGATGGACCGGTGGGTGGGGCTTGGCGCGGCGATGGCCGTGGTCACCCTGGGCGGCGACGGCGTGGTGTTCAGGGTCGCCAGTGCGCCGGACGTCGTCCGGGCACCGACTCGAGCCACGCGGGTGGTCGACACCGTCGGGGCCGGGGACTCCTTCATGGCCGGGCTGCTGTCCGGCCTCGTCTCGTCCGCTCTCCTGGGCGACCCGGCTGCGCGTGAGCGGCTGCGTGGAGCGACACTGGAGGACGTCACGCCAGCGGTGGACCGCGGCCTGGCCACGAGCGGCGTGACGGTGGGTCGGGCCGGCGCCTACGCGCCCGGGCTCGACGAGCTGTAGCCAGGCTGCACGAGTGGACGACGAAGAGAGACAAGGAAGCACGATGCCCGACACCGCCACTGGGGCCGACTTCACCTACGTCGACCTGTTGCCGATCGGCGAGGACCAGACCGAGTACCGCCTGCTCACCACCGAGGGTGTCTCGACGGTCGAGGGCCCGGGCGGGCGAACCTTCCTGCAGGTGGAGCCGGAGGCACTACGACTGCTGACCGAGGCGGCCATGCACGACATCGCGCACTACCTGCGGCCCGCCCACCTGGCCCAGCTGCGCCGCATCATCGACGACCCTGACGCCTCCAACAACGACAAGTTCGTCGCCCTCGACCTGCTGAAGAACGCCAACATCGCGGCCGGCGGTGTCCTGCCCATGTGCCAGGACACCGGCACCGCGATCGTCATGGGCAAGCGGGGCCAACAGGTCCTCACCGCCGGCGAGGACGAGCGGGCCATCGCCGAGGGCGTCTTCGACGCCTACACGAGCCTCAACCTGCGCTACTCGCAGATGGCCCCCCTCACCACGTGGGAGGAGAGGAACACCGGCTCCAACCTGCCGGCCCAGATCGAGCTCTACGCCGACACCTCGAAGGGGCACGAGACGGCATACAAGTTCCTGTTCATGGCCAAGGGCGGGGGCAGCGCCAACAAGTCGTTCCTCTACCAGGAGACCAAGGCGATCCTGAACCCCGAGCGGATGCTCGCCTTCCTCGACGAGAAGCTGCGCTCGCTGGGCACGGCGGCGTGCCCGCCGTACCACCTGGCCATCGTCATCGGCGGCACCAGCGCCGAGTTCGCGCTCAAGACAGCGAAGTACGCCTCGGCGAAGTACCTCGACGAGCTGCCCCGCGAGGGCTCGATGGCGGCGCACGGGTTCCGCGACACCGACCTCGAGGAGCGGGTGCTCGAGCTGACGCGGGACTTCGGGATCGGCGCCCAGTTCGGTGGCAAGTACTTCTGCCACGACGTGCGGGTGGTCCGTCTGCCCCGCCACGGCGCCTCGCTGCCTGTGGCGATCGCGGTCTCCTGCTCGGCCGACCGACAGGCGCTCGGCAAGATCACCCCCGACGGCGTCTTCATCGAGGTGCTCGAGAAGGACCCGGCACGGTTCCTGCCCGAGACCACCGACGAACACCTCGACGACGAGGACGACGTCGTGCGGATCGACCTCAACCGACCGATGGACCAGATCCGCGCCGAGCTGGCGAGGTACCCGGTCAAGACCCGGCTCTCGCTGTCCGGGCCGCTCGTCGTCGCCCGCGACCTCGCCCACGCGAAGATCAAGGAGCGGCTCGACGCCGGCGAACAGATGCCGCAGTACCTCAAGGACCATGCCGTCTACTACGCCGGCCCGGCGAAGACCCCCGACGGCTACGCCAGCGGCTCGTTCGGGCCGACCACCGCCGGGCGCATGGACTCCTACGTCGAACAGTTCCAGGCTGCGGGCGGCTCGATGGTCATGCTGGCCAAGGGCAACCGGTCCACCCAGGTCACCGACGCCTGCAGGACCCACGGCGGGTTCTACCTCGGCTCGATCGGCGGTCCCGCGGCGCGGCTCGCCAAGGACTGCATCAAGTCCGTCGACGTGCTCGAGTACCCCGAGCTCGGCATGGAGGCGGTGTGGCGGATCGAGGTCGAGGACTTCCCCGCCTTCATCGTCGTCGACGACAAGGGCAACGACTTCTTCGCCTCCACCACCAAGCCGATGGCCATGACGATCCAGAGGAGACCAGGACTGCTGTGAGCGAAAACACCACTGCCACAAAGGGTTTCGACGACCTGCTCGAGGCGAACCGCGCGTTTGCCGACAACTTCGCCCTCGGCGGCTTCGACGGTGTCGCCCGCAAGGGCGTCGCCCTCGTGACCTGCATGGACTCGCGCATCGACCCGCTCGGCATGCTCGGACTCGAGCCCGGCGACGCGAAGATCTTCCGCAACCCCGGCGGCCGGGTCGACTCCTCCGCCCTCGAGGCGCTCGTCCTCGGGGTGCACCTGCTCAACGTCAACCGCATCCTCATCGCCCCGCACACCCGCTGCGCGATGGCGTCGAGCAGCGAGCAGGAGCTGCGCGAGCGGGTTGGTGCCTCGGCCGGCCAGGACGCGTCGTGGCAGTGGTTCCACGCCATCCCCGACCAGCGAGCCGCGCTCGGGCAGGACGTCGCCACCGTGCGGTCGCACCCGCTCATCCCCGACACGGTCGCGGTCGGTGGGTTCATCTACGACGTCGACACGGGCCTTCTCGACCAGCTCTTCTGACACCCCCGGCCCACGCCCGCCCGCCCTGCAGGTATCTCACCCAAATGGACCGAAACCTGCAGGCCCCCAGCCGGCCCGACCCTAGGCTCGCGTCATGACCCGAGCGCGCCGGTACGTCGTCATCGGCGGGGGGATCCTCGGCCTGGCGGTGGCCGAGCGGCTCACCCGCGAGCGACCGCGCGCCGACGTCACCGTCCTCGAGAAGGAACCGGGCTGGGCCCGGCACCAGACCGGCCGCAACAGCGGCGTCATCCACTCAGGTCTCTACTACTCACCCGGCAGCAAGAAGGCGCTGATGTGCCGCGCCGGCTCGGCGTCCATGGTCGCGTTCGCGCAGGAGGAGGGCATCCGCCACGAGGTGTGCGGCAAGCTCGTCGTCGCCACCCGCGAGGACGAGCTGCCGGGCCTGGCGCGGCTGCGGGACCGTGGCCGCGCCAACGGCCTGGTCGTCCACGAGCTCACCGGCGAACAGGCCCGAGAGCACGAGCCGCACGTGGCCGCCCTCGCCGCACTGCACGTGCCTGCCACGGGCATCATCGACTACCGCGAGGTCTGTGCGGCACTCGTCCGCCGGCTCGAACACGCCGGAGCGCGGCTCGTGCTCGGCGCCGAGGTCCTGGGGGCGGTGCGCTTCGGAGCCGACACGGTGGTGCGCACCAGCCGGGGAGACTTCGCCGCCGACCAGGTCGTCTCGTGCGCCGGGCTGCAGGGAGACCAGGTGGCCCGGCGGCTCGGGCACCGGCCGACGGCGCGGATCATCCCCTTCCGCGGCGAGTACTTCGAGCTCACCGCCGAGGCCAGCCACCTGGTGCGCAACCTCGTGTACCCCGTACCCGACCCCGACTTCCCGTTCCTCGGCGTCCACCTCACCCGCGGGGTCGGCGGCCAGGTGCACGCGGGCCCCAACGCGGTGCTGGCCTTCGCCCGCGAGGGCTACGGCTGGGCGACGGTCCGGCCACGGGAGCTGGCCCAGACGCTGAGCTACCCCGGGTTCTGGCGGCTGGCGCGGCGCAACTACCGCGAGGGTGCCCGGGAGATGGCCCGCTCGGCCTCACGGCACCTGTTCGGCGACAGCCTGCGACGGCTGGTCCCGGAGGTGCGCGACGACCACCTGGTGCCGGCACCCGCGGGGGTCCGCGCCCAGGCGATGAAGCGCGACGGCAGCCTGGTCGACGACTTCCTCATCGAGCGCTCGGGCAACGTCGTGCACGTCCTCAACGCGCCCTCGCCCGCCGCGACCAGCTCCCTCGAGATCGCCAAGCACATCGTCAGCCTCCTCGACACCCGCGATTCGATGTAAAACCGCCGGGAGAGCCGGGCGCGTTTACATCGATCCGGGGCAGTGGGCCTAGAGGGAGAGCCGGCCGCGCACCACGTCACAGAGTCGGTCGGCGACCGCCTGGGCCGTTTCGTGGTCCGCGGCCTCGACCATGACGCGTACCACCGGCTCGGTGCCGGACTTGCGCAGCAGCACCCGTCCCGTGCCCGCGAGCTTGTCCTGCTCGGTGCGCACCGCCGTCTGCAGCTCCTCGTCGGTGTCGACCCGGCTCTTGTCGACACCCTTGACGTTGACCAGGACCTGCGGCAGCCGCCGCATGACGCCGGCAAGCTCGGCGAGCGGCTTGCCGGTCTCCGCGATCCGCGCGGCGAGCATCAGCCCAGTGAGGACCCCGTCGCCAGTCGTGCCGTGGTCGAGGAGGATGACGTGCCCCGACTGCTCGCCGCCCAGCGAAAGCCTCGAGGCGCGCATCTCCTCGAGCACGTACCGGTCCCCCACCGAGGTCTGGCGAACGGCCACCCCCTCGCGCTCCATCGCCTGGATCAGCCCGAGGTTGCTCATCACCGTCGCCACCAGGGTGTCCTGCGCCAGGGCATGGCGCTCCTTCAGCGCCAGGGCGAGGATCGCCATGATCTGGTCACCGTCGACGTCCTCGCCCGCGGAGTCGACCGCCAGGCAGCGGTCCGCGTCACCGTCGTGGGCGATCCCGAGGTGGGCTCCCTTGGCCACCACCGCGGCCCTGAGGTGGTCGAGGTGGGTGGAGCCGTACCCGTCGTTGATGTTGAGCCCGTCGGGCTCGGCGCCGACCTCGAAGACGTCCGCCCCGGCGAGCCGGAAGACCTCGGGCGAGACCGCGGACGCGGCACCGTGCGCGCCGTCGATGACCACGGTGAGCCCGTCCAACCGGTGTGGGATCGCGTCGAGCAGGTGCGCGATGTAGCGGGCCTGCCCCGCGCGGTTCTCGTGCACCCGGCCGACCTGCGCACCGACGGGCCGCTCCCACTCGCGCTCCAGGCTGGCGGCGATCTCGTCCTCGACCGCGTCGGGCAGCTTGTGGCCGCCTGCCGCGAAGAACTTGATGCCGTTGTCCGGCATGGCGTTGTGCGAGGCGGACAGCATGACCCCGAAGTGGGCGTCCATGTCCGCCGTGAGGAAGGCCACGGCGGGGGTCGGGAGCACCCCCACGTTGTGCACGTCCACGCCCGCCGACGCCAGGCCCGCGACCACCGCGGCACTGAGGAACTCGCCGGACGCGCGAGGATCACGCCCCACGACCGCCTTGGGCCGGCGGCCGGCCGCGCGCGCCCCGTTGCCCAGGACGTGGGCGGCGGCAACGCTCAGCTTGAGCGCCAGCTCGGCCGTCACGTCGACGTTCGCGAGCCCGCGGACGCCGTCGGTCCCGAAGAGTCGTGCAGGTGTCGGCATTGGATGGTGAGCCTCTCGACGATCAGGCGGACACGCGGCATACCAGCCGTGCACCCGGGAACACGCGCCTGTTGGAACCTACTCCCACAGACGCCGAAGGCGGCACCCGAGTTGTGTCTGGGTGCCGCCTTCGCGGAGCAGCTGCTGGGATCAGCGCTTGGAGTACTGCGGAGCCTTGCGAGCCTTCTTCAGACCGGCCTTCTTGCGCTCCGGCACCCGCGCGTCACGGGTGAGGAAGCCGGCCTTCTTCAGGGTCGGGCGGTTGAGCTCCTCGTCCACGCCGTTGAGCGAGCGGGCCACGCCGAGGCGGACCGCGCCGGCCTGGCCGGAGGGGCCGCCACCGTGGACGCGCACGAGCACGTCGTAGGCACCGTCGAGCTCGAGCACCTTGAGCGGCTCGTTGACGAGCTGCTGGTGCACCTTGTTGGGGAAGTACTCCTCGAGCGAACGGCCGTTGACCTTCCACTCGCCGGTGCCGGGGACGATGCGCACGCGGGCAATGGCCTGCTTGCGGCGCCCGGTGGCCGCGCCGGGCGCGGAGGCGCTCGGGCGGCGAACGGGCTCGCCGGCGACCTGGGTGTCGGACTCGGAGGTGTACTCGCTCAGCTCGGGCTCACTCGAGTCCAGGGTGGTCTCGAGGTCCGATGCGGTGGTGTTCTCAGTCACGGGGGTCCTTACTGGGAGACCTGGGAGACCTGGGAGATCTCGAACGGGACGGGCTTCTGGGCGGCGTGCGGGTGCTCGGCACCGGTGTAGACCTTGAGCTTGGTCAGCTGCTGGCGGCCCAGCGTGGTCTTGGGGATCATGCCGCGGACGGCCTTCTCGATGGCCTTCTCCGGGTGCTTGGCGAGCAGGTCGGTGTAGGACTGGGCCCGCAGGCCACCCGGGAAGCCGGAGTGGTGGTAGGCCTTCTTCTGCTCGAGCTTGGCGCCGGTAAGGGCCACCTTCTCGGCGTTGATGATGATGACGAAGTCGCCGCCGTCGACGTGCGGGGCGAACGTGGTCTTGTGCTTGCCGCGCAGGAGGATCGCGGTCTGGCTCGCCAGGCGACCGAGGACCACGTCCGTCGCGTCGATGACGTGCCAGGTGCGAGTGACCTCGGCCGGCTTGGGGGTGAAGGTGCGCAAGGTTCCATGCCTTTACTCGGTGTGGATG
>DASUKI010000283.1:0-9365 GCA_036278855.1 Pedococcus sp.
GCCAGGCCGACGGCGAGCCCGGTGATCGCAGCGAACATGATCGCGTCCATGGCCGGCGTGCGCGGGTCGCGCGGGTCGTGGACCTCGTCGCGACCGGCCTTGCGCCAGACCTGCTGGACCACCTTGTTGGCCACGATCCCGGCAAGGATCGCACCACCGGTTCCCATGACCCGCCAGACGAGCGCGCCCATGCCACCTCCCTGATTGCCTCTTGCCTGTTCACCCTCCCACAGGGTGGGGTAATCTTCGACGTGTAACGACAGGGGAGCGCGAGAGCGCTGAGAGTGCGGGCAACCGCAGACCCTCACACCTGATCCGGTTCGCACCGGCGTAGGGAGTCGAGTTCTCAGGCACCTGTCGGGCGGTCGCGCGCCACCACGGGCGCCATCTCCCGGCCGGGGCATCCCCGAGGTATCCGACGGATCCACGGGAGAACCAGATGAGTACCACCAACCGGCCGAGTGCATCGGCCACCACCACAAGCGCCCCGTTGACGGGCCGCCGCGGCAGCATCCTCGCCAGCCGCCCGCTGATGGCCTGGCGCACCGTCGACCTGCTCACGGTCGCGTTCCTCGGCGTCGCCTTCGGCATCGCCTACTGGGGGTACGACGCCTTCTACAACGGGCCGATCAGCCTGCTCAAGGTGGGGTTCCTCCCGGCCTGGGGACTGTTCGCCGGACCATGGTTCATGGCGGGCGTCGTGGGCGGGCTCGTCGTGCGACGCCCCGGGGCGGCGTTCCTCTGCGAGGTCGTCGCCGCCATCGTCTCCATGGTCCCGGGCAACGCCTACGGTGCCACCACCCTGGTGAGCGGGATCCTGCAAGGGGTGGGCGCCGAGCTCGCGTTCGCCCTCCTCGGGTACGGCGTGTTCGGCATCGTTGGAGCCGTCCTCGCCGGGGCGTTCTCCGCGCCCCTCGAGGCGGTGTACGAGTGGACCACCTGGACCAAGGACTGGCCGTGGGACTCGAAGCTGGTCTACCTCGTCGCCATGGTCGTCTCCGGCGCGGTGGTCGCGGGCGGCGTGGGCTGGTTGCTGACCAAGGCGTTGGCCAAGGCGGGTGCGCTCAACGCGTTCCCGCCGGGGCAGGAGGTCCGGGAGGGTCGCGCTGTCTGAGCAGCTCGACATCCGTCGCTCCCCCAGCGGTTCCCCGACAGGCCACGGCCAGGTCGCGGTCCGTGACCTGACGTGGCGCCCGTTCGGGCGGCGCGAGCCCATCCTGCGTGGTCTCGACCTCGACATCCCGGCGGGCCAGCGGGTCCTGCTCGTCGGGCCGAGCGGCTCGGGCAAGTCCACGCTGCTGCGTGCGCTCGCCGGCGTCCTCGAGACCGCCGACGCGGGCGAGCTGACCGGTACGGTGCGCCTCGACGGCGTCGCGCCGGGTGCACGCGCGGGCGCGGTGGGCCTGGTGTTGCAGGAGCCCGGCGCCGGCGTCGTGTCCGCGACGATCGGCCGTGACGTCGCGTTCGGCCTCGAGAACGTCGGTATGCCGCGTGCGGAGATGCCTGCGCACGTCGCCGCCGCGCTCGCCGCGGTTCGACTCCACATGCCGCAGGACACCCCGACGCACGCGTTGTCCGGCGGTGAGCAGCAACGGCTCGCGCTCGCGGGAGCACTCGCCCTCGAGCCGACCCTGCTCCTCCTCGACGAGCCGACCGCCATGCTCGACCCCGACAACGCCGCCTCGGTCCGCGCGAGCGTCGCCGAGGTCGTGGCCACCCGGCGGCTGACCACGGTCGTCGTCGAGCACCGCCTCGGACCGTGGCTCGAGTTCGCGGACCGCCTCGTCGTGCTCGACACGGATCGTGCGGTGACGGCTGACGGGCCGCCCCTGGCCGTGCTCGCCGAGCACGGCCATTCGCTTGTGGCGCAAGGGATCTGGGTGCCTGGGCACCCGCCGCCGGAACCACGCGGCATACCGGCTGGTCTGTTCACCACCAGCGAGCTCGGGGCCATCGTCGTCGCCCTCGACGCCGCCGACGTCACCGTCGAGCGGACGGTCCGCCGGCTCGACGGCTCCACCCGCTCGACGGTCGCGGTCCGCGACCAGTGGCTGCAGGCCAGGGCGGGCCAGGTGCACGCGCTGGTCGGACCGAGCGGATCCGGCAAGTCCACGCTCATGCTGGCCATGGCCGGCCTCGTCGACCACGAAGGCGCTGTGCGCGCGCACCCCGAGCTGACGCCACGGGAGTCGCGTGACCCGCGTGACTGGAGCACCACCGAGGTGGCGCGCGCGCTCGCCTGGGTGCCACAGTGGGCGAGCTCGACCATCGTGGCGTCGACGGTCCTGGACGAGGCCATGACCACGCCCCGCGCGCTGGGGTTGGTGGAGTCGGAGTCGATTGCCCGGGCCATGGCGCTGCTCGACCTGCTCGGCCTCGGCCACCTCCAGCAGGCGGACCCCCGCCACCTGTCCGGGGGGGAGCAGCGCAGGCTGGCGATGGTCTCCGCAGTGGTGCACCAGCCCGCCGTGCTGCTCGCCGACGAGGCGACCGTCGGGCAGGACCGGCTCACCTGGGCGGCGGTCACTGGCGTCATCGAGGGCTTGCGCGACGCCGGGTCCGCGATCCTCGCCACGACCCACGACGACGAGGTCGTGGCGCGCGCCGACCGGACCACCACCCTGTCCCGACCCACTCAGCCGTCGCTGCCTCCCGCCCCGAGGCGGCCGCTCGCCGCCCGCTGCGGTCCCCTTGCACTGGTCGCCGCCGCGGCCCTGGGCATCCCGGCGGGCATCCTCTCGCCGCACTGGCGCGCCAGCCTGGTCGTGCTCGTCGCCCAGGTCGGGCTCGCCGTCCTCGCCCTGTGGGCGCCGACAGGAAGCCGGCGAGACCGTGGTCCCGCGCCGCGCGGGCGGGCCACGGCGGTGCTGGTGCGGATGCTTCCGGGCTTCGTCGGCGCCGTGTCCGTGGCCTGGTCGACCTGGCTGCTGGGCTCGCACGACCTGTCCGTCGCCGCGACGGCCGGGCTGCGCGTGCTCGTCATCGTCCTCCCGTCCGCGGTGCTGGTCCGTTACGTCGATGCCGATGCCCTGGGGGACCACCTCGGCCAGCGGCTCCGGCTCCCGGCGAGGCCGGTCGTGGCGCTGGCCGCCGCCCTGCAGCGGGTGCACACGTTCGGCGACATCTGGACCGAGATCTCCCGCGCCCGCCGGGTGCGCGGCATCGGCGCCGCTGCCCGGTCACCGAGGTCGGTGCTCGCCCAGCTGTGGGCCCTGACGATCGGGCTCCTCGTGCGCTCACTCGAGGCGGCGGCCGCGCTCGCGGTGGCCATGGACGCGCGCGGCTTCGCCACTGCGCACCGCCGCACCTGGGCGGCGCCCGCGCCGTGGCGCACGCCCGACACCGTCGTGGTGCTGGCGTCGCTGCTTCCCGTCGTACTCGCCTGGTGGGCCCCGCTCTGAGGAGCTCTTGTGCATCCCTGCCCGCCGGAGGAAGGTGAGGTCATGAACCGGGTCAGTGATGCGGGCGGACCGTCCTCCCCGGAGGCGATCCGCAATGTGGTGCTCGTGGGGGCGAGCGGCGCCGGCAAGACGGCGCTGTTCGAGAAGCTGGTGGCGGCTCGGGTTCCGGGCCGCCGCTCTCGTGACGGGGACAGCTCGCAGACCGTCGCCCTGTCGGCTGCTGCGCTGTCCCTCGACAGCGGCGTCAAGGTCAACCTCCTCGACACGCCTGGGCACCCGGACTTCGTGGGCGAGGCACGCGCGGCACTGCGCGCCGCCGACGCGGCGGTGTTCGTGGTCTCGGCCAACGAGGGTGTCGACGAGGCGTCCCGGATGCTGTGGCGGGAGTGCGACGTGGTCGGTATGCCGCGTGCCATCGCGATCACGCGTCTCGAGCAGGCGCGTGGGGACTACGACGCGACCGTGGAGGCATGCCAGCGCGCGTTCGGCGACGCCCAGCCGCTCGCGCTCCCGCTGCTCACCGATGGCTCGGTGACGGGGCTGCTCAACCTGCTGCGGCGCACGGTGACCGAGTACTCGGGCGGTGAGGGCAAGGACCGCGACCCCTCCGCCGACGAGGACGAGCTCATCGAGTCGCGGCGCGGCGAGCTCATGGAGTCGGTCATCGAGGAGTCCGAGGACGAGACGCTGCTCGAGCGCTACCTCGGTGGCGAGGACGTCGACGTCGAGGAGATCTCCGCCGACCTGCGCGAGGCGGTGGCCACCGCCAAGTTCTTCCCGGTCATCCCCACCCATGCCCCGGCCGGAGTGGGCACCGAGGCGCTGCTGGAGATCATCGAGAAGGGCTTCCCGTCACCGGTCTCCGCCCGCGTGCCCACGGTCTACACGCCCGTCGGGGGCGAGTTCGGCGCGGTGAGCTGCGACCCGGACGGCCCGCTCGTCGCCGAGGTGGTCCGGACCACGACCGACCCGTTCACCGGTCGCCAGTCCCTCGTGCGCGTCTTCTCGGGCACCTTGCGTCCCGACGAGCCGCTGCACATCTCCGGGCACCTGCAGAACTTCGCGACACACGTCATCGACGACCACGCCGACCACGACACCGACGACGAGCGCGTCGGTCCGCTCTCTGCCCCGGTCGGCGACGACACGGAGCCGGTGGCGCAGGCCATCGCCGGCGACATCGTGCTCGTGGCCAAGCTGTCCGGTGCAGAGACCTCCGACACCCTGTCGAAGAAGGACAAGCCCGCGCTCGTCGAGCCCTGGGTGCTCCCGAACCCGCTGCTGCCCGTGGCGATCCATGCCAAGTCCAAGAGCGACGAGGACAAGCTGGGCTCGGCACTGGCGCGCCTCGTGGCCGAGGACGTGACGATGCGGCTGGAGCACAACGCCGAGACCCACCAGCTGGTCATCTGGGCGCTCGGGCCCGCCCACGTCGACCACCTCATCGAGGCCCTGGAGTCCCGCTACCACGTCGGGGTCGAGGTGGAGCCGGTGCGCACGTCGCTGAGGGAGACGTTCGTGCGGCCGACGAAGGTGCAGGGCCGGTTGGTCAAGCAGTCCGGCGGCCACGGCCAGTACGCCGTGTGCCACCTGGAGATCGAGCCGCTGGAGCGGGGAGCCGGGATCGAGTTCGTCGACAAGGTGGTCGGAGGGGCGGTGCCACGCCAGTTCATCCCGTCGGTGGAGAAGGGCGCCCGCAACCAGCTGGAGAAGGGCGTGCTGGCCGGCTATCCCGTGGTGGACGTGCGAGTCAGGCTCGTCGACGGCAAGGCCCACTCCGTGGACTCCTCGGACATGGCCTTCCAGACAGCAGCCGCGATGGCGCTGCGCGAGGCGGCCAACGAGTCGACCGTGTCGATGCTCGAACCGGTGGACGCGGTCGACATCGAGGTCGGCGACGAGGCGGTGGGCGCTGTGCTCGCCGACCTGCGCGGTCGTCGGGGCCAGGTGCACGGCACCGAGCCGGCCGATGTCGAGGGAAGGACCGTGGTGCACGCGGAGGTCCCGGCGCACGAACTGTCCCGCTACCCCATCGACCTGCGATCGGTGTCGCACGGCACAGGGTCGTTCACCCGCAGGTTCGTGCGCTACGACTACATGCCCGCCCAGCTCGCGCGCGCACTGAGCTCACCGGGGTAGCACCTCACGAGTCGAGCACCCGCCGGAAGGCGTCGGCCAGCTCGTGGACCTGCTCGTCGGTCATGACGAACGCCGGGCTGAGCTGCAGCCCGCCGGCACCCACGGCCCGGGTCGAGACACCGTGCTCACGCAGCGACCTCACGAACGGCGCCGCCGCGGCGGCGTCCTTGAGCTGCACAGCGGCCACCGCACCGGTGCCTGACCGCACCTGCGCCACCCGCTCGTGGTCGGCCAGTGGGTCGAACGCGTCGGCGAGGGTCCGCTCGAGCCGGGCGGCCTCGTCGAGCAAGCCCTCGGTCTCGACGAGGTCGAGGTTCGCGAGTGCCACCGCGGCGGCCACCGCGTGGCCGGAGTAGGTGTAGCCGTGCCGGAACCACCGACCCGCGTCGGGCTCGAAGAACGGTGCCGCGACCTTCGGCGCGACCAGTACGGCACCCATCGGGATGTAGCCCGACGTGAGCCCCTTCGCGGTGGTGACCATGTCCGGCTCCAGGCCGAACCGCGTCGAGGCGAACCAGGAGCCACCGATCCGCCCGAAGCCGGTCACCACCTCGTCGGCGACGAAGAGGACCTCGCTCTCCGTGCAGATCTTCCGAACGCTGGTCAGATAGTCCTCCGGCGGCGGGTAGACCCCGCCCGCACCGATCACCGGCTCGCAGAAGAACGCCGCGACGTTCTCCGCGCCGATCCGCTCGATGGTTGCCCGCAGGTCCTCGGGGTCGTCCCAGGCGACGTGCGCGGTCTCGGGCACCAGCACGTCGCCGTACCCGTCGGCGTTCGGCGCGATCCCACCCAGCGACGTGCCGGCGAAGTGCATGCCGTGGTAGGCGTGCTGGCGACCGATGAGGGTGCGCCGCTGCGGCTGCCCGGCCTCGGTCCAGTAGCGGCGCGCCAGCTTGGCGGCGGTGTCGACCGAGTCGGACCCGCCGCTGGTGAGGAACACCTTCGAGCCCGGCACCGGCGCGATTCCGGCCAGTCGCTCGGCCAGCCGGATGGTCACCTCGGGTGCCACGTCGCCGAAGGTGCTGTATGCCGCCAAGGTCGAGGCCTGCTCGCGCGCCGCGTCCGCGAGCTCGCGCCGCCCGTGGCCGACGTTGGTGAACCACAGGCCTGCTGTGGCGTCGAGGTAGCGGGTGCCGCCCGTGTCCCACACGTGCACCCCCTCCCCGCGGGCCAGGACGAACTCCCCGCCGTGCTCAACCGCGCCCATGTCCGAGAAGGGGTGCCACAACGCGCCCATGCCGCTACCTCCTGAGGTGTCGCCGTCCGGGATCACGCCCGACGCTATCCCTCGCCGCGCCGGTCGGCGCAGGATGGTCAGGCGCACCCCACGGCCACGGCGAGGGCCGCGCAGACCTCGCGCATGCGATCGTCGTCGAGGCGCCCAAGTCGCTCGACCAGCAACGCGACCGGTGCGTCCTCGACCGCATCGAGATTAACCGCCGACACCCTCGCCACGGGGTCGACCCCTGGGCGCAGGCCCACCTCGCTGGACAGGCCGCGCAGCGTCGTCGTGCACGGGGCGACCATGGTCCGTCGGCGCGCGGCGATCGCCACGTCCCTGGACAGGACCACGACGGGGCGGCGGCCGATGTCAGGCAGCTCGGACCACCAGAGCTCACCGCGACGAGGCAGGCTCATGTCCGGTGGGCACGGACCGCGTCGCCCCACGAGGCCAGGTCGCCCCACTCATCGGGCTCGTCGACGGGATGTTTGGCGTATGCGCGGCGGTAGGCGGCGTCGATCTCCGCCTCGCGATGGATGGCGAGCAGTGCCTCGAGGGCGGCCTCGAGCAGGGAGGCGTCCGTCGAGTGGCCGTGCGCCTTGCGGGCCCGGTCCAGGAGCGCGCCATCCACCGTCGTGCTCACCCGAACCTTCGCCATGCCACGATCATGCCACTCCTGTGGCACGGATGGAAGGGGTCTCGTCGCGGCCACGGCGGGCCAGGTACCCGTGCCAGAGCAACCTCGCCGCCGTGGACCGGTGCGGCCGCCACCGCTCGCCGATCGCGGTCAGCTCGAACGCCGTCGGGACGGTCTCCAGCCCGAGCGCCTCGGCGGTGGCGACCTGTAGTGCCCGGTCGCCGACCGGCCACAGGTCGGGCCGGCCCAGACACGCCAGGAGGTAGACGTCGGCGGTCCACGGCCCGATCCCGGGCAGTGCGGTGAGGGCCGCCCGGACGGCGCTGTCGTCGAGCGAGCCCAGCCCGGCCAGATCCAGTTCGCCCGCCTCGACGGCCTCGGCGAGGGCTCGCAGGTAGCGGTCCTTCTGCCGGGAGACGCCGTCCTCGCGCAGCTCCTCGGACGTGGTCGCCAGGACCGCGGCCGGGCTCATGGCCCCGGTGCGCAGAAGCACCTTCTGGTAGGCAGCCGCGGCGCTGGCGAGGGAGACCTGCTGCTCGAGGACGAACAGGACCAGGCTGGGGAAGCCCGCCGGTCGCAACCACAGGCGCGGTGTGCCGTGTGCCTCGACCAGGCGCGCGAGGTCGTCGTCGCGCGAGACCAGCGCGTCCACCGACCGCTCGAACGCCGACTGGTCCACGACGTGACCGTAGCCCTTCGGGCGGCGTAGTCCGGGGCTGCTCAGCCGGCGCGGAGCCGGTCGCGCTCGGCGCGCAGCGACTGCAGCCGCGCCCAGTACGCCTCGCGGGTGGGCTCGTCGTCGCGCGGTGCTGGGTCGCTGGTGACGATCCGGAGGCGGGGTCGGCGCTGCTGCTGTGCCATGTCGGGAACGGTAGCCGTCGGCACCGACAACCGGCGGTGCCCGGCACTCAGAGGTCCCGGTGCCCGGTCAGCAGGCCACCGTCCACGGGCAGCGTGTGGCCGGTCACCCAGGACGCGTCGGCCGAGGCGAGGAACGCAACCGCAGCCGCCACGTCCTCGGGTTCGCCGACCCGGCCCAGTGGGTACAGCGGCAGCATCCGGTCCGCGCCACCCTCCTGCCGATCCCAGATTCGCGTGCGAATCGTGCCCGGCGCCACCGCGTTGACCCGGATCCGGTCCGGCGCGAGCTCGACTGCCAGGTCCCGGGTCAGCGCGACCACGGCCAGCTTTGCCGCGGCGTAGGGCGCTTGGCCGACGGCGGCGAACGCGTTCACGGAGGAGACCGACACGATCGCCGGGAACCGGTCACTGCGGCGCAGGTACGGGACGGCAGCGCGCGAGCAGCGGACCACGCTCATGAGGTTCCAGTCGAGCACCCGCGTCCAGACCTCGTCACTTGTCTCATCGAAGCCGGGGTGGGCCTCGTCACCGCCCACCACGTTGACCAGCACGTCCAGCCCGCCGAACCTGCCGCCCACCTTCGCGACCGCGCCCTCGACCGTCGCGGTGTCACCGGTGTCCAGGCTCACGCCCAGGTGCCCCGCTCCCAGCTCATCGGCCACCTGGGCGGCCACCGCCCGGTCGAGGTCGGCGACCGCAACCCGGGCGCCCTCGTCCGCAAGGCGCCGGGCGCATGCCCGGCCGATCCCGTGCGCCGCCCCGGTGACCAGCACGGCCGACCCCTCGAACCGACCACCCGCAGCATCCATGAGGCAACCCTGTCAGGTCGCCGCCGGCCGGGGGAACATTTCACGTCGGCCCAAAGTTGAGCCGAGGGAACGCAAGTTTGGCGCCGCCAATTTGCCACGCGGCATACCGGCTCCTAACTTGAGTCTCGACAACTCAACCCGAGCACCACATCCCCAAGCAGCACAGGAGATCAACCATGGCACGTGCGGTCGGCATCGACCTCGGTACCACCAACTCGGCTGTCGCCGTCCTCGAGGGCGGGGAGCCGACGATCATCGCCAACGCGGAGGGTGGTCGCACGACCCCGTCCGTC
>DASUKI010000284.1:0-2421 GCA_036278855.1 Pedococcus sp.
GGGCTGCGCACCTCCGGCGCCGGTTCGGCAGGTGGCTTCGGGCAGGAGCCTCCGCCGCGGACCCTGGGGCGCGCGGTGCGCCGCGGCGGCGCGAACCTCGCCCTCGTCTCGGTGCCCGGCGAGCACGCCACCACCGAGGCACTCGATGCGCTCGACCAGGGCGTGCCGGTGATGGTGTTCTCCGACAACGTGTCGGTCGAGGACGAGGTGCTTCTCAAGGAGGCCGCCGCCGCGCGCGAGGTGCTGGTCATGGGCCCCGACTGCGGGACCGCGGTGGTCGGCGGGGTGGCGCTGGGGTTCGCGAACGTCGTCGCGCGAGGCCCGGTCGGCATCGTGGCCGCCTCGGGCACCGGCGCCCAGCAGGTGATGGCGCTCCTCGACGCCGCCGGCGTAGGGGTCAGCCACTGCCTCGGCGTCGGCGGCCGGGACCTGTCCTCCGCTGTGGCGGGGCGCTCCACACGCCAAGCGCTCGCGGCGCTGGCCGCCGACGAGGACACCGAGGTGGTGGTCGTCGTGTCGAAGCCGCCGGCCGCCGACGTGCTCGCCGACCTCGAGACGTATGCCGCGGGGCTGGGTGTGCCGGTCCACTGGGCGACGCTCGGGTCCGGCCGGCCGGACCTCACGGCCGCCGTCGAGTCGGTGCTGCGCGCGATGGGGCGCGAGGTCCCGACCTGGCAGACCTGGCAGCCACCCACTCCGAACACTTCGGGTGCGAGGGGTGCGAGGGGTGCGAGGGGTGCGAGGGGTGCCAGGCGTGCGAGCGGTGGCGAGCGGTACCTGCGGGGGCTGTTCTGCGGCGGGACGCTGGCCGACGAGGCGATGCTCGTGGCGGGGGAGTCGCTGGGCCCGGTCCGCTCGAACATCCCGCTGTCGCCCGAGCTCGCCCTCGGCGCCGACCTGCGTGACGAGGGCCACCTGGTCATCGACTTCGGTGACGACGCCCTGACCCGGGGGCGACCCCACCCGATGATCGACCCCAGCCTGCGGTCCGAACGGATCGCGTCGGAAGCCGCCGACCCGGGCTGCGGCGTGCTGCTGCTCGACCTCGTCCTCGGTCACGGCGCCCACCCCGACCCGGGGCCGGAGCTGGCCGAGGTCGTCCGCGCCGCGCGTCAGACGGCAGCCGCAGACGGCCGCGACCTCCCGGTCGTGGTCTCGCTCACCGGCACCGCGGCCGATCCGCAGGACCTGACGCGCACCGCCCAGACGCTGGCCGGCGCCGGCGCGCAGGTGTTCCTCTCCAACGCGCAGGCCGCCCGCCACGCGGTCTCGGTGCTGGCCGACCTCTCGGACCTCCCCGCGGTTCGAGGTGATAACGGTGCGGAATCCCGGTCGGTATCACCTCGAATCGGAGAGGCGTCGGCGACTCGCCCGCCCGCGCCGCGGTGGCTGGTCGAGGAGCCAGTTGTCGCGACCGCCGGGGTCGGCCTGTTCGCCGACGCCCTGCGTGCCCAGGCTGTCGCGGTGACCGAGGCGCAGTGGCAGCCACCCATGGACGGCACGGCAACCGACCTGGCGAGGGTCATGGCCGACCCGCGTCGCACCGACGCCAACGCGCTTGCCCTGCAACGGATGACCGAGGCAGGCGCAGACCTCGTCGACGTGCGCCCTGCCAGCGAGGCCTTGGGTCTCGAGCCGGGTATCTTCCTGCACGCCGGCCCGCCGATCGAGTGGGAGCGGGCGTCCGGACCGCTCAGGGGCGCGCTCATCGGCGCCATGCTGTTCGAGGGCCTCGCGGGGACACCCGAGGACGCCGAGGCGCAGCTCGCGAGCGGCCACGGCATCACCCTCGAGCCGTGCCATCACCGCGGCGCCGTCGGACCGATGGCTGGCGTGGTCAGCCCCTCGATGTGGGTCTACGAGCTGCGCGACGAGGTCCACGACCACACCTCGTGGTCGACCCTCAACGAGGGGCTGGGCAAGGTCCTGCGGTACGGCGCCTACGGCCGGGAGGTCATCGACCGGCTGCGCTGGATGAACACGGTCCTCGGCCCGCTGCTGCAGAAGGCGGTGAAGCGGGCCGGCCGCATCGACGTCAAGGCGATCGTCGCCCAGATGCTCCAGATGGGCGACGAGGGCCACAACCGCAACCGCGCCGGGTCGCTCATGCTGTTGCGAGAGCTGGTCCCCCACCTGATCGCCGCCGAGGGCAGCACGTCCGACATCGCCGAGGCGGTGCGCTTCAGCGGTGCCAACGAGCACTTCTTCCTCAACCTGGGCATGCCGGCCTGCAAGCTGTCCACCCTTGCCGCAGAGGGCATCCCCGGCTCGAGCGTCGTCACCACAATGGCCCGCAACGGCACCGACTTCGGCATCCGCACCTCCGGCACCGGCGACCAGTGGTTCACCGGTCCCGCCAACACCCCGGACGGGCTGTTCCTCGGCGACTACGGCCCTGACGACGCCAACCCCGACATCGGG
>DASUKI010000285.1:0-10723 GCA_036278855.1 Pedococcus sp.
GCACCCCTCGGCATCACGCTGCGCGAGCTGCTCGACATGGCCGGCGGCATGCGCGACCCCAACAAGAAGCTCAAGTTCTGGACCCCCGGCGGGTCCTCGACGCCGATCTTCACCGACGAGCACCTCGACGTCCCCCTCGACTTCGAGTCGGTCGCCGCGGCCGGCTCGATGCTCGGAACCCGCGCCCTGCAGATCTTCGACGAGACGACCTGTGTGGTCCGAGCGGTCGACCGCTGGACCGACTTCTACCAGCACGAGTCGTGTGGCAAGTGCACCCCGTGCCGCGAGGGCACCTGGTGGATGGCGCAGATCACCAACCGGCTCGAGCACGGCGAGGGCACCGAGGAGGACCTCGAGAAGCTCCTCGACATCTGCGACAACATCCTCGGCCGGGCGTTCTGCGCCCTCGGTGACGGTGCGACCTCCCCGATCACCAGCAGCATCCAGTACTTCCGGGATGAGTACCTGAACCACCTCCCTGGTCCAGACCGAAGCGGCGGCTGCCCGTTCGACCGCCGCGAGTCCACCCTCTTCGCCCAGGAGAAGGCCTCCGCATGACCTCGTCCCATTGGCCCCGCTCCTCGTCCTTCCGGGCCTCGCTCCTTCGTCGCTCGGGTCCTCAGGAGGTCGTCGCATGACCGTCCAGACGAGCCCCTCGGCCGGCGGCAACGCCGTCAGCAAGGGCGACGACGCGAGCACGCCGCCCCCCGTCGAGATGGTCGGCCTGACCATCGACGGCGTCGAGGTGTCGGTGCCCAAGAACACGCTGGTGATCCGGGCCGCCGAGACGATCGGCCTGCAGATCCCCAGGTTCTGCGACCACCCGCTGCTCGAGCCCGTCGGTGCCTGCCGACAGTGCCTCGTCGAGGTCGCGACGCCCGGACCGGACGGGCAGCTGCGCCCCATGCCCAAGCCGCAGGCGTCGTGCACGATCACCGCCACCGAGGGCATGCAGGTCAAGACCCAGTTCACCTCCCCGGTCGCCGACAAGGCGCAGCACGGGCAGATGGAGTTCCTCCTCATCAACCACCCGCTCGACTGCCCGGTCTGCGACAAGGGCGGCGAGTGCCCGCTGCAGAACCAGGCGATGAGCAACGGCCGTGCCGTGTCCCGCTTCGAGGACATCAAGCGCACCTACGCCAAGCCGATCAACATCTCCAGCCAGGTGCTCCTCGACCGCGAGCGCTGCATCCTGTGTGCCCGCTGCACGCGCTTCTCCGACCAGATCGCCGGCGACCCCTTCATCGCGCTGGTGGAGCGCGGCGCGCTGCAGCAGGTCGGCATCTACGAAGAGAAGCCGTTCGAGTCCTACTTCTCCGGCAACACCGTCCAGATCTGCCCGGTGGGCGCGCTCACCGGTGCCGCCTACCGCTTCCGCTCGCGGCCGTTCGACCTGGTGTCGACCAAGAGCATCTGCGAGCACTGCGCGTCCGGCTGCGAGCAGCGCACCGACAACCGGCGAGGCGTGGTGCTGCGGCGGATGGCGTGGAACGACCCGCAGGTCAACGAGGAGTGGAACTGCGACAAGGGCCGGTGGGCGTTCCAGTACGCCACCACGGGTGACCGCATCGAGTACCCCATGGTCCGGGATGAGAACGGCGAGCTGCAGGTGGCCAGCTGGCCCGAGGCGCTCGACGTGGCGGCGCGCGGCCTCAGGGCCGCCAAGGCCGCCGGTGTGCTCGTCGGGGGCCGGGTCTCGGTCGAGGATGCCTACGCCTACGGCAAGTTCGCCCGAACGGCGCTGTCCACCAACGACATCGACTTCCGGGCCCGTCCGCACTCAGCCGAGGAGGCCGACTTCCTCGCCGCGCACGTCGTGGCCACGGGTCAGGCCGAGGGCGGTGGCGGCAGCGGAGTCAGCTACGCCGACCTCGACAACGCCAAGACCGTCATCCTCGCGGGCTTCGAGCCCGAGGAGGAGAGCCCGATCGTCTTCCTGCGGCTGCGCAAGGCGAACCGCAAGCACAAGACCGCCGTCTATGCCGTGGCGCCCTTCGAGACGCGCGGCCTCACCAAGCTGGGTGGTCACCTGATCCCGTCCGCCCCCGGCACCGAGGCGGAGGTGCTGCGCGGGCTCGGTGACGGCGTCACCGGCAACGACGCCGCCGCACAGGCGGCCAAGGCCCTCGAGGCCGGCGGTGCGGTCATCCTCGTCGGCGAGCGGCTCGCGACCGTCCCCGGGGCGCTCTCGGCGGCGGCGTCCCTCGCCGCCTCGACCGGTGCCCGCCTCGCGTGGGTGCCCCGCCGCGCCGGGGAGCGCGGCGCGCTGGAGGCCGGCGCCCTGCACACCCTGCTCCCCGGCGGTCGTCCCGTCGCCGACCCCGCCGCCCGCCAGCAGGTCGCGGAGGCCTGGGACGTGGTCGGGCTGCCCGACCTCCCGGGCCGCGACACGGCCGGCATCATCGGTGGCGCCGTCGACGGGTCGGTCGACGCCCTGGTCGTCGGCGGCGTCGACGCCGACGACCTGGCCGACCCGCGCGCGGAAGAGGCGCTCGCGAAGACCTTCGTGGTCTCCCTCGAGCTGCGCCCCTCGTCGGTGACCGCCCTGGCTGACGTCGTCCTGCCGGTCGCCCCCCACGCCGAGAAGGCCGGCACCTTCGTCAACTGGGAGGGGCGGGTGCGCCAGTTCGATGCGGCCCTGGAGACCAAGGCGCAGTCCGACTACCGGGTCCTCGACATGCTGGCGGGCGAGCTCGGCGTCTTCCTCGGGACCCGCACGGTCGGGGAGGTCCGCGCGGAGATGACCCGGCTCGGTCCGTGGACCGGGCAGCGCCAGCCGCTGCCGACCACCTCCCCCGCCGAGGTGCCCAGCGCCGGTGACGGCGAGCTGGTCCTGTCGACCTGGCACCACCTGCTCGACCGCGGCAGCCTGCAGGACGGCGAGCCGTTCCTCGCCGGTACCGCCCCCCGGGCGCGCGCGCGGGTGTCCGCCGGCACCGCCGAGTCCCTGGGCCTGGCCGACGGCGACACCGTCACCGTCTCGGCGAACGGCGGCTCGGTCACTGCTCCGGTGGAGGTCACCGAGGGCATGGTGGACCACGTCGTGTGGCTGCCCACGAACTCCAGCGGCTCGACGGTCCGCGCCTCGTTGCGCGCCGGCGGCGGTGCCGTCGTCACCGTTGCCAGGGCGGCAAGCACCGTGGAGGTGACCCAGTGAGCACCATGACGTATGCCGCGGAGGCCCTCACCGGCATACCTCACCTCGCTGCCGGGCTGGGCGCCCAGGCGCCGTTCGCGGACAACCCGAGCGCGGACTTCAGCGACACCCCCTGGTGGCTGCACCTGGTCAAGGCGCTGCTCATCTTCGTGTTCCTGCTCGTCAACACGCTGATCGTGATCTGGTTCGAGCGGCGGGTCATCGGGCGGATGCAGCAGCGACCGGGCCCCAACCGGACCGGTCCGTTCGGGCTGCTCCAGACCTTGGCCGACGGCGTCAAGCTGGCCCTCAAGGAGGACCTGACACCGAAGAACGCCGACAAGTTCGTGTTCGTGCTCGCCCCGGTGATCGCGGGTGCGATGGCGTTCGTGTCGTTCGCGATCATCCCCATGGGTCCGACCGTGTCGATGTTCGGGCACCGGACCCCGTTGCAGCTCACCGACCTCCCGGTGGCTGTGCTGCTGGTGCTCGCCGTCGCCGGCGTCGGCATCTACGGCATCGTGCTGGCCGGATGGTCGTCCGGGTCGACCTACCCCCTGCTCGGCGGGCTGCGCTCGACCGCCCAGATGATCTCCTACGAGATCGCCATGGGGCTCTCGCTGGTGGCGGTGTTCCTCTACAGCGGCTCGATGGCGACCTCGCAGATCGTCGCGGCCCAGAAGGACCTCTGGTACATCATCCCGGCGTTCTTCAGCTTCTTCGTCTACGTGATCACGATGGTCGGGGAGACCAACCGGCTGCCCTTCGACCTCGCCGAGGGCGAGGGCGAGCTGACCGGTGGCTTCCACACGGAGTACTCCTCGCTGAAGTTCGCGATGTTCTTCCTCGGCGAGTACGTCAACATGTTCACCGTCTCGGCGCTTGCCACCACGATGTTCCTCGGTGGATGGCAGGCCCCGCCGTTCATCACGATGATCAATGACGGCATGTTCAACCACGGCTGGTGGGGCCTGCTGTGGTTCGTCATCAAGCTGTGGCTGTTCATGTTCTTCTTCGTCTGGCTGCGTGGCTCCCTGCCCCGCGTTCGCTACGACCAGTTCATGCGGTTCGGCTGGCGCTTCCTCATCCCGGTCACCCTGGCCTGGGTCGTGGTGGTCGCCTTCATCCGGGCCAGCCAGCTCGGCTTCGTCAGCGGGCCGTCGTTCACCATCGCCGGTCGCCAGTACCCGCTGCTGAGCTTCATCTTCGTCGCCGTCGTGGCGGCGGTGGTGCTGCTCGTCTACTACTACTGGGAGAACCGTCGCATCGAGCGCGATGCCCGCAAGTCGGCTCCGCCGCCGGAGGAGGTCGACCCGTTCGAGGGTGGCTTCCCGGTGCCACCGCTACCCGGGCAGCGGCTGCGCGAGCCGGCCCTGGCCATCGGCGACCGTGCCTCGCAGGACATCCCCGAGAAGGAGGCCACTCGTGGCTGACGAGCAGCAGGCCGGGTTCTTCGCCGACCTCTTCGCACCGGTCGGTGGGTTCGGCGTCACCTTCGCCACCATGTTCCGCAAGGTCGAGACCGAGGAGTACCCCGAGGAGAAGCGGCCCACCCAACCGCGCTACCACGGGCGCCACCAGCTCAACCGCCACCCCGACGGCCTCGAGAAGTGTGTCGGGTGCGAGTTGTGCGCGTGGGCCTGCCCCGCCGACGCCATCCTCGTCGAGGGCGCGGACAACGACGACGCCGAGGGCGGCGCCGGACGGTTCTCGCCCGGGGAGCGGTACGGCCGCGTCTACCAGATCAACTACCTGCGGTGCATCTTCTGCGGGCTGTGCATCGAGGCGTGCCCGACGCGGGCGCTGACGATGACCAACTTCTACGAGCTGGCCGACGACAACCGTGCGGACCTGATCTTCACCAAGGACCAGCTGCTCGCGCCCGTCCAGGAGGGCATGCTGCTCCCGCCCCACCCGATGGTCGACGGCCTCGACGAGCGGGACTACTACCACGGCAAGGTGGCCAAGTCCACGCCCGAGCAGGAGGAGTGGGTGCGCTCGCACGATGCCGCGCCGCACGAGGGTCACGCGCCCAGTGGTGACCCGGTGGAAGGGGTCGACGTGGTGGCATCCGGCCGCCAGGCGACCCGCGACACCACCCGGGCGGTGCGCCGATGACCGGCCTCGGTGAGCAGGTCCTGTTCTGGGTGCTCGGACCGGTCAGCGTCCTGGCGGCGCTGGGCCTGCTGTTCGCCAGGAAGGCCGTCCACGCCGCCATCGGCGTGGCGCTGGTGATGATCAACCTGGGCATCTTCTACATCGCCCAAGGGGCCGACTTCCTCGGCATCATCCAGATCTTCGTCTACACCGGCGCCGTGATGATGCTGTTCCTGTTCGTCCTCATGCTCGTCGGGGTCGACTCCTCCGACTCGCTCGTGGAGACCATCAAGGGCCAGAAATGGGCCGCCCTGCTGCTGTCGCTCGGGCTGACCGCCCTGCTGTTCACGGCCATCGGGCGGGTGCGCTTCGGTCCCATGAAGGGGGTGTCGTCGGTCAACGAGAGCAAGGGCAACGTCTCTGGTGTCGCCGAGCTCATCTTCGGCCAGTACGTCTGGGCGTTCGAGATCACCTCGGCACTGCTGATCACCGCGGCCCTCGGGGCGATGGTGCTGGCGCATCGTGAGCGGCTCGGCCAGAAGGCCACCCAGCGGCAGTGGTCCGAGCGGCGGATCCACGAGAACGTCAACGTCGCGGGCCTGCCCGCCCCGGGCGTCTACGCCCGCCACAACGCGGTCGACACCCCCGCCCTGCTGCCCGACGGCAGCCCCAGCGACCTGTCGGTCTCCCGGGTGCTCAGCGCGCGCGAGCAGGTCGCCGTGCCGACCCGGCACATCGAGGCGGAGCACGACATCGAGCACGAGATCGAGGAGGGCGAGGACCGGTGAACCTCGTCAACTACATCTACCTGGCCACCCTGTTGTTCGCGATCGGGGGCGTCACGGTCCTGGTGCGGCGCAACGCGATCGTGGTGTTCATGGGGGTGGAGCTGATGCTCAACGCCACCAACCTGGCCTTCGTGACCTTCGCCCGCATGCAGGGCAGCCTCGACGGCCAGGTGATCGCCCTGTTCGTGATGGTCGTCGCGGCCGCCGAGGTCGTCGTCGGCCTGGCCATCATCATCGCGATCTTCCGTGCCCGCCGCTCGGCCTCGGTCGACGACGCCAACCTCCTGAAGCTCTAGAAGGAGCCACACAGGTGACTTCCCTCGCAACCCTCGCCACAGCCGAAGGTGCCGCCAGCGCGGCAACCGGCGTCACGGCATACGCGTGGCTGCTCGTGGCGCTGCCCCTGCTCGGTGCCGCGATCCTGCTCATCGGCGGAAGGGCCACCGACAAGTGGGGCCCCCTGCTCGCCGTGGGCCTGTCCTGGGCCGCGTTCGTCATCGGCTTCGTCGTCTGGGTCGCGATGCTCGGGCGCGACCCCGGGGCCCGCGCGCAGTCGCTGCACCTCTACAGCTGGGTGCCGGCGGGGTCCTTCAAGGTCGACGCCGGGATGCTGGTCGACCAGCTGTCCATGTCGTTCGTGCTGCTGGTGACCTTCGTCGGGTCGCTGATCCTCGTCTACTCGCTGGGCTACATGGAGCACGACCCCGACAAGCGCCGCTTCTTCGGCTACCTCAACCTGTTCGTCGCCTCCATGCTGCTGCTGGTGCTGGCCGACTCCTACCTGCTGCTCTACGTCGGATGGGAGGGCGTCGGCCTGGCCTCCTACCTGCTCATCGGCTTCTGGAGCCACAACCCGGCCTACGCCACGGCGGGCAACAAGGCCTTCGTGGCCAACCGCGTCGGCGACGTCGGCCTGTCGATCGCGATCATGGTCATGTTCTGGGCCTTCGGGCGCGTCGACTTCGCCGGGGTCTCGGCGGCGTCCGGGAACGCCTCGGAAGGCGTGCTCACCGCCATCGGCCTGATGCTGCTGCTCGCCGCCTGCGGCAAGTCCGCGCAGTTCCCGCTCCAGAGCTGGCTCGGCGACGCCATGGCCGGCCCCACGCCGGTGTCCGCGCTGATCCACGCGGCGACCATGGTCACCGCAGGCGTCTACCTCGTGGTCCGCAGCAGCTTCATCTTCGACCACGCCCCGACGGCCCAGCTGCTCGTGGTCATCGTGGGCGCCTTCACCCTGCTCTTCGGGGCGATCGTGGGCTGCGCCAAGGACGACATCAAGAAGGCGCTGGCCGCCTCCACCATGAGCCAGATCGGCTACATGATGCTGGCCGCCGGACTCGGCCCGGTGGGCTACGCCTTCGCGATCTTCCACCTGCTCACGCACGGCTTCTTCAAGGCCGGCATGTTCCTCGGTGCCGGCTCGGTCATGCACGGCATGGACGACCAGGTCGACATGCGCCGGTTCGGCGGGCTGTCCAGCGTCATGAAGATCACTTGGGTGACCTTCGGGGTGGGCTGGCTGGCGATCCTCGGGGTGCCGCCGTTCTCGGGCTTCTGGTCCAAGGACAAGATCATCGAGGCCGCGTTCATCGGTGACGGCTGGCGGCCCTGGGTGTTCGGCGGCGCCGCGCTGGTCGGCGCGGGCATCACCGCCTTCTACATGTCCCGCCTGTTCTTCATGACCTTCCACGGCGAGCGGAGGTGGCGCTCGGACGGTGATGACGCGGTGCACCCACACGAGTCGCCCTTGGTGATGACCGTCCCGATGATGGTGCTCGCCGTCGGCTCGGCCCTGCTCGGCCTCATCCTGTCCATCGGCAACACGTTCACCCACTGGCTCGAGCCGGTGGTCGGGGCGCACGAGGAGGGCGAGCCGGTGCTGCCGGTGTGGGTGCTGATGACACTGACCCTCCTGCTGGTGGCCGGCGGGATCGCGCTGGCATGGGTGCGCTACTGGCGCGACGAGGTGCCGGAGACGGCCCCGACGGGCTCCCTGCTCACCAAGGCCGCACGACGCGACCTCTACCAGGACGAGGTCAACGAGGGCCTGTTCATGAGGCCGGGGATCCACCTGACCCGCGCGCTGGTCTTCGCCGACAACCGCGGCGTCGACGGCGGCGTCGGCGGGCTGGCGGCGTTCATCGGCGGCACGTCAAGCCGCGTGCGACGCCTGCAGAACGGCTTCGCCCGCTCCTATGCCCTGACGATGCTCGCCGGTGTCGTCGCCATCCTCGGTGCTCTGTGGGTGATCCAGTGATGACGAACTTCCCCTGGCTGACCGTCCTCGGGGCCGTCCCCCTGGTCGGCGCCGTGGTCGTGGCGGCGCTGCCGGCCGGGCTCACCGACCGTGCGAAGCACATCGCGCTCGGCACCTCGTTGGTGACACTGGTGCTGGGCATCGCCGCGGCGCTGCAATTCAAGTCCGGATCGAGCGAGCAGTTCCAGCTGGTCGAGCAGCACCAGTGGATCCCGCAGTTCGGGGTGTCCTACGCCCTGGGTGTCGACGGCCTGGCGCTGGTCATGATCCTGATGTCGGTCATCCTCGCGCCCATCTGCATCCTCGCCGCCTGGGACGACGTGCCCGAGGGCGGCAAGCGGGAGAAGAACTACTTCGCCTGGATGCTTGTCCTGGAGACCTTCATGGTCGGGGTCTTCGCGGCCACCGACGTGTTCCTCTTCTACGTCTTCTTCGAGGCGATGCTCATCCCGGTGTACTTCCTGATCGGGTCCTACGGCGGCTCCCGCCGCCAGTACGCCGCGGTGAAGTTCCTGCTGTTCTCCCTCGCCGGAGGGCTGGTCATGCTGGTCGGCGTCATCGCGCTCTACCAGTACGGCCCCGGTGGTGACGACGGCTTCCTGGTCTCCAAGCTCACCGGCATCGACCTCGGGACCACGCCCGAGCGGCTGATGTTCCTCGCCTTCTTCTTCGGGTTCGCGGTCAAGGCGCCGATGTGGCCCGTGCACACCTGGCTGCCCGACGCCGCGACCGAGGCCAAGCCCGCCACCGCGGTGCTGCTCGTCGGCGTGCTCGACAAGGTCGGCACCTTCGGGATGATCCGGTTCTGCCTGCAGCTGTTCCCGGAGGCGTCCAAGTGGGCCACCCCGGTGGTCATCGCCCTCGCGGTGATCTCGGTCCTCTACGGCGCACTGCTGGCGATCGGGCAGACCGACATCATGCGGCTCATCGCCTACACCTCGATCAGCCACTTCGGGTTCATCGTGCTCGGCATCTTCGCCCTCACGTCCAGCGCCGGTGCGGGCGCGCAGCTGTACATGCTCAACCACGGCTTCGGCACCGCGGCGCTGTTCCTCATCGCCGCCATGCTCATCGCCCGCCGCGGCAGCAAGCGGATCCCCGACTTCGGCGGCTGGCAGAAGGTCACGCCGGTGCTCGCGGGCGTCTGGCTGACCGCTGGCATGTTCGGCTTGGCCCTTCCCGGCCTGGGGTCGTTCGTGTCCGAGATCCTCGTGGTGATCGGGACCTTCCAGCGCTACCAGGCGGCGGCGGTCATCGCGACCACCGCCATCGTCCTGGCCGCCCTCTACATCCTGCTGATGTACAAGCGGATGATGACCGGGCCCAAGCCGACGCTCTCGGCACCGGTCGCCGACATCACGCTGCGCGAGAAGCTCGTCGTGGTGCCGCTCATCGCTGCGTTCCTCGTCCTCGGCTTCTACCCCAAGCTCGCCCTGGACGCCCTGAACCCCTCGGTCGCCAAGACCTTGTCCTACGTCGGCGTGCACGACCCTGCGCCGGCCACCGCTGCTGACGGGAGCTCGAAGTAATGCCCGCCGTGACAGTCACGCTCGCCGCGTCCGGCCTGGCCGCCGTCCCTGCGGCGTTCCAGCCAGCCGACGTCGACTACGGCGCGATCGCGCCCATGCTCGTCGTCATCGCCGGGGCGGTCCTGGGGGTGCTGGTCGAGGCGTTCGCACCCCGAGCCGTGCGTCACGCCACGCAGGTCGTGATCGCCCTGGTCTCGCTGCTGGCGGCGTTCCTCGTCCTGGTCCTGGTCTCTGCCCAGAGCGCGCACCACGGGGGCACGCTCCGCCAAGCGGTCATCGTCGACGGTCCCACCCTGTTCCTGCAGGGCTCGATCCTGGCGATGTCGTTCCTCGGGGTCCTGACGATGGCTGAGACCTTCGGCGGCCAGGGGGCAGACGCCTTCACGCCCATGGGTGCAGCGGTCCCGGGCTCCCCGCACGAGGCGGCGGCGCTGCGCGCCGGGCTCGCGACCACCGAGGTCTTCCCGCTGACGCTGTTCGCCGTGGTCGGGATGATGCTGTTCCCCGCGGCGGGTGACCTGCTGACGATGTTCATCGCCCTCGAGGTGCTCTCGCTGCCCCTCTACCTGCTCTCTGGACTGGCCCGCCGTCGACGGCTGTTGTCGCAGGAGGCGTCGTTGAAGTACTTCCTGCTCGGTGCCTTCAGCTCCGCCTTCTTCCTCTTCGGCTCCGCGCTGCTGTTCGGTTACGCGGGGTCGATCTACATCGCCGACATCGCCAAGGCGGTCACAGCGTCCTCCGGAGCCCTGGACGGGCTGCTCCTGCCCGGCGTGATCCTGGTGCTGGTCGGCCTGCTGTTCAAGGTCGGCGCGGTGCCCTTCCACTCGTGGACCCCCGACGTCTACCAGGGCGCCCCGACGCCGGTCACCGGCTTCATGGCGGCCTGCACCAAGGTCGCCGCCTTCGGCGCGATCCT
>DASUKI010000286.1:0-11378 GCA_036278855.1 Pedococcus sp.
CTCGCGGTCGTCGGGCTGGCCGGCACGGCCGCGCTCTCCCTGTCTGCCGCATGGTCCCTCGACGACGCGGCGCAGGTCGCCCGCCTGGCCGGCTCCGCGGCGGCATACCTCCCTGTCGTGGTGGTGCTGGCTGCGGCAGCCATGGCGCTGTTCGGCGCCAGGCCACGCTGGCTGGGACTCGGTTGGGCGTGGCTGGTGCTCACCGCCGTCGTCGCGCTGCTCGGCCCCGCGCTGAAGCTCCCGGGCTGGGTCACGGCGCTGGCGCCGACCGACCACGTCGGGGACCTGCCCGGTGGGGCGGTCGACGGCACCGGTCTGCTAGGGCTGTGCCTCGTCGCCGCCGCCCTCGTCGCCGTGGCGTTCGTCGGCTTCCGCCGCCGCGACATCCCCCAGCGCTGACCTGCTCCTCCCCGGCCGCCCAACTGCTTGCGTCTGCGGAGTTGCCCACCAGCGGGGCAAACTCGCGGACGCAAGCAAACTGGCGGACGCAGGCCCGGTGGCTGGATACCCTCTGGCATGGCCATCGAGGTGCAGGGGGTGCGCCGCGCGTTCGGCGACGTCCTCGCGGTCGACAGCATCAGCCTGACGGCGCAGCCGGGTGAGGTCACCGCCCTGATCGGCCCCAACGGATCTGGCAAGACCACCCTGCTCCTGATGCTTGCGACGCTGCTCGTGCCGGACCAGGGGTCGATCCGCGTCGACGGGCTCGACCCGGTGGCCGAGCCGACGAAGGTGCGGGCCCGGATCGGCTGGATGCCGGACGGGTTCGGCACCTGGGACGCGCTCACCGTACGAGAGGTGCTGCACACCATCGCGGCGGCCTACCGGATTCCTGCCGACCGCGCACGCGCCCGCACCGACGATCTGCTGGCCGCTGTGCACCTCGACGACCTCGCCGACCGCCGCGCACGAGTGCTGTCGCGCGGGCAGAAGCAGCGGCTGGGGCTCGCTCGGGCGCTCATCAACGACCCCAGCGTCCTCCTGCTCGACGAACCCGCGTCCGGGCTGGACCCACGCAGCCGGATCGAGCTCCGCGACGTGCTGAGGTCGCTTGCGGCACAAGGGAAGACGGTGCTCGTCTCGAGCCATATCCTCACCGAGCTGCAGGAGGTCGCCGACCGGGCGGTGATCGTGGCGAGGGGCCGCAGCGTGGAGACGCAGAGCCTCGGCGACGAGTTCGTTGCCACCGGCCCGGCGTCGTGGCGGCTGGACTCCCTCGACCCCGAGCGACTCACGACCTGGCTGGCGGAGCACCACGTGCCCGCGCGGCGGGTCGGTGGAGGGCTGACCGAGGTCGAGGCCGCGGGTGAGGAGAACGCCGCCCGCCTGTTGGCCGACCTGGTGCGCGACGGCATCCGGGTCACCGCCTTCACCCCCAGCCAGGGGGCGTTGGAGTCCGCCTACCTCGCGGCGACGGAGGACCGGCGATGAGCTGGCACGGGATCCGCACCGTCGCGGCGCTCGAGCTGCGTCAGCGGGTCCGCACCTCGCGGTGGCCCATCGTGATCGCCGTCTGGTTCCTGGTGATCGCGCTGGTGGCGTTCCTCGCCTACTACGCGACCAAGGACCCCGACCTGCGCTCGGGGCAGGCGATGTACGACGTCGTGATCTTCTTCGTGCTCGGCCTGGCCATGCTCATCGTCCCCTCGCTCACGGCCACCTCGGTCAACGGCGACCGCGAGCACGGGGTCCTCGCCACGCTCCAGACGACGCTCCTGACGCAGTGGGACATCGTGCTGGGCAAGCTCGCGGCTGCGTGGGTCATCGCCGTGGCCTTCCTCGCGACCGCGCTGCCCTTCCTCGCGTGGTCGTGGCTCGAGGGCGGCGTGGGGGCGGGGCGGATCCTGCTGTCGGTGCTCGTGCTGGTCGTGGTGCTGGCGGTCGTGTGTGCCGTCGGGTTGATGTTCTCCACCCTCACCGCGCGACCGGTTGCCTCCGCCGTGCTCACCTACCTGGTGATGGGTGCGCTCGTCTTCGGCACCACGATCGGGTTCGGGCTGGGTGCGTTCCTCGTCACCGACCAGGAGCAGCAGAAGGTCTTCGGGGTCCCCGACAGCTGGTGGGAGCAGCACCAGCCCCCGAACATCGACCCGTCGGACCCCACGCTGACCGAGGAGCAGCTCAAGCAGCTCCAGGAGGCGCAGGGCCCGACCGAGGCGGACTGCACGACGTTCACGCGCAAGACCGGGGTGGCCCACACCGAGCGGATCTGGTGGGCGCTCCCGCTCAACCCCTTCGTCGTCGTCGCCGATGTCGCGCCCTCGCAACCGCGCCGGGTGGGCGGCCAGTACGTCAGCGCCGGGTTCACGCCGATGCGCTGGATCAGCGCCGGGGCCCGGATGGCCCGCAACGGCCCCGCCGAGGTGCAGCAGGAGTGCAACTTCCAGGCCGACCTCAGCGCGAACCCGACCGGGCCCAACGTCGACCCCATGGACACGGCGCTGCAGACCGCGCCGGTGTGGCCCATCGGCCTGGCCTTCCTGCTGGCCCTCGGCGGCGGGTCGGTCATCGTCGCGGCACAACGGCTGCGGACCCCGATCCGCCGCCTGCCCAACGGGACCCGGATCGCCTGACGCGCCGGGCACCGTCACGGTTCGACGCCGACTCGCCGGGCTCCCCGGGCGCGTTTACATCGAATCGCGGGGTGCGGCCTATGGGTGGAGTGCGTCGAACTCGGCTTCGGAGACGCTCTCCTCGTCGGCATCGAGCCGGATGTGGCTCAGCAACGACTGCAGCACGCGCAGCCCGGAGGCGGCCCGCTCCCCCCAGTCCGACAGGTAGCTGAACTGCCACCACCACAGGGCCTCGGACACCCGCCCGGCGTCGTAGTGCCGCAGCCCGTGGGCCAGCGCTGCGGCGACCACCGTGACGTCGTTCGAGAGCGAGCCGGTGGTGCGCTCGGTCGAGGTCACCGGATCGATGAGGTCGGCGTACTCGTCGAGGCCGTCGAACAGGTTCGCGACGCCGGTCCGCAGCGGGTCGAGCTCGGTCTCCGCGGTGTCCGCCTCGAATCGCTCCTCGGGCACGACGTCCTCGATCGCCCCGAGCCGCGCGCCCATGACGAGGGCCTGCGAGAGGGCGAGCAGTGTCATCGGGATGGCCGCGTCGGGAGCCGACCCGGAGGCAACCTCGGTCATGGTCGTCAGGTAGGCGCGCGCATCGGTCGCGCACTCCTCCCCCAGCGCTCGCAGGTCGTCAGACATCCAGCAGCCTCCTGCCCTCGAACGCCCTCCCGAGCGTCACCTCGTCGGCGTACTCCAGGTCGCCCCCGACGGGCAGCCCGGACGCGAGCCGGGTCACCCTGATCTCCATGGTCCGCAGGAAGCGTGCCAGGTAGCTGGCGGTGGCCTCGCCCTCGAGGTTGGGGTCGGTCGCGATGATGACCTCGGTGACCTCTCCGGAGGCGAGGCGGGTCATCAGCTCCTTGATCCGCAGGTCGTCAGGAC
Organism: Pedococcus sp.; assembly: GCA_036278855.1. Lineage (GTDB taxonomy): Bacteria > Actinomycetota > Actinomycetes > Actinomycetales > Dermatophilaceae > Pedococcus. The sequence continues at coordinate 3,447 of DASUKI010000286.1, forward strand.
CGACGCCGTCGATCGGGCTGATCGCCCCGCCGAGCACGTGGTAGCGACCCCGGAACTCTCGAGTGCGCTCGATCGCCACGACGTCCTTGGGCTCCTCGACCACGCAGATCGAGGTGCCGTCGCGTCGGGGGTCGGCGCAGATCCGGCACTGCACCGCCTCCGCGACATTTCCGCAGGTCTCGCAGAACCGGACCTTCGCCTTCACCTCGGTGAGCGCGTCGACCAGCCGCTTGACGTCGACCGAGTCGGCTTGGAGCAGGTGGAACGCGATCCGTTGGGCGCTCTTGGGCCCGACCCCGGGCAGCCGCCCGAGCTCGTCGATCAGGTCCTGGACCACGCCCTCGTACACAGCGATGAGCCTATGCCCTGGGGGGCTGCGCGGAGGCGGTCCGCCTCGCCGCTCGTCGGGCGGGACTCAGTCGGTGCCCGGGCGCAGGACCCCGTCGATGACGATGGCGAGCATCGGCTCGGCCTGGCCCTCCTTGAGCCCGGAGTTGTCGACGACGGCGGACACGCCGCTGACCAGGCGCAGCACCTCGCGGGCGTCGACGCCGTCACGAAGCGCGCCGACGTCACGCAGGTGGGCGATCACCTGCTCGTTGGCGAGAGCCAGCACCTGGCACTTGCGGTAGATCGGGGAGGACGGGTCGTCCACGGCGGCGAGCACCTTGCGGGCGGCCCCTTGGTAGACACCGACATTGGCGACAAACCGCTGGAACCAGGTTCGGAGCGTCTCGCGCGGTGACAGCCCGGCAGCGGCGACCTGCTCCGCGTCTGCGAGGACCCGGTCGGCCCAGTCCTTCATCACCGCGTCGATGAGGTCCTCACGGGTCGGGAAGTGCCGGTAGAGCGTGCCAGCCCCCACTCCCGCGCGCTTGGCGACCTCGTCGAGCGAGCAGTCGGCACCGCGCTCGCGGAACAGGGCCCGCGCCGTCTCGATCAGCCGATCGCGGTTGCGCTGGGCGTCTGCGCGCAAGGGCTTGCCAGTCGCGACGTCGGGAGCGGGCCCGGGCGCGGTGGAGGTGCCACGTGCAGGCGTCACCAGAAAACTCCTTGCATAACCGGAGGCACTCTCCGTATAGTTCATAACCGGAGACACTCTCCGTTCGGAGGGCCTCTCCGCTAAAGCATACGCCATCCTCTTCGACAGGAGCTTTCCCCATGACCTCACAGCTGACTGGTTCGCCGGTCGCGGTCACGGCCTCACCCAGGCGCAGGGCCATCGGCCTGGCCCTGGTCCTCACCGTCCAGCTGATGCTCATCCTCGACATGAGCGTCGTGAACGTCGCGCTGCCCAAGATCCGCGTGGACCTCGGCTTCAGCGCATCAACCCTCTCCTGGGTGCTCAGCGCCTACACCCTCACCTTCGGCGGACTCCTCCTCCTGGGTGGCCGCCTCGGTGACACGCTCGGCAGGCGCCGAACGTTCCTTGCCGGCCTGGCGGTCTTCACGCTCGGTTCGCTGCTCGGCGGGCTGGCCGCCTCGGCCCCCCTGCTCGTCGCGGCCCGCGCCCTCCAGGGTGTCGGCGCGGCCGTGGCCGCGCCGAGCGTGCTCGCCCTGGTGACCACCTCCGCGCAGACACCGGCGGCTCGCAACCGTGCCCTCGCCCTGTTCAGCGCCGTCTCGTCGGCAGGTGGCTCGATCGGGTTGCTGCTGGGCGGCGTGCTCACCGGCTACGCGTCGTGGCGGTGGTCGCTGTTCGTCAACGTCCCGATCGGCCTGGCCGTGCTGGCCCTCACCCGACGGTTCGTCAGCGAGACCGCCCCGCGCCCGGGTCGGTTCGACCTGCCCGGAGCGGTGACCGCCACCCTCGGCTCGGCCGCGCTTGTCTTTGCCTTCGTGAACGCCCCCGACCACGGTTGGGGTTCGGTCGGAACCCTCGGCGGCTTCGCACTGGCTGCGGTGCTGCTCGGCGCGTTCGTCCATCTGGAGCGCAGCACGTCCTCACCGGTGCTCGACCTCGGGCTGCTCCGCGACCGGGCGCGCGCCGGCGCGGTGAGCGTGATGGCGTTGTTCGTCGGCGCCCAGTTCGCGTTCTTCTTCTTTGCGGTGCAGTTCATGCAAGGGATCCTCGGCTACGGCGCCCTCCGGTCCGGGTTCGCCTTCCTGCCCCTGACCCTGCTGATCTTCGCCACGTCGAGGTTCACGCCCGGGCTCGTCGCACGGCTGGGCGTCCGACCCCTGGTCCTGGTGGGGCTGTCCATGGTGGCCGCCTCAAACCTGTGGTTGAGCGGTCTGGACGCGACCAGCGGCTACGCGCTCCACCTGCTGCCGGCCATGCTGCTGACCGGTGTCGGCGCCGGCTTGACGTTCATGCCCCTCACCGTGGCCATGCTGGGCAACGTCGCCCCCGAGCAGGCGGGCTCGGCATCGGGGCTGCTCCAGATGGGCCAGCAGGTGGGCGGTTCGCTCGGGCTGGCCGTGCTGGTCACGATCTTCGCCTCGCACGTTGATGGCGGCGGTCTGGTCCAGGGCCTGGGCGTCACCTTCGAGGCGGCGACCGGATTCCTGCTCGCAGCCGCGGTCCTGGCGACCGTCCTGCTCGGGACGCGACGTCGGCCCGCTCCGCCCCACGTGCGCCAGGCGGAGCTGGAGCCGGCCGCCTGAGAAGGGCTTGGCTCCCACGGCTCGCGTCCGGACTCCATGCCGGACGCGAGCCAAGCCCGGTCAGGGTTGGCGCGGCGGCGAGAGCCTCACGGGCCCTCGTCGATCACCGTGCCGCCGAGGATCCGCTCGATGACCGGGCGGCCGACCTCGCCGAGCGCCTCGACGTCCTCGTCGTCGGCGCTGGCCGCGCTGTCGTCGGCAACGCGCGGCACCGGTGTGCTCGCGGGTCCGTCGGCAGCCACCTGCTCGCGGGCACGCTCGAGCCTTGACCGTGCCAGGTCGGCGGTGGCAGCGGCCGGCCCGCCGGGCGGCGAAGGTGAGTCGTCGGCGGTGGCCCACGATGGACCCGACCCCGCAGCGGCGCCCGCCCCCGCCCACCCGGTGTCGCCCGACTCGGGCGCGGGTGCGCCGCCTGCCTCACCGGTTCGCGGGGTCGCGCGGCGCGGCGCCTCGGCCTCACGCGGTCCGGCGCCTGAGGCTCCGGGCCCGTTGTCGGGCGTGACGCTGGGATGGGGCCCACCCGTCGGCGCGGACGCTGCGGCGTCGGGGGTGGGGATGCCCTCTACCTGGGCGTCCACACCGAGCACGTCGATCAGGGCCTGGCGCACGAGCTCGGCGTGGGGACCGCGCCGGAACGTGTTGGCGAGCCCGATGGTGGAGATGCCCAGCAGCAGGCGCTGGCCGTCGTAGTCGAGGACCTGCGCGTGCTCGGACAGCAGGGTCCAGGTGGGGCGCTTGAGCGAGAAGATCTTGCCGAGCACGTCGGGCCAGGCGCGACGGATCGCCGCGGCATCCAGCCCACCCGCGGCACGAGAGGCCGGCGCGGGCGCCCCCTCCGACGGGGGCTCCGCGTGCTGGTCGAGGTCGGCCGGTCGATCGGCGTGTGGCTCGACGTCGGCACCCGTCGCGAGAGTCGAGGCCGACGGCTCCTCGGCAGGCGCCTCGGCAGCGGGGGCATCCTGACTCGTCGGCTGGGGTGCGGTCGGCGGGGACGCGGTCGGAGAGGGCCCCGTCTGCTGTGGCGCGGTCGGAGAAGGCCCCGTCTGCTGAGGCGCGGTCGGAGAGGGCCCCGTCTGCTGAGGCGCGGTCGGCTGCGGCGCCGGCCGCCCACTCCCTTCGGGGCGCCCCGCGCCCCCGGTGACCGACGGAACTCCCTCGACGTCGAGGCGACGCTCGAGGCGGTCCAGCCGCGCGGCATACCCACTCTCGCCGGAGGCGCCGGGAAGCAGGACGCGCGCGCAGATCAGCTCGAGCTGGAGGCGGGGCGCGGTGGCTCCGGTCATCTCGGTGAGGCCGGCGTTGACGATGTCGGCGGCGCGGGACAGCGCCCCCGCCCCGAACGCGCCGGACTGCTGGCGCATCCGCTCGACCTGGTCCTCGGGCAGCAGCCGCAGCACCGACGAGGCGCCGTCGGGCACGGCGGCAACCACGATGAGGTCGCGCAGCCGCTCGAGCAGGTCCTCGACGAACCGCCGCGGGTCGAGTCCGGTCTCGACGACGCGGTCGACCTGGTGGAACACGCCCGCGGCGTCGCCTGCCGCGAACGCGTCGATGATGGCGTCGAGCAGCTCGGTGTCGGTGAACCCCAGCAGCGCCGCAGCACTCTCGTAGGTCAGCCCCTCCTCGCCCGAGCCCGCGATGAGCTGGTCGAGCACCGAGAGCGAGTCACGGACCGAGCCACCGCCGGCGCGGACCACGAAGGACAGGACCCCGGGGGCCACGGTCACCCCCTCCTGCTCGCACAGCCGCTCCATGTAGTCGGTGAGCTGCCCGGGCGGGACCAGGCGGAAGGGGTAGTGGTGCGTGCGCGACCGGATGGTGCCGATGACCTTCTCGGGCTCGGTCGTCGCGAACACGAACTTCACGTGCTCGGGCGGCTCCTCGACGATCTTGAGCAGGGCGTTGAAGCCCTGCGGCGTCACCATGTGCGCCTCGTCGATGATGTAGACCTTGAAGCGGCTCTGGGCCGGGCCGTAGGACGCCCGCTCGCGCAGGTCGCGGGCGTCGTCGACCCCGCCGTGGCTGGCCGCGTCGATCTCGATGACGTCGACGCTGCCGGGGCCGCCCCGGGCGAGGGCCACGCACGAGTCGCACTCACCGCAGGGGGTCGGGGTGGGGCCCTGCGCGCAGTTGAGGCAGCGGGCGAGGATGCGCGCGCTCGTCGTCTTGCCGCAGCCGCGCGGCCCGGAGAAGAGGTAGGCGTGGTTGACCCGGCCGGTGCGCAGCGCCTGCATGAGCGGCTCGGTGACGTGCTCCTGCCCGATGACGTCGGCGAAGGTCTCCGGACGGTAGCGGCGGTACAGGGCGGTGCTCACCTCGGGAACCCTAGTCGGCCTCCGTGACAACGGCGCCACCCGCTCGAGGGCCGCTCCAGGGCCCGGTGGCACACTGACCAGGACGAGGGAGGCAGATGTTCTCACGGCGCCAACAGGCCGTCAGCGAGCCGGGTGCGGGCCCGGACCAGTCCCCGGTGACGCTCACCGCAGCAGGCGTCGGCAAGCAGATCGACGGCAACGTCCTGCTGCGCCCCACGGACCTCACGGTGGGCTCCGGCGAGTGCGTCGTCCTGCGGGGCGCGAACGGCAGCGGCAAGACCACCCTGCTGCGCATCCTCGCCGGCACCCTCGAGGCGTCCGAGGGCAGCGCCAGCCTCGACGACCAGCCGCTCGACGAGCGCGACCCCGCCACGCGGGCGCGGGTGGCCGCCCTCCTCGGTTCGCCCACGGCATACCGCGACCTCACCGTCGTGGATCACCTCGTCCTCATCGACTCCACCTGGGGCGGCGCCATCGACACCGCCGACGAGCGCGCCGACGAGCTGCTCGCGAGCCTCGAGATCGACCACCTCACGGAGCGGTTCCCCCACGAGCTGTCCTCAGGGCAGCAGCAGCTCTTCCACCTCGCCATGGTCCTGTTCCGCCCCGCCCGGGTCCTGCTCCTCGACGAACCGGAGCAGCGCCTCGACACCCACAAGCGCGGCCTGCTCAGCGACCTGCTGCTGGCCCGCAAGGCCGAGGGGGTGGCGCTGGTCGTCGCCTGCCACGACCCGGACATGACGGCCGTCATCGCCGACCGCGTGGTCGACATCGTCGGAGCATGACCAGCCCGCCCGTGGAGCGTGGCGGTCCCAGCGGCGACCGCGAGCGCCTCGCCCAGGCGCGGCGCGTCATCCGCGGCGGCCTGCCCGAGGAGGGCAACGGCAATGCGGTGTATGCCGCGTACGTCGCCGTCATCTCGGCGCTGGTCTACGGCGTCCCCGCCTCGCACGCCTTCTTCGAGTTCGTCGACCCCGCCTGGATCTCACGGCACCTGACCGGGGTGCAGGGCGTGCTCGTGGTGGGCACCGTCGTGGTCGCGCTGCTGCTCCTCGCCCACCGGCTCGGCCACCTCCGGGGGCCGGTGGTGCCCGACCTGCCCTACCTGGACCACGTGGCGGTCAGCGCGCTGGACCGCGCGGTCGTGCTCCGACGGTGGTGGCGGCTGAGCCTGTTCGGCTGCCTGCTCGTCGGGCTGCTCACCGGCGGCGCCCTCGGCGCCGGGATGCTCATCGCCAACGTGGGCTCACCCTGGGAGCTCCTGCCGTCGACGGTGGGTGGCCTCGTGGTCGGGCTCGGCTTCGCGGGCGCCTGGCTGTGGGGCCAGGTGCGGTCGTGGCCGACCGGGGTGAGGGGGCCCGGCACCGTGCTGCGGGGGGCTCGCTCGCTGCGTGCCCTGCACCACGTCGGGCTGCGGACCCAGTCGGCGCGCGCCGTCACGATGGGCGGTGCGGTCCTGGCCGGCGACCTGCGGGCGGCGCGCCTCGACGTCGTGGCCCCGGGCACCCGGCTGAGGCACAGCCGGCTGCGGGCGCGAGGGCCGGTCGCGGTCGTGGCCGGGCGTGACCTGCTGGGCCTGCGCCGCTCACCCGGGACCCTGGTCGTTGGGGCGGTCCTGTCCGCCGGCGGGTGCTGGGCGCTCGCCCACGCCACGGTGCGCGGTGTCCCGAGCTTCATCGCCTTCCTCGGGGTGATCGCCTGCTACCTCGGGTACGGCGCGTGGGCGGAGGGCCTGCGGCTGCAGGGCGACAACGCGGGCACCCCGCCGCTCATCGGCCTGCGGTTCGGCCACGAGGCGTTGGCCCACCTGGTCGTCCCATCGCTGCTCTACGCGGCCACCGGGATGCTCGTTGGTGGGCTCGTCGCCGCCACCTCGGGAGCTGGGCTGGCTGCGGTGCTGTGGCCGCCGGCGATGGTCGCCCTGGTGGGCGGCGCCCACCTGATGGCGGCCTTCCGGGGCCTGCCACCAGCCACGCTGTTCTCGCCGGGGTCGGCAGTCGTGTCGGTCACCTTCTGGTACGCCCGGCCGTTGCTGCTCACCGTCATCGGTGGAGTCGCCGCGTCCGCGCTGCTGACGCGGTCCGGCCCCTCGAACGCCGTGGGGGTCCTGGTGCTCGCGTCCTACGCCGCGGTCATGCTGGGCCGCCGTCGCGTGCGACTGCTCGACGAGGCGCACCGCGGCTGACGCAGCTGCGAGCAGTGACGTGCAGTGCCGCTGCGGCTGGTGCGCGTGTGTGCTCACGCACGCACCTTCGGCCGGCTGCTGCACGTCGATCCTGACGCAAGGGGACACCCCGCGTACCTGGAAGAGCTCTCCTACCCTTGCTGCATTCCTGCCCTGGGGGAGTTCGGAGAGGTACCACCACACGGGGTGCCTGCGACCACTGTAGTGGCCCGGTTGACGGCGCCGAAATCGGATCCACGACGACTGGGACGGGGACCACGGCGGCGATTTCTGGCGCGAGGCAGTCCTCCGGTAGCCTCCTGCGCGGAGGATTCGCATAGTGGCCTAGTGCGCACGATTGGAAATCGTGTTGGGGATGAAACCCCTCGCGGGTTCAAATCCCGCATCCTCCGCCAGACGCAGCGCTGGTTCGATGTAAACGCGCCGGGGATTCCCGGCGCGTTTACATCGAACCAGCGGGTTAGCAACCAGCAGGTCGGCTCAGAGGGCCGCGCCGAGCTGCTCGTCCTCGAGCTCGGCCTCGTGGCGGGACTCGACGATGTGCTGTTCGACCTCACCCGTGGACAGCCGACAGGTCGAGGCGTACCAGTAGATGACGGCCGAGAAGACCAGCATGACCGGGATCGCGCTGTCGAAGTGCAGCCACCCGAGGCCGCCGCCGTAGTCGCTGATCCACGAGAAGAGGGCCAGCCCCGCGAGCCACGGCCAGTACCACGAGCCACCCTTCCAGTCCCAGCGGTGCTCCTCGCCCCGACTGCGGTGCACCGCCAGGGTGACGCCCAGCAGGATGAGGCCGAGGACGACTGCGAGGAACAGCTTGTAGTT
>DASUKI010000287.1:0-8717 GCA_036278855.1 Pedococcus sp.
GCGGCGGGTCCGGCGAGGGTGAGACGGTGACCATGCCCGCGCTGGGCGAGTCCGTGACCGAAGGAACCGTCACTCGCTGGCTGAAGTCCGAGGGCGACACCGTCGAGGTGGACGAGCCCCTGCTGGAGGTTTCCACCGACAAGGTCGACACCGAGATCCCCTCGCCGGCGGCGGGCACCATCACGAAGATCCTCGTCCAGGAGGACGACACCGTCCCCGTGGGCGGTGACCTGGCGATCATCGGCGGTTCTGGTGGCGGCGGATCCGCCCCGGCCCAACAGCAGCCGCAGGAGCAGCAGTCCGAGCCGAAGCAGGAGGCTCCCCAGCAGCAGGAGGCTCCCCAGCAGCAGGCCCCCTCGGCGGCAGCGCCGACCCCGGCCGAGGCACCCGCGCCCCCACAGCCCCAGCAGGAGCAGCCCCCACAGCCCCAGCAGGAGCAGCAGGCTCAGCCGCAGGCTTCCGCACCGGCTGCACAGCCGGACGGCGAGCCGGCCGACGCCTCGGCCTACGTCACGCCGCTCGTGCGCAAGCTCGCCGCCGAGAACAACGTCGAGCTGAGCTCGCTGAAGGGCACCGGGGTCGGTGGCCGGATCCGCAAGCAGGACGTGCTCGACGCGGCCAAGGCCGCCAAGGAACAGGCCGCTGCACCGCAGGCGCCGCCGGCGGCGTCCGGCGCACCTGCGGCTGCATCCGCACCGTCGGCGCCTTCCGCGACGCCGTCTTCCGCCGCGGCCTCGGCGAAGCGGGGCACGACCGAGAAGATGTCCCGGCTGCGCCAGACCATCGCCAAGCGCATGGTCGAGTCGCTGCAGGTCTCGGCCCAGCTGACCACCGTGGTCGAGGTGGATGTCACCAAGATCGCTCGCCTCCGGGCCCGGACCAAGGCCGACTTCGAGCGGCGCGAGGGCACCAAGCTGAGCTTCCTGCCGTTCTTCGCGCTGGCCGCCGTCGAGGCGCTCAAGGAGTACCCGCAGGTGAACTCCAGCGTCGAGGGCGACCAGGTCACCTACCACGGCCAGGAGAACCTCGGGGTCGCCGTCGACACCGAGCGCGGCCTGCTCGTCCCGGTCATCAAGAACGCCGGCGACCTCAACATCGCCGGTCTCGCACGGGCGATCGCCGACCTCGCCGAGCGCACCCGCGGCAACAAGATCACGCCCGACGAGCTGTCCGGCGGGACGTTCACGCTCACCAACACCGGCAGCCGCGGCGCGCTGTTCGACACCCCGATCATCAACCAGCCCAACGTCGGCATCCTCGGCACCGGTGCGGTGGTCAAGCGCCCGGTCGTGGTGACCGACGCCGACGGTGGCGAGACGATCGCGGTGCGTTCGATGGCCTACCTCGCCCTCTCCTACGACCACCGGGTCGTCGACGGTGCCGACGCGGCCAGGTTCCTCAGCGCGATGAAGGCCCGTCTCGAGGACGGCAACTTCGAGGTCTGACGCGCCGTGTCGCAGCGGATCGCCATCACCGGGTCGTCCGGGATGGTTGGCACTGCCCTGACGGCGCACCTGCGGGCACGCGGCGACGACGTCGTCCGGCTGGTCCGCAGGGCGCCCCAGGCGCCCGACGAGGTGGCTTGGGACCCGCCGTCGCGGCGCCTGGATCCGGGCGTCCTGGCCGGCGTCGACGCGGTCGTGCACCTGGCCGGCGCCGGGCCGTCGGACCATCGGTGGACACCGGCCTACCAGCGCGAGCTGTTGACCTCGCGCGTCGACGGGACCACGACGGTGGCCAACGCCCTGGCCGCCCTCGGCGCCCCGGTGCGCCTGGTCAGCCAGTCGGCGATCGGCTGGTACGGCGACCGGGGCGAGGAGGTGCTCTCCGAGGACTCCGGTCCCGGTGCGGGCTTCGTGCCGGAGATGGTGCGGGCCTGGGAGGCGAGCGCGGAGCCGGCGCGCGAAGCCGGCCTGTCGGTCGCGCATCCCCGCACGGGCTTGGTCATGGCCGCCAACGGTGGGGCGCTCGAGCGGATGACGAAGCTGGCCCGGCTCGGCATCAACGGCCCCCTGGGCAGCGGCCGGCAGTGGTGGTCCTGGGTCTCGCTGCACGACGCGGTGGCAGCCTTGGCGCACCTGGTCGACCACCCCGAGGTCACCGGGCCGGTGAACGTCGTCGCCCCCGAACCGGTGCGCCAGCGCGAGGTCGCACGCGCCCTCGGGCATGCCCTGCATCGCCCGGCCGTGCTGCCAGCCCCCGCCTTCGGCGTGCGGTGGGTCCTCGGTGGCTTCGCCGATGAGGTCCTCACGAGCAAACGGGTCTCGCCCTCCCTCCTGATCACCTCCGGGTTCACGCACCGGGACACCGACCTCGCGCAGCTCGTGCGCGCCGAGGTCGGCCGCTAGGACGGCTCGACCCGCTCCACCTGCCACTGGCCGTCGACCCACCGCAGGGTGAACCGCATCGGCTCCCCCGTGCGCGCCGGTTGCGCCTGAGTCGTCCCGGAGTGCGAGACGACCTCGTATGCCGCGGTGTCCACCACCGCCCGCACGCTCGCTCGGTCGGCGGTCACCGCCAAGGCGGTGGCACTGCGCACCCGCAGCTGCACCCCGGCGTAGGCACGCCCAGACTGACGCAGCCGCTCGAGGGCAGCCTTGTCCTGCGCCAGCGCGGGCGAGCCCGGGGCGTCGAGGCGGGCGAGGTCGCTGCCCGAGGCGGTGTTCATCGCCTGGGCCCGCAGGTGGGACAGCTCCTGCATGAGGCCCAGCGGGTCGCGCCTGGCGGAGTCGTGGTCGGCGACCAGCCCGCGAGCGCGGTGGGCGGGGGCGGTGGAAGCTGGTGGGTCGACGGCCGCGGACACCCGGTGGCCCGAGGAGACGGAGTGTGGTGGCGTCGCGCCGGCGGCTCGGGCCCAGGGCAGGTCCCCTCGGTTGAGCGCCAGTGCCGTCACGGCCAGCACCGCCGCCAGCACCCCGAGCGCCAGCACGGCGCGACCTCGCCGGAACGGCTGCACCGGCAGCCGGAGCCTGGGCACCCGGAGGCTGGGCAGTCGTCGCCGGACCGCCACCGGCTCGGGGTCGGGTCCGGGCGGCTGGGCGCTGCGCAGCCGCGCCGTGAGCAGGGACGTCTCGTCGGTGCCCACCACGAGCTGCAGCGCCTCGCACGTGGCCGAGTCGAAGTAGGCCAGGGCGAGGTCGGCGGCGTTGGGCCGCTCCTCGGGCACGCCGCGAAGCGCCGCGGTGGTCGCCGCGTGCCATGGCGCGGGCAGTCCCGGCGCCAGCTCCTCCAGCGGCCGACGAAGGGCCGCTGGGGCGGGGGCAGCGCCGGTGACGCACCACCACGCGAGTGCGCCCACGGCATACACGTCGGAGGCAGCAGTCGGTGCTGCGCCGTCGAGCACCTCGGGGGCCACGAACCCTGCCGTCCCGAACAGCTCGCCCGGCTGCTCCCCCGCGAGCCGCGCCACCCCGAGGTCGGAGAGCAGGGGTCGCCCACTGAGCTCGAGCAGCACGTTGGTGGGCGACACGTCGCCGTGCACGACGCCTGCCGCGTGCAGGCCGGCCAGCGCCCGGGCCACCGCAGCCAGGACCGTCACCGACTCGCCCACGCTCAGGTGTCCACGCGCGGTCACCGCACGCTGCAGCGAGCCACCCCCGACCCGGTCGAGCACGATCGCGACGGCGGGCGGGTCACCGCGCAGTCCCAGCGCCTCGTGGAAGCCCACCAGCCCCTGCACGTCGACGCTCGCCAGCACCCCCACCTCACGGGCCGCGAGGTCGGCCTCGGGACCGTCGGCACCCACCGGGACCACCTTGACCGCAACTTCGGCCCCGTCGCCCTGCCTGACGGCGGCCCACACCGACCCGCTGGCACCCTCGCCGAGGAGCTCCTCCACGCGGTAGCCCGGCACGACGGGACGGGGTCTGGGGGGTACCTGCGCGTCGGGCATGTCTCCACTGTGCCGGGATCGGGCAGATCGGCCGCCGAGTTGTCCACAGGGGCCGTCCGGGAGCGACCATAATCGCCACCATGGAACCGGCAGCCCTGACGTGAGCACTGCGGACCGGCTCGCGGCGAGCGCCACTGCGGTGGCCCGCGCCCAGGCCCTGGCCCGCAGCAGGCGGCTGCTCGGCCGGATCTTCTTCATCGTGCAGTGCGCCGTGGGTGCCGCCCTCGCGTGGACCGTCGCGACCGGGCTGCTGCACCACCAACGGCCGTTCTTCGCTCCCGTGACGGCGATCGTCGCGCTCGGCATGTCCTTCGGGCAGCGGCTGCGCCGCGCCGTCGAGGTGATGGCCGGGGTGGCCGTCGGGGTTCTCGTCGGGGACACCTTCGTGCACCTGTTCGGCACCGGCACCTGGCAGATCGTCGTGGTGGTGACCGTGTCGATGAGCCTGGCCGCGCTGCTCGGCGCCGGACCGATGCTCACCATGCAGGCGGGCATCCAGTCGGTCATCGTGACCACCCTGCTCCCCCAGCCCGGTCAGGCCTTCACCCGGTGGCTCGACGCCGTCGTCGGGGGCTGCGTCGCGCTGCTGCTCACCCTGTTCGCACCCGCCTCGTCGGTCCGTCGCCCGCGCCAGCAGGCGGCCGGTCTGCTGCGCGAGGTCAGCGACGTGCTCGGGGAGGCGGCCCGCGCCGTGACCACCGGAGACCCTGACCTGGCTCGGGACACCTTGGCCAGGGCACGCGCCTCCGAACAGCTGCTGGACCAGCTGCGCGACATCGCCGCGGAGGGCATCGCCGTCGTCCGGCTGTCCCCCCTGCGACGACGGCACCTGCCGGGCATGCAGGCCATCGCGGACCTGGTGGAGCCCCTGGACCGGGCCGTGCGAAACCTGCGGGTGCTGGTGCGCCGCACGCGCACCGCCGCGTGGCGCGGCGAACCGGTCCCCCCGGCATACATCGGGCTGGTGCAGTCCCTCTCCGACGCCACCGCCGACATGGCCCGCGAGCTCGAGGCGCGGCGCCCGCCGACCAACGCGCGCGCGGCCCTCGCACGCATCGGTGACGACAGTGCGCGAGCCGACCCCGACGCAGGCCTCTCGGGCGAGGTGATCCGCGCCCAGGTCCGGTCCATGGTGGTCGACCTGCTGATGCTCACCGGGCTCACCTACGAGCAGGCGCGCGAGCACGTGCCCGACGCGCGGACCACCGGATCGGACGCCGAAGCCGGCTGACACACTGGCCCGGATGTCCGCGACCCGTCCGCACCTGCCGCCCGTCTGGGCGATGGCCCTGAGCTTGGTCGCGGTCGCCGCCAACCTGCGCACCGCCATGGCGAGCGTCCCGCCACTGGCCGAGTCGATCACGGGCGGTCTCGGGCTCTCCGGTGCGGCATTCGGTGCGTTGACCACCCTGCCCGTCCTGTGCATGGGGGTGTTCGCGCCCCTGGCCCAGCGGGTAGCCGCCCGGATCGGCGCGGCCGGCGCGGTGGAGGTCGCGGCGGCGTGTGCTGCGGCGGGGCTGGCGACGCGGTTCGCGGGTGGGCACCTGTGGGTCCTGTATGCCGGGACGTTCGTCGCGGGCGTCGGCATCGCCATCGGCGGCACGCTGCTTCCGGGGCTGGTCAAGGAGCTGTTCCCGCCGCAACGCTCGGGACTGGTCACCGGCCTGTACATGCTGGCGATGATGGGCGGCGCGGCGGCCTCCTCGGCGCTTGCGGTGCCGATGCAGCAGTGGCTGGGCTCGTGGCAGGCGTCCCTCGGCTCGTGGTCCCTGCTGGGCCTTGTCGGGGTGCTCGCCTGGCTGCCGGTGACCCTCGGGCACGCCCGACAGCGGGCGGCGAACCCGCGCGTCATCGACCCCGGCACCCTGCCGTGGCGGCACCCGACCGCGTGGCTGGTGGCTGGCTACCTGACCTTGCAGTCCGTGGAGTTCTACTCCTCCCTGGCCTGGCTGGCGCCGAGCTACCTCGCCCGCGGCTGGGACCCGGCACACTCCGGCTACCTGCTGTCGGCGTTCACGCTGGCCCAGCTGGTGTCCGGCCTGCTCGGGCCGGCCCTGACCGACCGTGTCCACGACCACCGGGCGCTGCTGCTGGCCGCCTCGCTGCTCGGGCTGTTCGGTCAGGTGGGGCTGTGGCTGGCGCCCGGTGCCGCGCCGTGGGTGTGGGTGGTGGTCCTTGGCCTCGGGCAGGGCGGGTCGTTCGCGCTCGGGCTGGTGCTCATGGTCGACTACGCCGCCACTCCTGCTGCGAGTGCGCGGCTCGCGGGGATGGCGTTCTTCTGCAGCTACTCCATCGCCTCGGTCGGACCAGCTGCGCTGGGCGCCCTGCACGACGCCACCGGCGAGTTCGCCGACCTCTGGCTGGTGCTGGCGGTGCTCATGCTGGGCCAGACGGCGCTGGCCTGGCGGCTCCGGCCGGGGCTGCGCCAGGTCACCTGAGGACCCCTTGTCACTACAGCTAGTCGAGGGTCACCTCGGGGCTGGTGGCACTTGGCCCGAGCGCTTGCACGAGCGCCGCCAGCCGGCCCGCCTCCGCCCGCCCGAACTCGGCATCGGCCCGCTGGATGGCCATCACCGCGAGCGAGTCCCCGTCCGCGAGCTCGAGGCTCACCCACGGGTCTCCGCCCGAGAAGCTGATGTCGGTGATGGTCCGCCACTCGACGGTGCGGGTCAGCACGATGTTGCGCACCGTGAGGGACTCCCGGGTCGGAACGGCCCGCAGCGACGCGAACCGCCACAGCCCGGCGGCCAGCGCGACGCCGATCCCGAGGAAGAAGACGCGGTCCGGCACCCGCCAGTTGCCGGCCTCGGCCGGCCCGGGCAGGACCAGCGCGACGACGGCGAAGACCACGACCGACGTGGTGGCGGTGATGATGGCGGTCCGTCGACCCCGGCGGGGCCGGAACGTCGCGAACGCCTCCCGGTCCTCGGGCTCGCTCATCAGAGCCGGCAGGCGGCGATGTCGGTGACCAGGATGGCGCGAGCGCCCAGGTCGTAGAGCTCGTCCATGATCGCGTTGGTCCGCGCGCGGGGAACCATGGCCCGCACCGCCGCCCAGTCCTTGTTCTGCAGCTGCGAGACCGTCGGCGACTCGAGGCCGGGGGTCACCGCGCAGGCCTTCTCGACGAGGTCCGCCGGCACGTCGTAGTCGAGCATGACGTAGTGCCGGGCGGTGATCACACCGGCAAGCCGGCGGCGCAGCACACCCACCCCGTTGGTCAGGTCGGAGCCCTGGCGGGCGATGAGCACGGCCTCGCTGTGCAGGATCTCCTCGCCGAACACCTCGAGGCCCTGCTGGCGCAGCGTGGTGCCGGTCTCCACGACGTCGGCGATCACCTCGGCGACGCCGAGCGTGATCGCGGTCTCCACCGCGCCGTCGAGGCGCACCACCTCGGCGGTCACCCCACTCTCGGCGAGGTGCTTCTCGACCAGGCCGGCGTAGCTCGTCGCCACCCGGTGACCAGCGATCTCGGCGACGGACGCAGCGGTCCCCGGCCGCGCGGCATACCGGAACGTCGACGCACCGAACCCGAGCGTCATCACCTCGGTGGCGGCGCTCCCGGAGTCGAGCAGCAGGTCGCGGCCGGTCAGGCCGCAGTCGACCTTGCCGGACCCGACGTAGACGGCGATGTCGCGGGGGCGCAGGTAGAAGAACTCGACGTCGTTGTCGGGGTCGGAGACCACGAGCTCCTTCGCGTCACGGCGCACCCGGTAGCCGGCCTCGCGCAGCATCTCGATGGCAGGCTCGGACAGGGATCCCTTGTTGGGCACGGCAATTCGCAGCATGTCTGGTTCCTCTAGAGGTGCGCGTAGACGTCGTCGAGGGTGATGTCGCTGGCGACCATGAGCACCTGGAGGTGGTAGAGGAGCTGGCTGATCTCCTCGGCGGCACGGTCCTTGCCCTCGTGCTCGGCGGCCATCCAGACCTCGGCGGCCTCCTCGACGATCTTCTTGCCGATGGAGTGCACCCCGGCGTCGAGCGCGCGCACCGTCCCCGAGCCCGCGGGGCGGCTCACCGCCTTGTCGGCCAGCTCGGCGTAGAGGTCGTCAAAGGTCTTCACGGGCCCAAGGGTACGGGGACGCCGGCGGGTGCCGGCGTCCCCGTCCAGCCCTCAGCCGACCGCGGCGACCGGTCGCGACCCGGCAGTGTCCACCCGCTTGGCCTCACGGGTCACCTTGACCCACTGGCTGAAGCCGTAGAGCACGAACAGGCCGTAGAAGATGTACATGACGGCCGTCGGCACGTAGCCGGTGGCGAAGCCGAGGGGGACGCCGACCAGGTCGACGCCGATCCACGCCAGCCAGAACTCGTTCCAGCCGCGCGCCATCGCGTAGGTGGCGATGAAGGAGCCGACGAAGATCCAGGCGTCGCACCAGTAGTACCACCACTGCGGCGTGAAGAACGGGTTCGGCGAGAGGTTCCACAGCGCGACGAAGGCCTGGTGCACGACGACGGTGCCGAGCAACCAGCCGACGACCACCACCGCGCGCTCGGTCGCGGTCGCCCAGCGCGGGGTGATCGCGGCCGCGTCGGGGTTGGTGCTGCGCTTCTTGACCTGCGCCCAGCGCCACCACCCGTAGATGCTGACGACGATGAAGAAGACCTGCCGCCCGGCCTGGCCGAACAGTGGGATCCGTTCGCCCGCACCGAAGGTCGCGCCGAGGTAGACGAAGAAGAGCATGACGTTGGCGACGATGCCGACCGGCCAGGCCCAGACCCGGCGCTTCATGCCGTACCACGCCGACGCGATGCCGATGAGGACGCCGAGGAGCTCGAGCCAGTGGAGCTGGTACTTCCCGATGGGGATCGCAGCGTCGATGAGCTG
>DASUKI010000288.1:0-6631 GCA_036278855.1 Pedococcus sp.
CCACCATTCGCGGCACCGCTCGGCGTTCGGCGCGCTGCTCGTCGACCAGCCGCTGATGCAGAACGTCCTGGCCGACCTCGCCCTCGAGGTCGAGGCGGCCACGACGCTCGCGCTGCGGCTCGCCCACGCCGTCGACGACGGCGACACGGCGCTGTCGCGGCTCGGCGTCGCGGTCGGCAAGTACTGGGTGTGCAAGCGGACCTCGCCGATGGTCGCCGAGGCGCTGGAGTGCCTGGGCGGCAACGGCTACGTCGAGGAGAACGGCCTCGCGCGCCTCTACCGCGAGGCACCGCTCAACTCCATCTGGGAGGGCTCGGGCAACGTCAACGCGCTCGACGTGCTGCGCGCCATCACCAGCGAGCCCATGTCTGTGGAGGCGTTCCGCAAGGAGGTCCAGCTCGGCGCGGGGCACAACGCCGTGCTCGACGGCGCCATCGACGAGCTCGAGGAGGTGGTCCGGTATGCCGCGGCGCCGGGTGCCGCCGCCGGCGCCCGTCGGGTGGTGGAGCACCTGGCCAAGACGCTGCAGGCGTCACTGCTCGTGCGGTACGCCCCGGCCGAGGTCGCCGACGCGTTCGTGGCGAGCAGGCTGGGTGGCGACCACAGCGCGACCTTCGGCACGCTCGACGCCGGCCTCGCCACCTCCAGCGCCCGGCGGATCGTCGACCGCGCCTGGGCCGGCTGATGGAGTCGTGCGCCTGAGGACGCGGCATGGCGCGTCCTGGCACACACGACTCACTGCTGGATGACCGAGAGGACGTTGCCGGCCGGGTCCGTGAACCAGGCGATGAGCGGTCCGCCACCGCGGAACACTCCCTTGGCGTCGGTCGCCGTCGGTGTGCCCTCGTACTTCTCGAACCGCACGCCCTTGGCAATGAGCTCGTCGACGGCTGCCTCCACGTCGGGCACGGGGAAGTTCAGGATCGTGAAGCTCGCCGGCTCGTGGTTCGGCTTGGGGTATGCGATCGCGCGGTGCCCACCGCCGAGCGAGATGGTGAGGATGCCGTGGTCCTCGGAGACCTCGAGCCCGAGGGTGTCGGCATAGAAGGCGCGAGCGGCCTCCGTGTCGTCCACCGAGAAGCCGCTGAACGCTGGTGAGTCCTTGAGCATGACCGCTCCTGTCCGCTGGGGGTTCCACACGCTATGACCGCCGGGACCGCGTGTTCTCATCGCTCAGGTGGCGGCGAGCCTCTTCTTCTCGGCCTCGACGTCGAAGTCGACACTGGGCCACTGGGGGTTCATCGCCTCGAGGTGCTCGAGCACGAGGTTCTGCACGGCAAGCCGGGCGTACCACTTGCGGTCGGCCGGCACGACGTACCAGGGCGCGGCCTCGGTCGAGCACTTCTCGAGGAGCACCTGGTACGCCTCCATGTAGTCCGGCCACAGCTCGCGCTCGTCCACGTCGCCGGGGTTGTACTTCCAGTGCTTGTCCGGTCGGTCGAGCCGCTCCATCAGCCGACCCTTCTGCTCCTCGGACGAGATGTGCAGCATGACCTTGACAATGGTGGTCCCGGAGTCGGCGACCTTGGCCTCGAAGTTGTTGATCTGGGCGTAGCGGCGGGACCACTCCGCCTTCGGGACGAGGTCGTGCACGCGGACGATGAGCACGTCCTCGTACTGCGAGCGGTCGAACACGCCGATCTGCCCCGGGTGCGGGAGCGCATTGCGGATCCGCCACAGGAAGGGGTGTTTCTTCTCCTCGGTCGTCGGTGCCTTGAAGGCGGTGTACCGCACCCCCTGCGGGTCCATGTGCCCGACGACGTGGCGCATGATGCCGCCCTTGCCGGCGGTGTCCATGCCCTGCACCACGAGGAGCAGGGAGCGGCCGCCACCCCACTTGGACTCCGCGTAGAGCCGCTCCTGCCAGTCGCCGAACTCGTCGGCCCGCGCGTCCAGCGCCTTCTGCCCGTCGGCCTTGTCGCCCTTGAATGCCGGCGTGGAGCGCGGATCGAGGTCCCCGAGGAAGAATCCCTCCCCAGCTCTCAGCGCCTGGCTGAACGACTGCGGCGCTGCCTGCTTCTTGGAGCGCTTGTTCTTGGAGCTCTTGCCGGACTTCTTCTTCCCCTTGCCCATCTCCGCATCCTCTCAGCGCTGCTCGCCGCGCGCGAGGGCAGTGAGGCGGGACAGCGCCCGGTAGTACTTCTTCCGGTAGCCCCCGGCGAGCAGCTCCGGCGTGAACAGCTCCCCCAGCGGCGACCCGCTCGCGAACACCGGGACCTTCTCGTCGTAGAGCCGGTCGGCGAGCACGACCAGGCGCAGGGCCACCATCTGGTCGGACACCGGACGCACGTGGGTCCAGCCCATCGCGGTGACCCCGTCGAGCATCGCGCGGTACCGGCTCGGGTGGACCGTGGCCAGGTGCCTCGTCACGTCGACGAAGTGGTCGAGCAGCCCGCCCTCGCGGTCCACGGAGGCGGACACCTGCGCCTCGGTGAGGGCTGGGGGGTTCTCCACCCGGTCGCGGTGGCGGTAGTCCGGCCCGCCGATGGTGAGCACCTTGAACCGGGAGGACAGCGCCTGGATCTCGCGCAGGAAGTCCTCCGCGGCGAAGCGGCCCTGTCCCAGCGCGTCCGGCAGCGTGTTGGACGTCGCCGCCAGGGACACCCCCGCGTCGGCGAGCCGGCCGAGCAGCGTCGCCATGAGCACCGTGTCGCCGGGGTCGTCGAGCTCGAACTCGTCGATGCACACCAGCCGGTGCGCACTCAGGGCCTCGACCGTCCGCTGGAAGCCCAGCGCCCCCACCAGGTTGGTGTACTCGACGAAGGTCCCGAACGCCCTCGCTCCGTCGGCGGCGTGCCAGAGTGAGGCGAGCAGGTGCGTCTTGCCGACCCCGAAGCCGCCGTCGAGGTAGATTCCCTTGCCACCAGCCACTTTCCGGCGCCGTGCGAACCAGCCGCCGGGCTGCCCACCCAGCCCCGCGGCATACTCCTCCAGCCGTTCCACCGCGGCGCGCTGTGACGGCTCGGCCGGGTCGGGATGGTAGGTCGCGAACCGTTCACCGTCGAACCGGGGCGGGGGCACCAGCTCGCGCACCAGCCGGTCGCGATCGAGCCGCGGCGAGCGGTCGGTGAGCGATCCGGGCACGGGCGGCAGCCTAGCCAGTGGCACACTGCCGCCATGCGCCTGCTGCTCAGCGAGACCGGCTCACCGCCCCCGGGGGCCGAGCTCGACCGGGAGGCGCTGCGCGCGTTGTATGCCTGTCCGTCGCGACCGTGGCTGCGCGTCAACTTCGTCTCGACTCTCGACGGCGCGGCGACCGGTGGCGACGGGTTCTCGGGGAGCATCAACACCGACGCGGACTTCGTGGTCTTCCAGCTGCTGCGCGAGCTGGCCGACGTCGTGGTGGTGGGGGCCGGGACGGTGCGGCACGAGGGGTACGTCCCCCTGCGCGACGAGGACCCCGCGGCTCCCCCACTCGCCGTGGTCAGCCACACCGCCCGGCTGCCGGAGAAGTTGCGCGCCAGTGACCCCGGCGCGGTCCTGCTCGTCACGAGGGGCGGAGCAGATCCTGCGGTGCTCGACGACGCCCGCGAGGCCCTGGGCGAGCAGCACGTCGTGCTGGCTGGCGACGAGCGGGTCGACCTCGTCGCCGCACGAAAGGCCTTGGAGGACAGGGGGATGCACCAGATCTTGTCCGAGGGTGGACCCACGTTGCTGGGCACCATGCTCAGTGCAGGCGTTGTGGACGAGCTCGACCTGACCTGGTCGCCGACCGTCGTCGGTGGCGACCACACGCGGATCGTCGCGGGACCACCGGTGGACCTCGCCCTCGAGCCGGTCGCGCTCGTCGAGCAGGGCGGCAGCGTCATGGGCCGCTGGCGGGTCAGCCGCTGACGAAGTCGGCGACCGAGCGCTCCCAGCGCTGCGGGTCGACGTTCCACTCCTTGGTGTGTCGCGCGGTGTCCCAGTGCGGCATGGTGACCAGGTCGGGCCGGGCGCGCGCGAGCTCCTGGGACGGGCCGACCGGCACGAACTCGTCGTCGACCGAGTGGACCAGCAGGATGGGATGGGTCAGCTCGCCCGCGCGGGCGACCCAGTCGGTCTTGGCGACGTCAACCGGGTCGTGCACGCCGACGAGGCGACGCGCCTCCCTGCGTCCCATCAGGATGCGGCCGAGCCCCGCGATCGGCCCCGGGACGCCGTGGAGCAGCGCGTGGTGGGTGAGCACGTCCGCCCAGTCGACCACCGGCGCGTCGAGGACGACCTTGGAGACGTGGTCGGCCAGCCACGACCGGGCCAGGGCCTGCAGCACGATCGCCCCGCCCATGGACCACCCGACGAGGGTGAGCTCACGCGCGCCCCGCCGCACGGCGTAGAGCCCCGCATCCTCGAGGTCGCGCCACTCGGACAGCCCGAGGTTGTAGCGCCCGTCCGGTCCGCTGCGCGCACCCAGGTCGTTGCGGTAGCTGGGCACCAGGACGTTGATCCCATTGTCGTGCAACGGTCGGATGGCGCGCAGGCACTCGTGGCGCCTGGCGCCGCGACCGTGGACGAGGATCGCCCAGCGGTCGGTGGCGGGCTCGGCAGGCACGACCCAGGCGGGCATCGTGCCCAGCTCGGTGTCCACGTCGACGTACTCGGTGCGCAGCCCGAGCGAGCGGTCTGGCGGCAGGGCGAAGTAGTACTGGTTCCAGCGGGCGAAGCCCGGCGCGAGGTTGCCGAAGTCCACCCCGAGCACCTGCCGTCGCACCCGGCCGGCCGCGTCGTCCACCTCGAGCACGTCACCCAGGCGGACGTGTCCCCGCTCGTCGTCCAGCCACAGGCCGTAGCGCCCGGGCGCCACCGTCTCGGGTGTCACGCCCAGGGTCACCGTCGACTCGTCGACCGCCAGGATGTGCGTGTCGTCGGGGCGCTGACGGTCGGGGGTGAGGACCCTGCGCGCGAAGTAGGCGGCCGCGCTCACCGAGGAGAGCACGGCGGTGGCCGCCAGCGCCCCACCAGTGATCGCGGCGACGGCGCCGGCCCTGCGCGCGAGGTGCGGCGCGGGCTCGTGCACCGTCCC
The DNA here is from genome assembly GCA_036278855.1 of Pedococcus sp. Taxonomy (GTDB): domain Bacteria; phylum Actinomycetota; class Actinomycetes; order Actinomycetales; family Dermatophilaceae; genus Pedococcus. Next base: position 5,003 of record DASUKI010000288.1, read on the forward strand.
CATCAGGCGTCAGCCTCGCCGAGCACCTCGGCCAGGTCGAAGCTCACCGGCTCCTCGAGCTGGTCGTACGTGCAGGAGCGCGGGTCGCGATCCGGCCGCCAGCGCGAGAACTGCGCCGTGTGCCGGAACCGCATGCCCTCCATGTGGTCGTAGCGCACCTCGACCACGCGCTCGGGGCGCAGCGGCGTGAAGGACAGGTCCTTGCCGGCGTTCCATCGGCTGTAGGCGCCGCTCGTGGGGGTGCGCGAGCCCATCTCCTCCTTGGCCCATGCCCACGGGTGGTCGTCGAAGTCGGTCACCAGGGGCTGGAGCTCCTCGAACAGCTCCCTGCGGCGGGCCATGGGGAAGGCGCCGATCACGCCGACGCTCTGCAGCGACCCGTCGTGGGTGTAGAGCCCCAGCAGCAGCGACCCGATCGCGTCGGGCCCGCTCTTGTGGGTCCGGTAGCCGGCGACGACGCAGTCGGCGGTGCGCTCGTGCTTGATCTTGAACATGACCCGCTTGTCGGGCTGGTAGGTCAGGTCGAGCGGCTTGGCGACGACTCCGTCGAGCCCGGCTCCCTCGAACTGCTGGAACCACTCCTGGGCCACCTCGGGGTCGCCGGTCGCCCGGGTCACGTGGATCGGCGGCTCGGCGCCGGCGAGGGCTCTCTCGAGGGCGGCGCGCCGCTGCGCGAACGGCCGCCCGGTCCAGTCCTCGCCGTCCAGGGAGAGCAGGTCGAAGGCGACGAAGCTCGCGGGGGTCTCGGCCGCCAGCTTCTTGACCCGGCTGGCAGCCGGGTGGATGCGCTGCTGGAGCGCCTCGAAGTCCAGCCGGTCCCCGCTGTCGGGACTGATCAGCACGATCTCGCCGTCGACCACCAGCCGGTCGGGGAAGCTGGCCTTGACCGCGGCGACGACCTCGGGGAAGTAGCGGGTCATCGGCTTCTCGTTGCGGCTGCCGATCTCCACCTCGTCGCCGGAGCGGAAGATGATCGACCGGAACCCGTCCCACTTGGGCTCGTAGAGGTAGTCCCCCGTCGGGATCGCCTTGACCGGCTTCGCCAGCATCGGCGGCACTGGTGGCACGACCGAGCCCCAGAGGGCCTGCAGCTCCGCATCGCGGTCGGCCTTCGGCACCATGTAGTCCGCGTCGGACTTGTCCTTGCGCCGCTTGCTGGGCTGGACGCGCGGCGGCTCCCCGGGCATCTTCGGGTAGTCCGGCGGGAAGTTCAGCTCACCCAGGCCACGCTCGTGGACGTCCTTGTCCCACAAGGCGATCGCCGTGGACACATCGCCCACCGCGTCGTCGATCCCGGCCCACGCGTCGCCGTCGGCGGCAAGGATGCCTGGCACGGTGCGGACGGTGAAGTCCGCCGTGGTGACCTCGCGCAGCGCGTCCCAGCCGACCGGCATGCTGACCGGCGCCCCCGGGAGCGGGCGCGGGCTGTAGGCAGACGCCATGGTGCGGTCGCGGCAGGCCTGGTTGAAGTCGACGAACACCCGCTCGCCACGCTCCTCCTTCCACCAGCTCGTGGTGACGAGGTCGGGCAGCCGGCGCTCGAGCTCGCGCGCGATGCCGATGACGCCGTGGCGCACGTCGAGGAACTCGTGGGTCGGCGCCACCCGCACGAAGACGTGCACGCCGCGG
>DASUKI010000289.1:0-7693 GCA_036278855.1 Pedococcus sp.
CCGTACCTCGCCATCGGCGACACCGCGCTGGCCGACGTCGAGCTGACCCTGCCCGCCGACACGGAGGTGCTCGTCGACGACCGTTCGATCCCCACGGGCACCGAGCCGGTCCGTCCCGAAACCGACTTCCGGCAGGGACGGCCACTGGGGGACGCACGTCTCGACACGGCATACACCGACCTGGCTCGCGATGGTGACGGCCGATGGCGGGTGACGCTCGGCGCCCTTGCGAACCGCCCGCCCGTCACCCTGTGGGGTGACGAGGCGTTCGGGTGGACCCAGGTTTTCACGGCAAAGGGCGAGGACGACTTCACCGGTGGCGTGCGCGGCATCGCCGTCGAGCCGATGAGCTGCCCGGCGAACGCGTTCAACAGCGGCGACGGGCTGGTCGTCCTCGAGCCGGGTCAGTCCTGGACCGGCACGTGGGGGATCAGCCCCTCGGCCGGCTGAGCCTGCGGCTGCCCCGTCACGCCGTTGACCATCGGGGAGATCCGCCGCTCCACGACCAGGGCCAGCGCCACCATGGCGACGCATCCCACGACGAGCATCGCGATGAACGCTCCTCCCCAGTGGTGGCCGAGCACGACACCGGCCACCACCGGTCCGAGGATGGTGCCGGCCTGGAAGGCGCCGGCGTTGACCGCGTTGTAGCGACCGCGCAGGTGGTCGGGCGCCAGGTCGTTGGTGATCGCCGGGATGGTCGGCTGCAGGAGCGTCTCACCCAGCGCGAACAGGCAGTGGAACAGCAGCACGCCCGCGACTGCCGCCGCGGTGCCGGGCACCAGCCCGGTCAGCCCGAGCACCACCCAGGACAGCGCCCACAGCCCCGCCATGACCAGCAGCACCCGGGTGCGCCGGCGACCGGTGATCCGGCCCAGCACGAGGAACTGCAGCGCGACGATGACCACGGTGTTGACGGCGAAGGCGAACCCGATCACGCCGGTCGAGACCTCGCTGACCTGGCGCGCGAACGCGGGAAAGCCCGCCTCCATCTGGCCGTAGCCGACGAACACCCCGAGGAAGGTCAGCACCGTGACCCACAGGACCGCCGGGTCGCGCACGATCGCGAGGTAGGAGCCGGAGCCCTCGGGTGCGTCCTCGGGCACCTCGGCGCGACCGTGCACGTGACGCAACGGCCCGAGGAGCAGCCCGATCGGGACGAGCATCGTCGCGGCATCGGCGAGGAAGATCGAGGTGAAGGTGACCGGCCGGTGCACGTCGACGAACAGTCCGCCGACCACGCCACCGACGCCGATGCCGAGGTTGACCAGCGCGAAGTTGATGCCGAAGTACTGCTGCCGTGCGGGGCCCGACACGATCGCCGCGATGAGCGCGTTGAACGCCGGCCACGACACCCCGAAGTTGATGCCGAGGAAGAGGAAGGCCACCGCAACCACCAGCGGTGTCGTCGCGAAGGCCAGGACCACGCACCCGACCATCTGGGAGGTGGTCGACCACAGCAGCATGCGCCGGGCGCCGACGCGGTCGGTCAGCGCACCGCCGGGCCCGGTGACGGCCAGCGCCACCACGGCGATGAACGCCATGAGCGTGCCCGACAGCCCCAGCGAGATGCCCCGGACCTCGTGCAGGTAGATCACGGTGAACGGCAGCGTCAGGCCGCGCCCGAGGGTCTGCACCGCCACCGTGGACAGCAGCCACCGGCCCTCGGTCGGGAGGGCGGCCCAGAAGTCACGGACGCCGTGACCGGACGTGGCGGACGATTTCACCGACCCATCGTTCCGCAGCCCACCGACAGCCCCAAACCGTTTTCCCCGTCCCGGACCGCTTGCGTCTGCCAAGTTGCCCCGCTGGTGGGCAACTTCGCCGACGCAAGCGCGCCAGGCGGCATACCGGAAACTGATTTGGACCCACGCGTTAGCCTTGCGGTGCGCGCTGTGCACTGCCGTGCGCACCCCGAGACGTTCGAGCAAGAGGTAGGACAAGTGCCCACTGGCAAGGTCAAGTGGTACGACGCGGAGCGGGGCTTCGGCTTCATCTCCGAGGACGAGGGCGAGGACGTGTTCCTGCACGCCAACGCGCTGCCCGCCGGGGTGACCACGCTCAAGGGCGGCACCCGCGTCGAGTTCAGCGTCGCCGAGGGGCGGCGCGGCACCCAGGCGCTGCAGGTGACGCTGCTCGAGCCGGCGCCGACCGTCTCGGCCGGCAAGCGCGAGCAGAGCCGCCAGTCGGCCGAGGACGTCGCCGTCATGGTCGAGGACACCATCAAGCTGCTCGACACCGTGTCCAACCAGCTGCGCCGCGGCCGCCGCCCCGAGCGCGAGCACGCGACCAAGCTGGCACGGGTGCTGCGCGGCCTCGCCGACCAGATCGAGCCCTGATGGTGACGCCCAGGAGCGACGCGGTCCTCGCCGCGGCGGTCGAGCTCGCCCGGGAGGCGGCCGAGTCGATCGCCGAACCCGGAGCGGTCGGCGACCACCTCGGCATGGAGATGGACGAGGAGCGCCTCGCCACGCACTACTTCGCCTGCGCGGCCCGCGCCTACCCCGGCTGGCGGTGGGCGGTCACGGTCGCCCGGGTGCCGCGCGGCAAGACCGCGACGGTGTGCGAGACCAACCTCGTGCCCGGTGAGGGTGCGCTGTTGTCGCCGCCCTGGCTTCCGTATGCCGATCGGCTGGCTCCCGGGGACCTCGGGGCGGGCGACGTGCTCCCGTTCAAGGAGGACGACCCGCTGCTGGAGCCCGGGTTCGAGGCCACCGGCGACGAGGAGGTCGACGAGGTGGCCTCGTGGGAGCTTGGACTCGGGCGTCGACGGGTGCTGTCCGCGGAGGGGCGTGAGGCGGCGGCGCAGCGCTGGTACGACGGCGACAGCGGCCCGCACTCCGACGTCGCCGAGAAGGCCCCGGCGCCCTGCTCGACGTGCGGCTACTTCCTCCCGATGGCAGGTGCACTCCGGTCTTTTTTCGGCGTGTGCGCCAACGCCTGGTCACCCTCCGACGGTCGCGTCGTGAGCCTTGACCACGGCTGCGGCGCACACTCCGAGGTGGACGCCCCCGAGCCCGAGTCGCTGACCGCGGCGCCCGACCCGCTGGTCGACGAGGTCGCCTACGACCTGGTCTGACCCGCTCCCTCTCGCACCTCACCTGCCGCCTCCTCGCCCCTCCCCCCGCCCCGCTCCCCCTGCCCCTCCCCCCGGCAAAACGGGGGTTGCGCTGGCAAACCGGGGGTAACAGCGCCTGGGTTTGCGACGCAACCCCCGTTTCTCGGGCTGGTCGTCCACAGCCCTCGGTACGGCTCCGAGCCTGTCCACAGCGCGCCGGCTCGGTGATGGCGCCGTCCTGGCGGCAGGGACAAGGTTCGGGGCATGGACTCGCAGGCAGCGGCGCTCATGGCCGCCCAGGGCGGTGTCGTCGCGGCCGGCCAGCTGAGTGCCCTCGGCATCCCCTCGCGCGACGTCCAGGCCTGGGTCCGCGACGAGGAGCTCGTGCGAGTGCGCCGGGCGGCATACGTCGATGCCACCGTCTGGATGGAGGCGAACGCCGACGACCAGTACCGGTTGCGCGTCATGGCCGTCATGCGATCGCGTGACGTGCTGGAGTCCGCGAGCCACCACTCGGCCCTGGCCCTGCACCGACTGCCCCTGTGGCACGTCGACCGGTCCCTGGTGGTCCTGATGGCGGACGTCGAGGAGTCCACGACCACGAGCGGGCTGCGGATCACGCCGCTGCGACGCCTGGTGTCCACCACCGAGGTCGAGGGACTGGGTGCGCTCGGCGTTGCCGATGCCGTCGTCACCGCGGGTTCCGTCTGCGTCGAGGCTGGCGTCGTCGCGGGCGATGCGGCGATCCACGACGGGCGGTGTTCCCTGCAGCAGGTCCGGGAGGCCGCCGCCCGCCTCGGCCCGACGCTCAGGGGGCGAGCCCGCATGCGACGGGTGCTCGCCAACCTGGACGGCTGCGCCGAGTCACCCGGCGAGAGCCGGACCCGGCTGGTCCTGACCGCGCTGGGACTGCCCGTGGAGTCGCAGGTGGTCGTGCGGGATGCAGTCGGCGTCGTGGTCGCACGTGTCGACTTCCTCGTCCGGGGCCGAGTGGTGGTGGAGTTCGACGGAGCCGTCAAGTACGGAGGGGACGGTGGGGCTGCGGCGCTGGTGGCGGAGAAGGCGCGCGAGGACCGGCTGCGCTCCCTCGGTTACGAGGTCGTTCGCGTCACTTGGGACGAGCTGGCGCGCCCGGAGCTGTTGCTCGCCCGGATCCGTGCCGCGCTGGCCCGGCGCGCGGCCTAATGCGACACGCCAGCAACACGGGACTTAGCGCGCGAGACCTGTGGTTGTTACCCCCGTTTCGGCCGCGCAACTACCGTTTTGCCCGGGCTTGTCAGGCGTCGGAGGCGTTGCCGCGACCTCGCCGGATGTAGACGAGGCCCACGACCCCGATCGCCACACCAGCGACGCAGGCCCACGGCCACCAGTGCCGGTCACCCTCGTGCAGCGCCGGGACGGCGAGGGTCAGGACCAGCGCCACCAGCCAGGCCGCCGTGCCCCACATCGCGACCCGGGCGGAGCTGACCGCGAGCGGCTCAAGCGGCTCGCCCTGCGGCGCCCCCCGCGGCGCCCCCCGCGGCGCCCCGCGTGTCGACGAATCGGTCATGTCGCCAGCGTATCTGCCGGGCTCCGGCGCTCCGCGGCCCTACTGTGCTGCCATGGCAAAACCCTCGTCACCACCGCGCACCCAGACCGCGGCAACGCCCGCCCCCCGCAACGGCCTCGACCGGTTCTTCGCGATCTCCGAGCGAGGCTCCTCGCTCGGACGCGAGGTCCGCGGAGGCCTGGTCACCTTCTTCACGATGGCCTACATCGTGGTGCTCAACCCGCTGATCATCGGCACCCAGCAGGACGGCACCGGCAAGTTCCTCGGCGGGGGCGACGTCCCCCACGCGATCACGCTGGTCGCGGCCGCCACCGCCCTCGTCGCCGGTGTCATGACCATCCTGATGGGCGTCGTCGCGAACTACCCGCTCGCGCTCGCCACCGGCCTGGGGCTCAACGCGTTCGTCACCTTCGGCATCGCCAAGCTGCCGGAGGTGACCTGGGCCGACGCGATGGGCCTGATCGTCCTCGAGGGCATCATCATCACCGTCCTGGTCCTGACCGGCTTCCGGCAGGCCGTGTTCAAGGCCATCCCCGGCCAGCTGAAGACTGCGATCTCGGTCGGCATCGGCCTGTTCATCACGATCATCGGGCTGGTCGACTCCGGCTTCGTGCGCAAGCCGGCATCGGGTCCGGTCCCCGTCGAGCTCGGCATCGGCGGCTTCCTCAACGGCTGGCCGATGCTGGTCTTCGTCATCGGGCTGCTCGCGATCATCATCATGATGGTCAAGAAGGTCAGGGGCGCGATCCTCTACGGCATCATCGGCGCCACCGTCCTCGCCGTCATCGTCGAGGCGATCGGCAAGATCGGCGGCCAGACCGACGCCACCGGCAAGGTCGTCAACCCGGCGGGGTGGGGCCTGAACGTCCCGCAGCTGCCCGACAAGGTCGTGGACCTGCCCGACTTCGGGCTGCTCGGGCACTTCTCGCTCTTCGGATCCTTCTCCAAGATCGGTGTCATCGCGGCGGTCCTGCTCGTGTTCACCCTGCTGCTCGCCGACTTCTTCGACACGATGGGCACGATGGTCGCGATCGGTGCCGAGGCCAAGCTCCTCGACAGCCACGGCAACCCACCGAACTCCGACAAGATCCTGCTCGTCGACTCCGTGGCGGCGATGGCCGGTGGTGCCGCCTCGGTCTCCTCGAACACCTCCTACATCGAGTCGGCGTCCGGTGTCGGTGAGGGTGCACGCACCGGTCTCGCATCCGTGGTGACCGGCGTGATGTTCCTGCTGGCCACGTTCCTCGCCCCGCTCGTCAAGATCGTCCCCTACGAGGCGGCCACCCCAGCGCTCGTGGTGGTCGGCTTCCTGATGATGCAGCAGGTCAAGGGGATCGACTGGGACGACCTCGAGATCGCCATCCCGGCGTTCCTCACCATCGTGCTCATGCCGTTCACCTACTCGATCACGGCAGGCATCGGCGCCGGCTTCGTCGTCTACACCGTCCTCAAGGTCGTGCGCGGCAAGGCCAACCAGATCCACTGGCTGCTCTGGGTGGTGGCGGCCCTGTTCGTCGTCTACTTCGCGATCACGCCGGTCAAGGAGATCTTCGGCGTCTGAGGCTCCAACCGCAACCACCGCGTATGCCGCGTGGCCCCGTGAGGGGGCCACGCGGCATACATGTTGTGGAAGCGGAAATAGTTAGCACAGGTAATGAGTTATGCTAAGGAGTTGAAGGAGTGAGCGCGCCGCCACATGTCACGAACCACCGGACTCAGCCCCGCCGCCGTCTCCCGCCTCGCGGGCGAGCTGCGCCTCGCCTGCATGCGGATCTCTCGCCGCGTGCGCTACGAGAGCACGCATGTCGTTGCCCCACACCAGTTCTCGGTCCTGTGCCGCCTGGAGGACGCTCCGCGCACCCCCGGTGAGCTCGCGGAGATCGAGAAGGTGAGTGCCCCGAGCATGACCCGCACCGTCTCCGCCCTCGCGGAGCGCGGACTGGTCGACCGCACGGCCGACCCCGACGACAAGCGCCAGGTCATCGTCTCGTTGACCACCGACGCCACCACGCTGCTCAAGGAGATCCGGCGCAAGCGTGACGCGTGGATGTCGGTCCGCGTCGGGTGCCTCACCCCCGAGGAGCAGGACATCCTTCTCCAGGCCTCGGCGATCCTCACCCGGGTGGCCAACGAGTGAGTCCGACCTTTTCCTCCCTCTACGTCCGCAACTACCGCATCTACGCGACCGGTGCGCTCATCTCGAACATCGGTACCTGGATGGGCCGCGTCGCCCAGGACTGGCTGGTCCTGACCGAGGTCACCGACCACTCGTCGTCCGCGCTGGGCATCGTCACCGGCCTGCAGTTCCTTCCGTTCCTCCTGCTCGCACCGTGGAGCGGGGTGGTGGCAGACCGGTTCCCCAAGCGCCGGCTGCTCGCGGTGACCCAGACGGCGTTGGCCCTGTCCTCGCTCGCCCTGGGCGTGGTTGCCGTGACGGGCAACGCCGAGCTCTGGATGGTCTACGTCGCAGCACTGTCGACCGGGGTGGCGACGGCGTTCGACAACCCGGCCCGCCAGACCTTCGTCTCCGAGATGGTCTCGCGCGACCGGATCGCCAACGCGGTCTCGCTCAACAGCGCGTCGTTCAACGCGGCAAGGCTCATCGGGCCTGGCGTCGCCGGGCTGACCATCGCGGCATTCGGCACCGGCTGGACGCTGGTCTTCAACACCTTCACCTTCATCGCCGTCCTCATCGCGCTGGCGGCGATGCGACCGAGCGAGCTGCGACCGGCGCCGATGCTGCGTCGCAGCAGCGGGGCGCTCAAAGAGGGCGTGGCCTACGTCCGCAGCCGCCGCGACATCCAGCTGGTGATGCTACTGGTCTTCGTGCTCGGCACCTTCGGCATGAACTTCCAGGTGACCACGGCGCTGATGGCGACCAACGAGTTCCACAAGGGCCCGGAGGGGTACGGACTGCTCGGCTCGGTCATGGCCGTCGGGTCGCTCACCGCCGCGCTGCTGTCCGCCCGCCGACCCGTCCCCAGGCTGCGCACCCTGCTGCTCGCGCTCATCGGGTTCACCGTCGCGACCGCCCTGGCGTCCCTGGCCCCGACCTACACCCTGTTCGCCATCGCGCTGGTCCCCAC
>DASUKI010000290.1:0-9928 GCA_036278855.1 Pedococcus sp.
GTCGGCGTGGTCACCGGCGCCTCGAGGGGCATCGGCCGGCACGTGGCCGAAGCGCTGGAGGGGGCGGGCTACGCGGTGGAACGCGGGTCGACGAAGGTCGCCGAGGTCACCGACCCGGCCGCCGTCAGCGGGTGGGTCAACGACATCGTCGAGCGCCGTGGCCGCATCGACCTGCTCGTCAACAATGCTGGGGTCATCGACGACGAGGTGCCGCTGGCCGACAGCGACCCGGACCAGTGGTGGCGCACGATCGAGGTCAACGTGCGCGGTCCCTACCTCATGACCCACGCGGCCCTGCCACACCTCGTCGCGACGGGTGGGCGCATCGTCAACATCAACTCCGGTGCCGCCTACCGCAACCACGACCTCGCGACCGCCTACAACGTCAGCAAGGGTGCCCTCGCGCGGGTCACCGCCGCAGTGGGCCTGGGACCGGACGCGGTGGTGCGCGCGTTCGACCTCGCGCCCGGCGTGGTGCAGACCGACATGACGTCGTCGATGAAGGCCCATGAGGACCGCACCGAGTGGACCTCGCCCGAGGAGGTCACGACGCTGCTGCTGGCCCTGGCCTCCGGCGAGTTGGACGACTGGTCCGGGCGCCTCGTCCGGGCCGGGGTCGACACCGTGGAGTCGCTCCGCGGACGTGCCTCGCGCGGGCTCGCGGACAACGACCGCACCCTGGGTCTCATCCGGTGGGGTGAGGACGACCCGTTGACCTGACGCGGTGCGGGACGCTGCTGCATGAACTTGCTTGACCATGTATAGTCATGCACATGAAGGTCGCAGTAGCCGGGGCGAGCGGTTATGCCGGGGGCGAGCTCCTGCGGCTGCTGCTCGCGCACCCGGACGTGGAGATCGGCGGGCTCACCGCGGCCTCGAGCGCGGGGCAGCCGCTCGGCAGCGTGCACCCCAACCTCACGCCCCTCGCGGAGCGCGTGCTCGAGGGGACGACCCCGCAGGTGCTTGCCGACCACGACGTGGTCTTCCTCGCCCTGCCGCACGGGCACTCAGCGGCGATCGCGGAACAGCTCCCGCAGGATGTCGTCGTGGTCGACTGCGGGGCGGACTTCCGGCTGCGCGAGGCGCAGGCGTGGACCGACTACTACGACACCTCGTATGCCGGGTCGTGGCCCTACGGCCTCCCCGAGCTCGTCGTGGGGCCCGGTGACAAGCAGCGCGACGCGCTGCGGGGACAGCGCCGCGTCGCGGTGCCGGGGTGCTACCCGACGGCGGTGTCCCTGGCCCTGGCTCCAGGGTTCGCGGGTGGTGTGCTCGCGACCCGTGACGTCGTGGTCGTCGCCGCCTCCGGCACCTCCGGGGCCGGCCGGTCCCTGAAGCCGCACCTGCTCGGGGCCGAGGTCATGGGGGCGATGTCGCCCTACGGCGTCGGGGGAGTGCACCGGCACACGCCCGAGATCGAGCAGAACCTCAGCGCGGCGGCCGGCGAGCCCGTGGCGGTGTCGTTCACGCCCACGTTGGCGCCGATGCCGAGGGGCATCCTCGCCACCTGCTCGGCGCCGCTGGCGGCATTGGCTGACGCCGACGCGGTGCGTGCGGTGTGGGAGAAGGCGTATGCCGACGAGCCGTTCGTCCACGTGCTGCCCGAGGGCCGGTGGCCGTCGACGGGCAGCGTGCTCGGCAGTAACGCGGTCCACGTCCAGGTGGCGCTCGACGAGCGGGTGGGGCGGGTCGTGGTCGTCTGCGCCGTCGACAACCTCACCAAGGGCACGGCCGGAGCGGCGGTCCAGTGCATGAACCTCTCGCTCGGGCTGCCCGAGACGACCGGTCTGCCGGTGGCGGGGGTGGCGCCATGAGCCTGCCGCTGCACCTCATGAGGCACGAGGTCGACGTCGCCTTCGCCCGGCTGCCTGCCGGAGAGGAGCCGGACTGGGACTGGCGCACGGGCCCACTCGCGTCGGTGACCTACACCGAGAGCGAGACGTCGGTGGTGTGTGCCTACGACACCGTCCCCGAAGGCGTCCGCAGCCAGGGTCCGCTCACCGCGTTCGAGATCGCGGGTCCGCTCGACTTCTCCACGGTGGGCGTGCTCGCGGGCCTGCTCGACCCCTTGGCCAAGCAGGGCATCAGCATCCTGGCGATGTCCACCTACGACACGGACTGGATCCTCGTCGAGTCCGGCCACGCCGACGAGGCGATGGCGATCTGGAAGCGGGACGGCAACACGGCCGCGCCGGCCCGGCTCTCCGGAGGAGCGTCGTGAGCGTCTGCACCCCTGCCGGGTTCCGCGCAGCGGGCGTGACGGCCGGCCTCAAGTCGAGTGGTGCCCCCGACCTCGCCCTGGTCGTCAACGACGGTCCCGACCACCATGCGGCGGCGGTGTTCACGAGCAACCGGGTGGAGGCGGCACCGGTGACCTGGTCCCGCCAGGTCGTGGGCGACGGCCGGGTCGATGCCGTGGTGCTCAACTCGGGCGGCGCCAACGCCTGCACGGGTGCCCAGGGATTCGCCGACACCCATGCCACGGCCGAGCACGTCGCGGCCGTCCTCGGCCTGTCGGCCGGTGACGTGGTGGTCTGTTCGACGGGGCTGATCGGCGAGCTGCTGCCGATGCCGAAGCTGCTCGCCGGGGTGGCCGCTGCGGGTGAGGCGCTCTCGGTCGACGGTGGCGCCGCCGCAGCGGCGGCCATCATGACCACGGACACCGTGCCCAAGACGGCTGTCGCCGACCGCGAGGGGTGGTCCGTCGGCGGGATGGCCAAGGGCGCGGGCATGCTCAGCCCCGCCCTGGCGACCATGCTCGTGGTCCTCACGACGGACGTCGTCGTCGAAGCCGCATCGCTCGACCACGTCCTGCGGTCGGCCACCGCGGTGACCTTCGACCGGGTCGACTCCGATGGGTGCATGTCCACCAACGACACGGTCGTCCTGCTCGCGTCCGGTGCGTCGGGTGTGACGGCCGGGCGTGAGGAGCTCACCAGCGCCGTGACCGAGGTGTGCGCAAGCCTGGCTCGCCAGCTGGTCGCGGACGCCGAGGGCGCGCACCACGACATCGCGGTCGAGGTGCGGACCGCAGCGAGCGAGGACGACGCGCTCGAGGTGGCCCGCTCGGTCGCGCGCAACAACCTGTTCAAGTGCGCGGTGTTCGGCAACGACCCCAACTGGGGCCGCGTGCTTGCCGCGGTCGGCACCACGGCGGCGGTCTTCGACCCGCACCAGCTCGACGTCTCGATCAACGGTGTGCAGGTGTGCCGGGCTGGCGGGGTGGGGGAGGACCGCTCGCTCGTCGACCTCACGCCGCGGGAGGTGCACGTCACGGTCGACCTGCACGCCGGCGACCGGGCCGCCACCGTCTGGACCAACGACCTCACCCACGACTACGTCCACGAGAACTCGGCGTACAGCTCATGACCGGGGACACGCCCGCCAACACGGTCCGCGGCCACATCGGCGCGGCCGCGCTGCGTGTCGCCCAGGCCAAGGCGCAGACCCTGGTCGAGGCACTGCCCTGGCTGGAGCGCTTCCGGGGCGCCCTCGTGGTGGTCAAGTACGGCGGCAACGCCATGGTCGACGACCGGCTCAAGGCTGCCTTCGCGCAGGACGTCGCGTTCCTGCGGTACGCCGGCCTGCGTCCGGTGGTCGTGCACGGTGGCGGCCCCCAGATCGGCCGGATGCTCGACCGGCTCGGGCTGCAGAGCGAGTTCCGGAGCGGGTTGCGGGTCACGACTCCCGAGGTGATGGACGTCGTCCGCATGGTGCTGACAGGGCAGGTCGGCCGCGAGCTCGTGGGGTTGCTCAACCAGCACGGCCCGGTCGCCGTCGGCCTCTCGGGAGAGGACGCCGCCCTGTTCGGCGCGCGCCGGCGCGGCACGGTCGTGGACGGTGAGCAGGTCGACCTGGGGCTGGTCGGCGACGTGGAGACGGTGAACCCCTCCGCGGTGCAGGACATCCTCGACGCCGGCAGGATCCCGGTCGTGTCCACGGTCGCCCCCGACCTCGACGCGGAGCACCAGGTGCTCAATATCAACGCCGACACCGCCGCCTCGGCGCTCGCCGTGGCGCTCGGCGCGCACAAGCTGGTCGTGCTCACCGACGTCGAGGGCGTCTACTCCGCGTGGCCCGACCGCGACTCGCTGCTCTCCTCACTCACGGTCAGCGGTGCCCGCGAGCTGCTCGGCCGGGTCGACGCCGGCATGATCCCCAAGCTGGAGGCCTGCATCAGGGCCGTCGAACAGGGAGTCCCCCAGGCGCACGTCATCGACGGGCGGCAGCCGCACTCGCTGCTGCTCGAGGTGTTCACCTCCGAGGGCATCGGCACCATGGTCCTGCCCGACGACCACGCGGGAGGGGTGTCCTGATGGGCGCCGCCAACGACGAGCTGCTCGAGCGCTACCAGCGCTCCGTCCTCGGGGTGTTCGGGCTGCCGCCCCTCGTCCTCGACCACGGCGACGGCTGCTGGGTGTGGGACGTCGACGGCAACCGCTACCTCGACCTCGTCGGCGGCATCGCCGTCAACGCGCTCGGCCACGGCCATCCCGCCCTGGTCAGCGCCGTCAGCAAGCAGGCTGCCGAGGCCATCCACATCTCCAACCTGTTCACCTCCGAGGCGCAGATCCGCCTCGCCGAGCGGCTGATCGAGGTGGCCGGCGCGCCGGAGGGGTCGGCGGTCTTCTTCGCCAACTCCGGGGCGGAGGCCGTGGAGGCCGCGATCAAGCTGAGCCGGCGCACCGGTCGCACCGGGATCGTCGCCGCGGAGGGCGCGTTCCACGGGCGCACCACCGGGGCGCTGGCGCTCACCCACAAGGCGGCCTACCGCGAGCCGTTCGAGCCGCTCATCCCGGGCATCTCCCACGTCCCCTACGGCGACGAGGCGGCGTTGCGGGACGCGGTGGGTCCGGACACGGCCGCTGTGTTCCTCGAGCCGATCCAGGGTGAGGCGGGAGTCCTCGCCGCCGGTCCGGCATACCTGCGCCTGGCGCGAGAGCTGACCACCACCCACGGCGCGCTCCTGGTCCTCGACGAGATCCAGACCGGCGTCGGCCGCACCGGGACGTGGTTCGCGTTCCAGCAGGCGGGCGTGGTCCCGGACGCCATCACCATCGCGAAGGGGCTGGGGGGCGGCGTCCCGGTCGGGGCGCTGGTCACCTTCGGCGGTGCGGTGTCGGGCCTGCTCACTGCCGGGCAGCACGGCTCCACCTTCGGCGGCAACCCGCTCGCGGCCGCGGCGGGTCTCGCCGTCCTGGAGGCCATCGAGCGGGAAGGGCTGCTCCAGCATGCCCGCGAGGTCGGTGCGCACCTCCAGGAGTCCGTCCTCGCCCTGGGCCACCCGCTCGTCACCGGTGTCCGCGGGGCCGGGCTCCTCCTGGCCATCACCCTGGCGCACGAGGTGGCACCCGCTGTGGCGACCGCCGCCCGACAAGGCGGCTTCATCGTGAACCCTGTTGCGCCGCAGGCAATCCGGCTCGCACCTCCATTGGTCGTCACCGGTGACCAGGTCGACGCCTTCGTCACCGCGCTGCCCACCTTCCTCGACGCCGCCCAGGAGGCGACCTCATGACCCGCCACTTCCTCCGCGACGACGACCTCACGGCGAAGGAGCAGGCCGAGGTGCTCGCACTGGCCGCCGAGCTGAAGGCCGAGCCGTTCTCGCGCCGGCCGCTCGAGGGGCCCCAGGTGGTGTCCGTCCTGTTCGACAAGCCAACGCTGCGCACGCAGCTGTCGTTCGAGGGGGCCGTCGCCCAGCTCGGCGGCCACCCCCTCGTGGTGGACGGCAACCTCGCCCAGGTGGGCACCCGCGAGTCCATCGCGGACGTGGCCAGGGTGCTCGGCCGGCAGTCCGCGGCCATCGTCTGGCGCACCTACGGCCAGGAGCGGATCGAGGAGCTGGCCGCCCACGCGGGGGTCCCCGTGGTCAACGCCCTCACCGACGACTTCCACCCGTGCCAGGTCCTCGCCGACCTCCTCACCGTCACTGAGCACAAGGGCGAGCTCGCCGGCCTCACGGTCGCCTACGTCGGCGACGGCGCCAACAACATGTCGCACTCCTACCTGCTGGGCTGTGCGCTCGCCGGGATCCACGTGCGCGTGGGGACACCCGTGAGCCACCAGCCGCGGGCCGACATCCTGGCGCGCGCACAGGAGCTCGCCTCGGAGCAGGGTGGGTCCGTCACCGTGGTGCCCGACGCCACCGCCGCGGTCGACGGCGCCGACGTGGTCATCACCGACACCTGGGTGTCGATGGGCATGGAGGGGGAGAAGGGCGAGCGACAGGGGGAGTCCAGCCCGTTCGCCCCGTATGCCGTGACGCCGGCCCTCATGTCGCGCGCCCGGTCCGACGCGGTGTTCCTGCACTGCCTGCCCGCGTACCGCGGCCTGGAGGTCGCCGCCGAGGTGATCGACGGTTCCCAGTCCGTGGTCTGGGACGAGGCCGAGAACCGGCTGCACGCGCAGAAGGCGCTGATCGCCTTCCTCCTGGAGCACCGCGCATGACGGTCGCACCGACGCGCACCGGCCGCCGGCGTCGCATCGTCGAGCTGCTCGGCACCCGCGACGTGCACTCCCAGGGGGAGCTGCTCGGGCTCCTGGCGCAGGACGGGATCGAGGTCACCCAGGCGACCCTGTCCCGCGACCTGGTCGAGCTGGGGGCGGTGAAGGTCCGCTCCGGGAGGGCACTGGTGTACGCCGTGCCCGGAGAGGGGGGCGACCGCACCCCCCGACCGGCTCCCGACGGCGGCGAGGTGACCTCTCGGCTCCGGCGCGGGTGCGAGGAGCTCCTCGTCACCGCCGAGCCGTCGCACAACCTCGTCGTGGTCCGCACCCCGCCGGGCGCCGCGAGCTTCCTCGCCTCGGCCATGGACCACGCCGCCATCCCGGACCTGCTCGGCACCATCGCCGGCGACGACACGATCATGCTGATCACCACGGGCGCCGCTGCCAGCCGCACGATCGCGCGGGACCTGCTGGCGCTCACCGGCACCCAGAACCAGGAGCAGGCGTGACCCACGACCCCGCAACCAGCCACACCACCGACGAGGCCCGGGTCAGCCTGTGGGGCGGACGGTTCTCCGGCAGGCCCGCCGACGCCCTCGCAGCGCTGAGCAGGTCGACCCACTTCGACTGGCGGCTGGCGCCGTACGACCTGGCGGGCTCCCGAGCCCACGCCCGGGTCCTGCACGCTGCCGGGCTGCTCGACGACGACACCCTCAGGACCATGCTGGTGGGGCTCGAGCGGCTCGCGACGGACGTCGCCTCCGGCGCCTTCGCGCCCGCACCCGACGACGAGGACGTGCACACTGCCCTCGAGCGCGGGCTCATCGAGCGGGTCGGGACCGAGGTCGGCGGCCGGCTGCGGGCGGGGCGGTCGCGCAACGACCAGGTCGCCACGCTCTTCCGGATGTACCTGCGTGACCACGCCCGGTCGGTGGCTGTGCAGCTGCTCGACGTGGTCGACGCCATCGTCGGGCAGGCCCGGACCCATCTGGGCGTCCCCATGCCCGGGCGCACCCACCTCCAGCACGCCCAGCCGGTGCTGCTGTCCCACCACCTGCTGGCGCACGCGTGGGCGCTGCTGCGCGACGTCGAGCGGCTCGAGGACTGGGACCGCCGGGCCGCGGTGTCCCCCTACGGCTCGGGGGCGCTCGCCGGTTCCTCGCTCGGCCTCGACCCCGAGGCGGTCGCCGCGGACCTCGGCTTCGAGACCAGCGTCGAGAACTCGATCGACGGCACCGCCTCGCGCGACTTCGTCGCGGAGTTCGCCTTCGTGGCCGCCATGGCTGCGGTCGACGTGTCGCGGCTGGCGGAGGAGGTCGTCCTGTGGGCGACGAAGGAGTTCTCGTTCGTCACCCTCGACGACGCCTACTCGACCGGGTCGAGCATCATGCCGCAGAAGAAGAACCCGGACGTGGCCGAGCTCGCCCGCGGAAAGGCCGGCCGGCTGGTCGGCGACCTCGCCGGGCTGCTCACCACGCTCAAGGCGCTGCCGCTGGCCTACAACCGAGACCTCCAGGAGGACAAGGAGCCCGTCTTCGACGCCGTGGACACCCTCGAGCTGCTGCTGCCCGCCTTCGCCGGGATGGTCGCGACGCTGCGCTTCGACACCGAGCGGCTCGCCTCGCTCGCCCCACAGGGATTCTCACTGGCGACCGACGTGGCGGAGTGGCTGGTTCGCCAGGGCGTCGCCTTCCGGGTGGCGCACGAGGTCGCCGGTGCCTGCGTCCGGCACTGCGAGGACCGCGGCGTGGAGCTGTGGGACCTCACCGACGAGGACCTTGCCCTGGTCTCCGCGCACCTCACCCCGGGGGTGCGCGACGTGCTCACGGTCGAGGGCTCGTTGGCGTCGCGCGACGCCAAGGGGGGCACGGCCCCCGAACGCGTGCGGGAGCAGCTCGGGCGCGCCGCCGCGCAGGCGAGGTCCGCACGCGCCTGGGCGAGCCGCCCGATCGAGGTGCGCTGACGGCATACCGCAGGTCGTTGTCGGTGATGCGCCAAAACCGACGGCCGACACGCTAGGTTCGTCATGGACGGGTCACAGGTGACCCACCAGCCTCGCGGAAGGACGGTGTCATGAGCGTCAGGGATGACCTCACGGCGGCTGCGGGTCACGTGGCCGGGCTGCGGCGGGCGGTGACCGGGCTCTCCAAGGAGCTCGGCAACACCATCGACGTCCAGCGGTTGCGCGACGACGTCGTCCGCCTCGCCGACGACGTCGACCTGGTCGCGCGCGCGGCAGGGGTCGGGTCGCAGGACCGCGCAGGCGCGCCGGGTGAGGTCGTGTTCATCCCGGACGAGGACTACGACCCTTCGATGTGGGCCGACGCCGACGACGAGGCCGGGCACCAGGGTGGCTGACGTCGACCTCGCCAAGGGGGTCGGCGCTCCAGGCCGTGCCACGATCGCGGCAGGCACCCTACGGGTGGACCGCTGGTGGCTGCAGCCCCTCGTCACCTTCGTCTGCTTCACCGCGTGGCTGCTCTACGGGATCATCCGGGCAGCCACCCAGAAGCACTACTTCGTCGCCGACTACGGCTACCTCACTCCGTTCGCGTCCCCCTGCCTGTCCACCTCCTGCGAGCCGGGGTCGTCGCACTTCGGGACACCGTTCGGCAACTGGCCGCCGCTCATCCCGTTCGCGGCCCTGACCCTGCCGTTCCTGCTGCTCTTCCGGCTGACCTGCTACTACTACCGCAAGGCCTACTACCGCTCGTTCTGGCTCTCGCCACCGGCCTGCGCCGTCGCCGAGCCCCACCGGTCCTACTCCGGCGAGACGAGGTTCCCCCTCATCGTGCAGAACGTGCACCGCTACTTCTTCTACGCCGCGGTCATCATCTCGCTGATCAACACCTACGACGTCCTCCACGCGTTCCACGGCAAGGACGGCAGCTTCGGCTTCGGGCTGGGCACGCTCATCCTGATCGCCAACGTGGTCCTGCTGTGGTGCTACACGCTGGGCTGCCACTCGTGCCGCAACATCGTTGGAGGGCGGCTCAACCACTTCAGCAAGCACCCCCTGCGCTACCGCGCCTGGGGCTGGGTGGGCAAGCTCAACTCGCGGCACATGCAGTTCGCCTGGATCACGCTGGGCACCCTCGTGCTCACCGACATGTACATCTGGTTCGTCGACGCCGGGTACATCTCGGACCTGCGCATCGTGAACTGAGCAGGACGACACCTCAAGCAAGGGAGAACATGTGACGGAGCTCGAGAGGCACGAGTTCGACGTCATCGTCATCGGGGCGGGCGGGGCTGGTCTGCGCGCCGCCATCGAGGCCCGCGGACAGGGCCTGCGCACGGCGATCGTGTGCAAGAGCCTGTTCGGCAAGGCGCACACGGTCATGGCCGAGGGCGGTATCGCCGCGTCCATGGGCAACGCGAACCCCCACGACAACTGGCAGGTGCACTTCCGCGACACGATGCGCGGAGGCAAGTTCCTCAACAACCCGCGGATGGCCGAGCTGCACGCGAAGGAGGCGCC
>DASUKI010000291.1:0-5327 GCA_036278855.1 Pedococcus sp.
GATCGTCGAGGCTCTCCCGAACGCCATGTTCCGGGTCGAGCTGACCAACGGTCACAAGGTCCTTGCTCACATCTCGGGCAAGATGCGCCAGCACTACATCCGGATCCTCCCCGAGGACCGCGTGGTGGTGGAGCTCAGCCCGTACGACCTGACCCGTGGCCGGATCGTCTTCCGCTACCGCTGATGCAGTATCCGCTGGCCACGAGGTCAGCGGCCCAGATCGACCGAAGTGCGAGGCTATGAAGGTTCAGCCGAGCGTCAAGAAGATCTGCGACAAGTGCAAGGTGATCCGCCGCAACGGGCGGGTCATGGTGATCTGCGACAACCTGCGCCACAAGCAGCGTCAGGGCTGAGCACCACCTGAGCATCCGCTCGGGGCACGACTCGCAGCTCCTCCGGAGCGCAGACAAGTGAATTCGACAGCAGTGCCCGGCCCCTGTGCGCGGCGTTCACCACGCCGACCAGGACGTCACCCCCGGCCCGGAGGCCGGGGACCGGTGCCCCGAGCCAGAGCTCGGGACCAAGCCCGGAACGACACTGCACCAGACCTCCGGTGAAACGAAGGAACCACACACAATGGCACGTCTTGTCGGTGTGGACCTCCCGCGCGAGAAGCGCGTCGAGGTCGCTCTCACCTACATCTTCGGAGTGGGTCGCACCCGCTCCCAGCAGGCGCTGGCCGCCACGGGGGTCAACCCCGACACCCGCGTCCGTGACCTCACGGACGAGGACCTGGTCAAGCTCCGCGACTACATCGAGGCGAACGTCCAGCACGAGGGTGACCTCCGACGTGAGATCGCCGCTGACATCCGCCGCAAGGTCGAGATCGGCTCCTACGAGGGCCTTCGTCACCGCCGCGGTCTCCCGGTGCGCGGGCAGCGCACCAAGACGAACGCGCGCACCCGCAAGGGCCCGAAGCGCACCGTCGCCGGCAAGAAGAAGGTTGGTAAGTAATGCCCCCCAAGAGCCGTACGGCTGCCGGCGCCAAGAAGGTGCGCCGCAAGGAGAAGAAGAACGTCGCCCACGGGCACGCTCACATCAAGAGCACGTTCAACAACACCATCATCTCGATCACCGACCCGAGCGGTGCGGTGATCTCGTGGGCCTCCGCCGGCCAGGTCGGCTTCAAGGGCTCGCGCAAGTCCACCCCGTTCGCGGCGCAGATGGCCGCCGAGGCCGCCGCCCGCCGCGCCATGGAGCACGGCATGCGCAAGGTCGACGTCTTCGTCAAGGGCCCGGGCTCCGGTCGTGAGACCGCCATCCGCTCCCTGACCGCCACCGGCCTCGAGGTCGGCGCGATCAGCGACGTCACCCCCTCGCCGCACAACGGTGTCCGCCCGCCCAAGCGCCGCCGCGTCTGAGTAACGGGAAGAGAGAGAACTAGACAATGGCCCGTTACACCGGACCCATCACCAAGAAGTCGCGTCGCCTCAAGGTCGACCTCGTCGGCGGCGACAAGAACTTCGAGCTCCGCCCGTTCCCGCCCGGCCAGCACGGCCGCCGCCGGATGCAGGAGAAGGAGTACCTCACCCAGCTGCAGGAGAAGCAGAAGGCCCGCTTCACCTACGGCGTCATGGAGAAGCAGTTCCGCGGCTACTACGAGGAGGCCTCGCGCCGCGCGGGCAAGACCGGTGAGAACCTGCTGCAGATCCTCGAGTCCCGCCTGGACAACGTGGTCTACCGCGCCGGCCTGGCCCGCACCCGTCGTGCGGCCCGCCAGCTGGTGACGCACGGCCACTTCGAGGTCAACGGCGTGCGCGTGGACGTCCCGTCCTACCGCGTCGAGCAGTACGACATCATCACCGTCCGCAAGCAGTCCGCGGAGACGTTCCCCATCGAGCTGGCCCGCCAGACCTACGGCGAGCGCCCGACCCCGGCCTGGCTGCAGGTCGTGCCCGGCTCGCTGCAGATCATGATCCACCAGCTGCCCGTCCGTGAGCAGATCGACACGATCCTCACCGAGCAGCTGATCGTGGAGCTCTACTCCAAGAACTGACCCACGACGTCGGTATGCCGCGTGCGCGGCTTGCGCACGCGGCATACCGACTGGGTCGTGGTCCGGACCACGGACAGAGGTGGACCGGGCCGCCGGCTGAAGACCGGCGAGAACATCGGCGTCATATAGCGGTCGCCGACGGAAAGGAACACACCAGTGCTCATCGCACAGCGCCCCTCACTCAGCGAAGAGGTCGTTGCGGACAACCGCAGCCGCTTCGTCATCGAGCCCCTCGAGCCGGGCTTCGGCTACACGCTCGGCAACTCCATGCGCCGCACGCTCCTGTCGAGCATCCCCGGCGCAGCCGTGACCAGCATCCGCATCGACGGCGTGCTGCACGAGTTCTCCACGATCCCCGGGGTCAAGGAGGACGTCACCGAGATCATCCTCAACATCAAGAACCTCGTCGTCTCCTCGGAGCACGACGAGCCGGTCGTGATGTACCTGCGCAAGCAGGGTGCCGGCGCGGTCACCGCCGCCGACATCGCGCCGCCGGCCGGGGTCGAGGTGCACAACCCCGACCTGCACCTCGCCACGCTCAACGGCAAGGGCAAGGTCGAGATGGAGCTGACCGTCGAGCGCGGTCGCGGGTACGTCTCCGCCGCCCAGAACAAGTCCGGCGACCAGGAGATCGGCCGCATCCCGGTCGACTCCATCTACAGCCCGGTGCTGGCCGTGACCTACAAGGTCGAGGCGACCCGTGTCGAGCAGCGCACCGACTTCGACAAGCTCGTCGTCGACGTGGAGACCAAGAACTCGATGGCCCCGCGCGACGCGATGGCCTCCGCCGGCAAGACGCTGGTCGAGCTGTTCGGCCTGGCTCGGGAGCTCAACGTCGAGGCCGAGGGCATCGACATGGGCCCCTCGCCGACCGACGCCGCCCTGGCCGCCGACCTGGCGCTGCCCATCGAGGACCTCGACCTGACGGTGCGGTCCTACAACTGCCTCAAGCGCGAGGGCATCCACACCGTGGGTGAGCTGGTGGGTCGCAGCGAGGCGGACCTGCTCGACATCCGCAACTTCGGTGCGAAGTCGATCGACGAGGTCAAGGCCAAGCTGGTCGGCATGGGCCTGGCGCTCAAGGACAGCCCGCCCGGGTTCGACCCGAGCTCGATCGCCGACAACTACGGCGACGACTTCGACGACTACGCCGACGACGCAGACGGCCGTTCGCTGGCCGAGGACGAGCAGCTCTGACCATCCGCCGCTGACCGGGGCGGGGCTCCGCCCCGGTCGCACACCAAGGAGATTGACACATGCCCACCCCCACCAAGGGTCCCCGTCTCGGCGGCGGTCCGGCTCACGAGCGGCTGATCCTGGCCAACCTCGCCACGTCGCTGTTCGAGCACGACTCGATCACGACGACCGAGGCCAAGGCCAAGCGGCTGCGTCCGCTGGCCGAGCGCCTCATCACCTTCGCGAAGCGCGGCGACCTGCACTCGCGACGGCGGGTCCTCGCGGTCGTGTCCGACAAGGGCGTCGTCCACCGGCTGTTCACCGAGATCGCGCCCGACATGGCCGAGCGTCCCGGTGGCTACACCCGGATCACCAAGATCGGTGCCCGCAAGGGTGACAACGCGCCGATGGCCGTGATCGAGCTGGTCCGCGAGCCGCTCGCCAAGAAGGCGACGGTCAAGGAGGCGGAGGCCGCCACCAAGCGCGCCGCGAAGCAGGCCGAGGCCAAGGACGCCGCAGCCGACGCCAAGGTCGCGGAGGACGACGCCAAGGCCGCGGAGGACGAGGCCAAGGCCGCGGAGGACGAGGCCAAGGTCGAGGAAGCGACCGAGGTCCCGGCTGGTGCCGTGGCCGCGAACGAGGACGGCTCGTCGCCCGACGCGGAGTACACCGTCAAGGGCAACGGCGACTCGGGCAAGTACCACGAGCCCGACGGCCAGTGGTACGACCAGACCCACGCGGAGTTCTGGTTCAAGAGCGCCGAGGACGCCGAGGCTGCGGGCTTCACCAAGGCCGGCGCCTGAGGCCAGGTCGCTCGGCCAGCCACCCGGCACACCGACGCGGGCCGCTCACCCCACAGGGGTGGGCGGCCCGTTCGTGCGGAAGGCCCTGGCGAGGGGCAGGATCAGCAGGATCAGGACCATGGGGACGGCGAAGCCGACCCGCAGTGACCCGGCCCCCACGGCGCCGGTCAGCACGGCGCCCAGGAGCGCGCCCACGTAGTTGAACTGGTTGAACCGAGCGATCACGGCGTCCACGCGGGCCCGCCTCGCGCCGGCATCGAGGGAGCCGCCGGCCACGGCAGCCGCCGCCGAGAAGCTCAGTGGTGCGATGACGGCGACCGACCCCCCGAGCAGCGTGAACCCCAGGATCGCCACGAGCCAGGTGGGCGAGAACACGACGACCGCCAACGCCACGCAGGCGGTGACCGCCCCGGCGCGCAGCAGCCGCACCGCACCCACCCTGTCGACGGCACGGTCCCCGGCCAGTCGACTCGCGCCGGTGGCCACGAGGTACGGCAGCGTCGCCATCGGCAGCAGCCAAGTGGGCGCCTGGTGGGCGGAGCGGAGGAACACCGGCCCCCAGGTCGTGGCCGCCGTGTCGACCATGTAGAAGAGCACCATCGCCGCGCCCAGCAAGGCGATCCGTCGCCACGGGACGTCGGCGATCGCGGTGTCGTCCGGCGCGGCCTCGTCGGCGGCGTGCGGCAGCAGTGGAGTGGCGAGCACCGCCAGCGCCACGATCGCCAATGGCAGCAGCCCCACGACCAGCGACAGCCCGGACACGACGATCGCGACCACCGTGGCGACGATGCCGCCGAGGGTCCACGCGCCGTGGAACGAGGGGAGGATGGAGCGGCCGTACCGGTGCTCGAGCGCCACTGCCTGCATGTTGGTGGTCGCGTCCACGGCACCGAGCGCCAGGCCGTAGACCGCCAGGCCGGCGACGAACCAGGCCTTCGCCGGCGACACCGCCACCGTCGCCATGCCGAGGCCGAGCAGGACGAAGGCGCAGCGGAGAACCGTGGCGCTCCCTGCTCGCCGGGCGCCCACCTCGGACAGCACCGAGCCCGCGCCGGCCAGCAGAACCACCATGAGCAGCAGCCCCGAGACCGCGAGCTCGGAGAGGTCCCAGCGCTCCTGGAACCTCGGCAACCGGGTGGTCAGCGAGATGAAGAGCAGCCCCTGGGTGCCGAACGCCAGCGCGACGGCAACCCGGTGCCGCGCCAGCGGTGCTGTGCGGGTGCGAGCGGTGTTCGTGGACGTCGGCACGGGCACACTCTGCCACCTCGATACGCTGCGCCCATGAGCCAGGATGCCCCGGGCCCCCTGCGGATCCGGCTGGACCTCGGCTACGACGGCACCGACTTCTCGGG
>DASUKI010000292.1:0-6843 GCA_036278855.1 Pedococcus sp.
GACTTGAAGCCCTTCAGGGTCAGGCTCTTGAGGTACACGAGCGGCGGGACTCCTCGGTGCGGCGGGCGGATCGGGGGCCACCCTACCCGCGGCGGGGGCGCCGTCGGCGCACCTCGGGCGGGCCTGCGTTGCCTGTGCCTCCTGTGACCGGAGTGACGCCAGAGGTATGCCGCGTGGTCACCGTCGCGCGTCCCTGGCCGGCGGCCTGCGACTGGTTGCCGGCGGCCTGCCACTTGTTGCCGGCAGCCTGCGACTTGTTGCCGGCGGCCTGCGACTTGTTGCCGGAAGATCGTCACGGACTCCCCGAATCCCACCCCGCGTGACCACCAGATCGCAACAGGTCCCCCACGCCCCCGACTTGTTGCCGGCAGATCGTCACCGACCCCCCGAATCCCACCCCGCATGACCACCAGATCGCAACAAGTCCGCGGAGGGAGGTGGCGCCCGGGATGGTCGAGGAGATCAGTCGCGGGCGATGGCCTCGTGGTGGTGGATCACCTCGGCGATGACGAAGTTCAGGAACTTCTCGGCGAAGGTCGGGTCCAACCCGGCCTCGTCGGCCAGCGAACGCAACCGGGCGATCTGGCGCTCCTCGCGCGCGGGGTCCGCAGGCGGCATACCCTCCTGGGCCTTGAGCCGACCCACCTGCTGGGTGCACTTGAAGCGCTCGGCGAGCAGGTGCACGAGCGCGGCGTCGATGTTGTCGATGCTGGCGCGAAGGCGCAGCAGCTCGGCCGGCGGGGCGTCGTCGGGTGAGCTCACCCAGCGATGGTAGGTGCCCCTGCGCCGACCACGTCGTGCTGTCTCAGATCCTCGACGAGCTGGTCCTTGAGCCGGTCGTTGTCGCGCTGCAACCGGTCGACCAGGTGCTCGAGGTCCGCGACCCGCCGCCGCAGCTCCAGGGCCTCGAGCATCAGTCGCGGGTCGTGCTGCGGGCGATAGCCCACCAAGGCCTTGGCCATGTCGACTCCTTATCCGCGGCCGCGGGGGTTTGGCGCGCCGCGTCGCCCGGAACGGGCATCTCTCAGGGTGGCAGCCCGGCCGCCCCGCGGTCAATCCCGCGGTCGCACCGAGCGCCGCCGGCAGGCCTGGCTCGCTACTTCTCGACGAACCCCGCGAGCCCCTCGTGCGCGGGCCCCCATGTCGCCACGCAGTCCTTGACCTCACCCGGCCGGTGGTGTTGCGAGGGCCGCTCCTCGAGCAGGCTCACGAGCTGGCGGATCTGCTCGGCCTCACCCTGCGCGACGACCTCCACCCGGCCGTCGCTGGCGTTGCGCGCGTGGCCGACCAGTCCGAGCTCGAGCGCCCGAGCCCTGGTCCACCAGCGGAACCCACAGCCCTGGACACGTCCGTGCACCCAGATGGTTGCCTTGACCGGACCCATCTCGTCCATGTACATCACCTCCCCTAAGTAATACAACTGCTGGGGCCCCCTGTCAGGTGCCCGCGCAGCGCGTGTCGGTCCGTGGACAGCGCCCGTCAGGAGGGCCCGTCAGGAGGGTCCGGCAGACCGGGTGCGGGGCCGTGGCTGGCAGTGGGGGCAGGAGTAGGACGAGCGGTTCATGAACGCCTCGCGCCGGATCGGGGTGCCGCAGCGCGCGCACGGCCGCCCCTCCTGGCCGTATGCGTGCAGCGCCCGGTCGAAGTAGCCGGACGCGCCGTTGACGTTGACGTACAGGGCGTCGAAGCTCGTCCCGCCCTGGCCGAGGGCCTCGACCATGACCTCGCGGGCGTGGTCGAGGACGCGGGACAGGATCGGCTTGGTCAGTGCGGACGAGATCCGCTCGCCGTGCACCTGGGCCCGCCACAGCGCCTCGTCGGCGTAGATGTTGCCCACCCCGGACACGAGCGTCTGGTCGAGGAGGGCTCGCTTGACCGCCGAGTCGCGCCGCTTCATCCGCCGCACCACGGCGGCTTGGTCGAAGGCGGCCTCGAGCGGGTCGGGTGCGATGTGCGCAATGGACTCGGGCACCAGGTCGTCGGTGAGCTCGGCCAGCGCCATGCCCCCGAACGTGCGCTGGTCGACGAACCGCAGCTCCGGCCCGCCGTCGTCGAAACGGAGCAGTGCGTGCAGGTGCTTCTCCCGCGGCGCGGCGGGGTCCTCGACGAGCAGCTGGCCGCTCATGCCCAGGTGGGCGAGCAGGGCCTGTCGCTCCCCCTCGGGCGTCCGCAGCTCGAGCCAGAGGTACTTGCCCCGCCTGCGGGCCGCCTCGACGTGGTTGCCGGCGATCCGCGCGGCCAGGTCGGCGGGACCGGGCAGGTGCCGTCGCGCGACCCGGGCGCCGTGGAACTGCGCGTCGGCGATGGTGCGACCGACGACGTGGTCGGCCAGGCCGCGCCGGACCACCTCGACCTCGGGGAGCTCAGGCACGGGGTATGCCGCGTGGTCGCCTAGGAGGGCGAGCCGGCCGGCAGGTCGGCGTCGCCGTCGCCTTCGGCGTCGTCGGTCTCGGCCGCCTCGGCCGCCTCCACGAGGTTGCCGGCGGAGCGCTCGGTCAGGGCACGCCAGGCGAGCTCGGCCGCCTGCTGCTCGGCCTCCTTCTTGGACCGGCCGGTCCCCTGTCCCAGCACCTCGTCGTCGACGACGGCGCGGGCGTGGAAGGTCTTCTCGTGGTCGGGGCCCTCCTCCTCCACGCGGTACTCCGGGGACCCTGAACCGGCCGCGGACGCCAGCTCCTGCAGGGAGGTCTTCCAGTCCAGCCCCGCTCCCAGCGTCGCGGTCTGGGCCATCAACGGGTCGAGCAGGTGGTGGACGAGGGCCGCGGCCGCCGGCATCCCGGCGGACAGGTAGACGGTGCCGATGACCGCTTCCATCGTGTCCGCGAGGATCGAGGCCTTGTCGCGCCCGCCGGTGCTCTCCTCACCGCGGCCGAGCAGCAGCTGCTCGCCGAGGCCAAGGGTGCGTGCCACATCGGCCAGCGCCCGCATGTTGACCACCGCGGCGCGCAGCTTCGCGAGCTGGCCCTCGGGCAGCTCGGGGTGGGTGGCGTAGAGCGTGTCGGTGACGACCAGCCCCAGCACCGAGTCGCCGAGGAACTCCAGGCGCTCGTTGTTGGGCAGCCCGCCGTTCTCGTAGGCGTACGAGCGGTGCGTCAGGGCGCGCACGAGCAGCGGCTCGTCGACGGGCGCCCCGCACACCTGCTCGAGGTGGGCGGAGAACGAGTCGACGGGCCGCTCCGGCGCGCGGTCCCCCGAGGTGGCGGCGGACCGAGTTGGGCTCACGCGCGGACGGGGGTGCTCAGCCCTGGTGCTCGGTGCGCTCGGCCGGCGTGTAGTGACGGCCCTTGTAGTAGCCGCACGACGGACAGGCCTGGTGCGGCTGCGTCGGGGCCTTGCACTGCGGGCAGGTGGTCAGCGTGGTTGCGGTCGTCTTCCAGTTCGCGCGGCGCGAACGGGTGTTGGAGCGCGACGTCTTCCGCTTCGGGACAGCCACGTCAGTTCCTCTTCTCGTTGGTGGTGCTGGGGTGGTCGTCGGTCACGTCCGCCGAGGACAGCGCCGAGAGCGCGGACCAGCGGGGGTCGATCACGTCGTGGTGGTGCTGCGGGTCGTCGGCCAGGCGTGCCCCGCACTCGGAGCACAGCCCTGGACAGTCGTCCCGGCAGATCGGCTGGAACGGCAGTGCAGGCACCACCGCGTCCCGGAGCACCGGCTCGAGGTCGAACAGGTCGCCCTCGAGGGTGTGCTCCTCGGTCTCGCCCTCGTCGGGCGCCACCTCGTGGTGGTGCGCCGCGCGATCGGCGTAGGCGAACAGCTCCTGGAACCGCACGTCGACCTCGTGGTCGACGGGGTCCAGGCACCGCACGCAGGCGCCGGTTGCCGTGGCACGCGCCGAGCCGGTGACCAGCACTCCCTCGACGACGGACTCGAGCCGCAGCTCCAGCTCGACCGGGGCACCGACGGGCACCGCGATCACGTCCGTGCCGAGGTCGGCAGGCGCCTCGACGGTTCGCTGGACCTGCTCCATCGACCCGGGCCGCCGACCGAGTGAGGTGGTGTCGAACACCAGTGGCGATCGGGGGTCGAGGTGGTCCATGGCTCCAGCAGAGGTCGAGGTGGCTCGGCCCGCTCCACGCAGGACTCAGACCGACGCACGAGGCTACCGGAGCAGCGCCCCGCCGCCCAAATGCACGCGATCTTGCTTGCGTCTGCGACTTTGCCCCGCTGGTGGGCAAACTCGCAGACGCAAGCAGTCGTCAGGGGCCGGCGAGGGCGTCCTCGACGGCGCCGGCGACCTCGGGCGCCAGGGTGCGGACGTACGTGGCGGTCAGGTGGTCGCCGGGCCGGTGGACCGCGACGTTGCCGATGGCCACGGGGCAGCGCTCGTAGGGGCAGATCCGTGGGGTGAGGTCGAGCACCGTGCTGGCCGAGAGGCGCGCAGCCTCCTCCTGGTCGGGCAGGGCGCTCTCGGCCACCGCCGCTCGACGGGGGAACGCGCACGCGTCCAGGTGGTGCACGTTGCGGGCGGCGCAGACGTCGAGGTCGTTCGGGGAGACCGGGCTGTCACCGATGACGAGCAGCCTCGAGCCCAGCGCACGGACCTCTCGCCACCGCTGGGCGAGACCGTCGACCAGCGCGGTGCGGGACGGGGCGCCGCGGTCCCAGCCGGTCGTCGCGAAACCCGAGGTGATGACCAGGTCGGGCGGGTCGGCCCGCAGCGCTGCCGTCACCTTGGCGTTCCACGTGTCGCACTGGGGGTAGGCATGACCGGCGAGGGCCGCGTGCCCCGCCGCGAACGCGCACGAGCTCTTGCCGTAGGTGACGATCCGCCACCCGCGGGTCGGCGCGGCGTCCTCGAGGGCCGGCAGCCACTGCATCGCCTTGGAGTCGCCGACGAGGGCGATCGTGGTCGACCCCTGCGACACGCCGAACTCGCACCGCACCGGCTCGGTCGCGGTGCGGTCGACCTGGCAGTGGTCCACGTCGGCACGCGGTCGGTCGTTGCCGGCCTCCTGGGGGTCCGGCGTGACCCAGGCCGGGTCGTCCTCGCGCGTCCGGAGCTGCGACCGGCTCACCTGGTGGTCCAGGGCGCGGGCGCCCAGTGCCGCCGATACGGGGTCGGCGCCGTCCGGTGGCGTGGTGCGGAAGGGCGAGGTGACCGTGAGCAGGGGCAGCGCCACCAACGCCCCGGTGGCCGACAGGGCTGCGCCCGTCGTCAGTGCGAGCCGGGTGCGCCGGGCCAGCCGACGACTGTGGTGGACCGGGTTCTCGAGGAACCGGTGGCTCGCCCAGGCGGGCAGGACGGAGGCGAGCACCAGCACCGCCCGCTGGAGCGCGGTGAGGTCGCCCAGGGCCCACTGGGCGAGGGTGACGACCGGCCAGTGCCACAGGTACAACGAGTAGGACAGGGTGCCGACCCAGACCAGGGGCGCTCGTCCCAGGACCCGAACCGGGCCGCCCGACGCACCCGCCCACCCGGCGTACAGCACGGCGGCCGCGCCGAGGGTGGGCACGAGCGTGACCGGGCCGGG
The DNA here is from genome assembly GCA_036278855.1 of Pedococcus sp. Classification (GTDB taxonomy): domain Bacteria; phylum Actinomycetota; class Actinomycetes; order Actinomycetales; family Dermatophilaceae; genus Pedococcus. The sequence continues at coordinate 5,470 of DASUKI010000292.1, forward strand.
CCACGCCGCGCCGTCGGGCAGCCACGCCGCCGAGGCGAGCAGCAGGCCCAGCCCGACCCACCCGGTGGCCGCGACCACCCGGCCGCGGTGCCGCGGTTCGCGGCCCGCGCACCAGACGGCGAGGCCGGCGCCCACCCCGAGCTCCCACGCGCGGGTGGTGGTGACGAAGTACGACCGGGCCGGGTCGCTGTGGGCCAGCCACGCGGCATACCCGAAGGAGGGCACGCAGATCACGGCGAGCAAAGCGCCGACGGTGCGCAGGGACGGTGCGCCCCCCGCGCGGCGGACGCGGCGCACCACCCACGCCAGCGCGATCAGCGCCAGCGGCCACACGACGTAGAACTGCTCCTCGACGGACAGGCTCCAGTAGTGCTGCACGGGCGAGGGCAGCGCGTCACTGGCGAGGTAGTCGACCGCTCGGTGGGCGAACACCCAGTTGACGACGTAGAGCGCGGCCGCCGCGATGTCGGCACCCACGTGCTGGCGCCGCAGCCCCGGCACCGCGAACCACGACACCAGCGCGGTGACCGCCAGCACCAGCACCGCCGCCGGGAGCAGCCGGCGCACCCGGCGGCCCAGGAAGCGGGCCCAGGAGATGGTGCCCGTGGTCGCGAGCTCGCGCAGCAGCAGGCCGGTGATGAGGTAGCCCGAGATGACGAAGAAGACGTCGACCCCCAGGAAGCCGTGTCGCGGCGCGAACCCGGCGTGGTAGGCCATGACGAGCAGCACCGCCACGGCCCGCAGGCCCTCGATGTCGGTGCGGAACCCCGGCTTCCGGTCAGCGCTCGGCGAGTCGCTCGGCGAGGGCGTCACGGACCCGGTCACCGACCAGGCCGCTGATGTCGCCGCCATAGCGGGCAACCTCCTTGACGAGGGAGCTCGAGACGTGCCCGAACTGCGGGTCGCCGGGCAGGAACACCGTCTCCACGCCGGTGAGGTGACGGTTCATGAGCGCCATCGGCAGCTCGTAGGCGAAGTCGGTCCCCCCGCGCAGGCCCTTGACGATCGAGCCGGCCTCCACGTCGCGGCAGACGTCCACCAGCAGGCGACCGCCGAACAGCTCCACGCGCACGTTCGGCAGGTCGGTGCAGGCCTCGACCACCAGGTCGCGACGCTCCTGCGGGCTGAACGTGCCCGTCTTGGCCGGGTTGTGCAGCACCGCCACCACGACCTCGTCGTAGAGCGCTGCGGCCCGTCGGATGATGTCGACGTGGCCCAGCGTCACGGGGTCGTACGAACCCGGGCACACACACCGTCTGGTCACCTCCGCAACCTAGCAGCGCAGGCACGACGAACCGCTCGTCAGCCCTGCTGCCCCGTGGAGCCCTCCTCCTGGAGCAGGCCCTCCTTCGTGTCACGCTCGACGATGCGCCG
>DASUKI010000293.1:0-4580 GCA_036278855.1 Pedococcus sp.
CGTGGACACCCCGACGCCGCTCCCGTCCTCGACGGGCTGGCCGACCTGCTCACCGACCTCGTGGCCCGTTGGTCGCTCACCCTGGGTGAGGTCTACAGCGAGGGCATCGGCGGCCCGGTCGTTGCGGTCGAGGCCGACGGTGGTCCGGCGGTACTCAAGCTGGACCGAGCGGGGCCGGCCTTCGCCGCGCAGGTCGCCACCCTGCGCGCTGCCGCGGGACGCGGGTATGCCGCGTGGCTGGCCGACGACGTCGCGCGCGGAGCCGTGCTGCTCGAGCGCCTCGGGCCCAGTCTCGCCTCGGCCGGCCTCCCACCTCACGAGCAGTTGGACCAGCTCGCCGCAACCCTGCACCTCGCCTGGGAGGTGCCCCTCGACACTGTGCCGGAGGTGAGGCCGTTGCAGGACAAGGCAACCCAGCTCGTGGGAATCATCGGACGCCACCGACGAGCTGAGGACGAGCCACGGTGGGGACGGCACCTGGAGATGGCGCTCGAGCTGGCACAGCACCTCGCGGCGACGCGCGACCCCGGCCGCGACGTCCTGTGCCACGGAGACCCGCACCAGGGGAACGCCCTCCTGGCACAGGGCGGCAGCTACGAGCTCGTGGACCCCGACGGGCTGCGTTGCGAGCCCGAGTACGACGCCGGCGTCGCGTTGCGTGACTTCAGCCGAGAGGTCCTCGAGATCGGCGACCCCTCGTCCGCACGCGCGTGGCACGGCCGGCTGTGCCGTCGGCTCGCCGAGCAGACCGGCACCGACCCCGAGCGGGTGGCGCAGTGGGCCTTCGTGGAACGGGTGACGACGGGCCTGTACCTGCGCTGGTTCGACGACGTCGAGACCGCCGAGTCGTTCCTCGACGCCGCGACGCTGCTCGCTACTTGAGCAGCCGCGACATGCGGCGGTCGGCGAGCGGCTTGCCGCCGGTCTGGCAGGTCGCGCAGTACTGCAGCGAGGAGTCGGCGAACGACACCTCGCGCACCACGTCGCCGCACACCGGGCACTTCTCGCCCGCACGGCCATGCACCCGCATGCCGGCGCGCTTCGCATCCTTCAGCTCGGCCGCGGGCTTGCCCGACGCGGCACCAACGGCCGCGGACAGCGTGTCGCGCAGCGCGGCATACAAGCGGTCCACCGCCTCGTCGTCGAGGCTCGACGCCAGCGCGAACGGGGACATCCTCGCGACGTGGAGCACCTCGTCGGAGTAGGCGTTTCCCACGCCCGCGATGACCGACTGGTCCCTCAGGAGCCCCTTGACCTGCGCCCGCTTGCCCCGGAGCAGCCTGGCGAAGACCTCACGGGTGAAGTCCGGCGACAGCGGGTCGGGCCCGAGCGTGGCGATGCCGGGCACCTCCTGAGGGTCGTGGACCAGGTAGGCCGCCAGGCGCTTCTTCGTCCCGGCCTCGGTGAGGTCGAACCCTGAGTCGTCGGAGAACCGGGTGCGCAGCGCGATCGGGGACTTGCCCGGCCGCAGGACCGTGTTGGGCATCGCCTCCGACCACCGCAGCCAGCCCGCCCGCGCGAGGTGGAACACGAGGTGGACGCCGTCGCAGTCGAGGTCGACGAACTTGCCGTGCCTCGTGACCGAGTCGACGGGGACACCGCTGAGCACCTGGGGCGGCGGGTCGAACGTCTTGAGGACCGAGAAGGAGCCCAACTCCACCGCGGTGACGGCCAGCCCGACGACACGCTCGGCGAGGAAGTCGACGAGCGCCTGGACCTCGGGCAGCTCCGGCACCCGCTCATTCTGGCTCACCGGACCGGTGGGGCGCCCGTGGTTGAGGCATGGGCCGAGTGCGCTGGCGGCGCACCGGGAGGTCAGCGAGCGCTGGGCGCGGTGTCGCCGAGGGCGACCCTGAGCAGCCGCAACAGGCCGTAACCGTCGGGGGCGCGACACACGGGCACGTCCCGCTGGTGCCGGTCCCGTGCGGGGACGAACTCCTCCAACGAGACGGGTATGCCGTGCGAGAGCACCTGTTCGGAGGGGGTGAGCTCCCGGATCGCGATGGCTTCGACCCGCTCCGGCCGCTGCTCGGAGAAGTCGCCGTAGATCCTCGGGTCGTGCTGCCCGTCGTCACCGACCAGGACCCAGCGGATGTTGGGGAACTCGTTGGCGAGCCGGTGCAGGCAGGCACGCTTGTGCTCCTGGCCGGAGCGGAACCAGCCGGTGTTGGTCGGGCCCCAGTCGGTGAGCAGCAGCGGGCCAGGTGGGTAGCCGTGACGACGCACGAACCGGGTCAGGGTGGGCGCGGTGTTCCACGCGCCAGTGGACACGTAGACCATCGGGGCGCCGGGATGGTCTGCCAGCAGCTCGCGGTACATGGTTGCCATGCCGGGCACCACGTGACGGGCGTTCTCGCTCTTCACGAAGGTGTTCCAGGCGGCGATCATGGGGCGGGGCAGTGACGTCGAGATGATGGTGTCGTCGATGTCGCTGATCAGCCCGAACGTCTGGTCCGACCCGACCACCACGACGGCTGCGCAGGTGGCCTCGGCGTCCGGCGAGGCGAGCCGCGCCTCGTGCCAACCCGGGGCAAGCCCGTGGTCCCGGAGCTTGACGTCGATGTAACCGCTTCGGTCGCTGCGCGTGCGGATCTCGCTGTCCCCCAACGTGATCGTCACCGGCACGTTCATCGCAGGGGCAGTGATGAACGCTCGCCAGCCGCGCCGCTCGTCCTGCGCTGAGCGCAGCTGCCCAGCGCTGGCCCTGGCGTCCTCGCGGGGCTGGTCGCGCCCCTCACCCCCTGGTCGGCGCGCCAGGAGCACGCGTCCCAGGACCCGGGCGAACTCCTCGGTGCCGTAGCCGGTGTGGCCCACGATCCGGCTTCGCCAGCCACGGCGGCGCAGCACCGTGTCGACACGCCGGTGCCAGGCGTCCTCGACGATGGCGGCGGCGTGGGGTCGGGCCATGACCCGACCCTACGGCCTTGCCGCCGCTCACCTCGCGTCGACGCAGCCGGGTCCCTGCGGCGCGTCGGGGGTGGTCATGGTTCCTTCCCCCTCCTCCCGATTTCTCGACGACTGTCGAGGTCCACGCCACCCCTCGCCCGGCCAGAAATCAACAGCTGCTGAAATCCGGCATGCGGCGGCTAGATTGGTCGACATGGCACGACAGGCCACCCGACCCGGGCCGCGAGGCAGCGATACCGACACCCGTGTCGACATCCTGCGCGTCGCCCGGAAGTCGTTCAGCGAGAACGGATCCCGAGGCACCACCCTGCGCGACCTCGGTCCGACGGTGCAGCGCTGCCTCACCGGGAACCTGTCGTGAGCGTGCCACCCGGAGGTGACCGGACACTGTTCCGCAAGGGCAGCGCCACGGCGCCGGCAGGCTACTTCGAGTGGGAAGCGGCGGGGCTGGCGTGGCTGGGGGCAGCCCCGGGTGGCGCCACGGTCCCCCAGGTGTTCGGTCACGGACGGGACTACCTCGACCTCGAACGGCTCACCTTCGTCAACCCGACGCCTCAGGCTGCGGAGGCATTCGGCGCGGCACTGGCACGGACCCACGATGCCGGCGCACCGGCATACGGGGCAGCCCCGGAGGGCTGGCAGGGTGACGGCTTCCTGGGGCCGGCCACGGAACTGCTGCCCCTGCAGCTGCGGCCTGCGGACTACTGGGGCGAGTTCTACGCCGAGCAGCGACTGCTCCCGATGCTGGCGATGGGCGTGGACAGGGGGGTCTACCGGCACTCCGAGGTTGCGATCCTCGAGACGGTGGCCAGGCGGGTGGCGGAGGGCCGGTTCGACGACGGCGCGACCCCGGCGCGGATCCACGGCGACCTGTGGGCCGGCAACCTGCTGTGGACACCCCGAGGTGGCGTGCTCATCGACCCGGCGGCGCACGGCGGACACCGCGAGACCGACCTGGCCATGCTGGCGCTGTTCGGCTGCCCGCACCTGGACTTCGTCATCAGCGGCTACCTGGAGCAGCACCGGCTCGACGCGGAGTGGCGCCAGCGGGTCGGGCTGCACCAGCTGCACCCACTCATGGTGCACGCCGTCCTCTTCGGCGGGGACTACGGCCATCGTGCGGTCACCCTGGCCAGGCACTACCGCTGACGGTCGTGCGGCTCAGCCGGTGACCAGGCCACGCACGAACGCCGCCTGGCCGACGTGCTGCTGGTCGTCGTTGACCACGCTGACCAGCCGCACCCCCAGGGTCACCGGAGGGTCCCACCGACGGTCGACGACCCTGCCGAGGTCGTCCGGGGACAGGTTGGTGACGTATCCGAGCGTCTGCTCGTGGACCGCGTCGAGGTAGCCCATCAGCTGCTCGGAGGTGAGGCCTGCCACCTCGGCGACCTGGCCACTGGTGTGGCCGTAGCCGGTGTCCGCCGGCGGGAACGGCAGGCCCAGCCGATCGTGCCAGCCGGCTCCCGTCCAGACCTGCTCCAGGCCGGCCACGTCGGCGATGTGGTCGTCCTGGATGCGGGTGAGGTGCCACACGAGCCAGGCGATCGAGTTGGCGTTGGTGCTCGGCCGTTGGGCGAGCTGCTCGGGGGTCAGGCCGTCGACGGCGCCGGCGGCCCCCTCGCGGATCCGGGTGAAGGCGTCGACCAGCAGCTCGCCGAGGGTCATGCGAC
>DASUKI010000294.1:0-8348 GCA_036278855.1 Pedococcus sp.
CCGCTCACCACCATCAGGTCGGCGTTCGCGCGGCCGTGGGCCGCGATCGGCCGGTACATCAGCACCGGACGTGCGCACGCGATCGCCTCCAGCGCGATGGCCCCGCCGGCGTTGGCCAGGACGAGGTCGGCGGCCTGCACCAGGCCGGCCATGTCCTCGGTCCAGCCGAGGGCGCGAAGGCGGCCAGGCGGCATACCGAGGTGGCCCAGGCGCGCCGCGGTCACCTCGTCGCGCCCGCACGCGGCGACCACCTGCACGTGCTCGCTCGCGGCCAGCAGGGTGCGGACCGTCGCGACGACGTCGCCGAAGGCGTACGCGCCGCACGAGACGAGCACCACGAAGGCCGCCGGGTCCAGCCCGTGACGTGCCCGGGCGTCCGAGCGCAGGCCGGGGGTGAAACCGGGGCGGGCCAGCTCCGGGCAGGCGCGCAGGGTCGCGCGGGGCGCGCAGGCGCGGGCCAGCGGGAGCGCCTCCTCGTGCGCCAGGACGGTGGTGTCGATGTCGTCGTAGACCCAGAAGGGGTGGGGCGCGAAGTCGGAGACGTAGGCCGCGGTGGGCACCGACAGGCCCTGGTGCCGACGAAGCCAGGCCAGCCCCGAGCTCCCGAGCGGGTAGGTGGACAGCAGCAGGTCGGGGTCGAACCGGTCGATCGCGCGGCGCAGCCGGCGCCCGCTCCAGCTGCCGGTGAACCGCTTGCTGGCGGCGGCGAACCAGCGGTGCCGCCAGAGGCTGGCGTAGAAGAACTCGTAGAGCCAAGGGGTGCGCTCGACGTTGCCGACGTAGATCCGCCGGAACAGCCGTCCCACCCCGGGACCCATGGCATCGAGGGTGTCGACCCGGCAGGTCTCGACGTCCCACAGCTGCGCCGCGGCGGCCTCGAGGGCGTCGGCGGTCGCCTCGTGGCCGCCGCCCATGTCGGCGGACACGACCATCACCCTTCGTGGCGTGCGGGAAATGGTCTCCACGCGGGTCACCTACCCTCGCGACGATTGTCCGACACGAACCTGTGGGCTGGCGGCGCCGGGTCGCTCAGGCCTCACCGAGCCCCGCGAGGTGCGCCGCCGCGACCCGCCTGGGCACGACCATCCGCCACGCGTCGAGCACGATCTCGCGGGCCTCCTGGTCGTCGAGCCGGTCGAGCCACGCCTCCACCCAGTGGTAGCGCAGGTCGGACTCGCGGGGGAGGAAGAAGGTGTCCGGCCGGGAGTAGACCAGGGCGGCCCGCTCCTCCTTGGGGAACGCGAAGCCGAGCTCGGTCTCCTCGCGGTTGAAGGCGAGGTAGACGTAGCTGCCGACCCGGAACTTGACCCGGTCGCGGACGAGCACCTCGTAGGACCGCGGTAGCGGGGCGGCCGCCGCACGAACCACGTCGATGGTGGTCACCACCCGGACGGTACGCCGGCACACCGACAAGCCGTCGGGTACGTTCGGCGGCATGGCTGAGCAGCGCACGGCGAACGGCATCGTCCAGAACGTCCACGTGTGGGGACCGCCCGGCGGCTTCCCCCTGCTGCTGGTCCACGGGAACTGCTCGTCGGGGGCGTTCTGGGAGCCGTTCGTTCGCGGCTCGCTGGGGGGCGACGCCGGGCCGTGGCGGGTCGTGGCGCCCGACCTGCGGGGGTACGGCGACACCGAGACCGCGCCGGTCGACGCGACCCGTGGGCTGGGCGACTTCGCCGACGACCTGGCCGCGCTCCTGGACACCGACGGTTTGTTCCCGGTGGGCACCAAGCCGCTGCTCGGCGCGCACTCCATGGGTGGCGGCATCGCGATGCAGCTCGCGGTGGACCTGCCCGGACGGTTCGCCGGACTCCTGCTGGAGTCGCCGCTGTCACCGCACGGCTTCGGCGCGACCCGCGACCTGGAGGGGTCGCCGACGACCGAGGACTTCGCCGGCACCGGCGGTGGGGCGGTCAACCCCGACTTCGTCGCGCGGCTCGCGGCGGGGGACCGGAGCGACGAGGCACAGACGAGCCCGCGCACCGTGATGCGCTCGACCTACGTCGCGGACCCGGCCGCCTTCGGCGAGGACGAGGAGGCGATGCTCGACAGCATGCTGTCCACCGCGGTGGGGGAGGACAACTACCCGGGCGACGCCACGTCCAGCCCGAACTGGCCGACCACCGGGCCCGGCACGCGGGGGGTCACCAACGCGATGTCGCCCAAGTACTTCGACGTCGCCGAGGCCCTGGTTGCCCTCGACCCGAAGCCGCCGGTCGCGTGGGTGCGGGGCACCGCGGACGCGATCGTGTCGGACACCTCCCTGTTCGACCTGGCCTACCTGGGCCAGCTCGGGGCGGTGCCGGGCTGGCCGGGTGCGGACGAGTGCCCTCCCCAGCCGATGGTGGGACAGACCAGGGCAGTGCTGGAGCGGTATGCCGCGGCCGGCGGCTCGTTCACGGAGGTCGCCCTGGAGGGGTGCGGGCACTCGCCCCACCTCGAGCGCCCGGCCGAGTTCCTGGAGGCGCTGGAGGCGCTCGCGAAGGCGGCGGGCCTGCCCTCCTAGACTTGCGGGCGTGTCGATCCAGAACATCCGCCTGTTCGGCGACCCCGTCCTGCGCACGCCCGCGGAGCCGGTCGTCGACTTCGACCGCGAGCTGCGCCAGCTGGTCAAGGACCTGACCGACACCATGGTCGACGCGCCTGGCGCGGGCCTGGCGGCACCCCAGCTCGGCGTGGGCCTGCGGGTGTTCACCTACTGGGTCGACGGCGAGCTCGGCCACCTGGTCAACCCGGACCTCGACCTCTCCGAGGAGCTGCAGGAGGGCGAGGAGGGCTGCCTGTCCTTCCCCGGCCTGCGCTTCGAGACACCCCGCGCGTCGCGCGTGGTGGCCAAGGGCTTCAACCAGTTCGGTGAGCCGGTGGTGCTCGAGGGCTCCGACCTGCTCTCCCGGTGCATCCAGCACGAGACCGACCACCTCGACGGGATCCTGTTCATCGACCGGATGGACCGCGAGCAGCGCAAGGCCGCGATGCGCGCGATCCGCGAGGCCGAGTGGGCGGGCGGGACCGTGCCCACGGTGAAGCTCAGCCCGCACGCGACCTTCGGCCGGGGCATGTGATGCGGCTGGTCTTCGCCGGTACGCCGGAGGTCGCGCTCCCCGCGCTCGATGCACTGCTGGCCTCATCCCACGACGTGGTGGCCGTGCTGACCCGGCCCGACGCCCGTGCGGGTCGCGGCCGGGCGCTGGTCCCCTCGCCGGTGCGCGAGCGGGCGCAGGAGCACGGGATCGAGGTGCTCACCCCTGCCCGTCCCCGCGATCCCGAGTTCCTTCACCGGCTGCGCGAGCTCGCGCCGGACGCCTGTCCGGTGGTCGCCTACGGCGCCCTGGTCCCGCAGGAGGCGCTGGAGGTCCCCGTGCACGGCTGGGTCAACCTGCACTTCTCGCTGCTGCCGGCGTGGCGTGGCGCCGCCCCGGTGCAGCACGCCGTGATGGCGGGTGACGAGGTGACGGGAGCCTCGACCTTCCGCCTCGAGGCAGGGCTGGACACCGGACCGGTCTACGGCGTGATGACCGAGACGATCCGGCCGACCGACACCGCGGGAACCGTGCTCGACCGGCTCGCCCACGGGGGAGCCGCGCTGCTCGTCGCAACCCTCGACGGCATGGCTGACGGCTCGCTGTCCGCGGTCCCGCAACCGACCGAGGGCGTCTCCCTGGCGCCGAAGCTCGAGGTCGAGGACGCGCGGATCCGGTGGGACCGACCGGCGATCGTGGTCGGCCGGCAGGTGCGCGGCTGCACCCCCGCGCCGGGGGCGTGGACCACGTTCCGTGGCGAGCGACTCAAGGTGCTGCCGCTGGCGGCGGCGGCCACCCCACACGGCGGTGCCGGGACCGAGGCCGACGTGCCGAGCCTCGCGCCCGGTGAGCTCTTGGTCACGCAGCGGGCGGTCCACGTCGGCACCACCGCCGGGCTGGTCCGGCTCGGTGACGTGCAGCCGCAGGGCAAGAAGGCCATGGCCGCCGCCGACTGGTCACGTGGCGCGCGGATCGAGCCGGGGGAGCGCCTCGGCGATGGCTGAGGAACGCCGGCGCTCGAGACAGCGACCGAGCGAGCGCAGCCGCAGCACCGACCCACAGCGGCTGGCGGCCTACACCGTGATGCGGGCCGTGGCCGATGGCGCGTATGCCAACCTGGAACTGCCGAAGGTGTTGCGCGACAGGCGGATCCATGGTCGGGACGCCGCCTTCACCACTGAGCTGGTCTACGGCGCCATCCGCATGCACGGCCTCTACGACCCGGTCATCAGCGCTGCCGCGGACCGCCCGTTGTCACGCATCGACGACGCCGTGCTCGACACGCTGCGGCTCGGCGCCCACCAGCTGCTCGGCATGCGGGTGCCCCCCCACGCCGCGGCCGACGAGACGGTGGGCCTGGCCCGCCGCGTCAACGGCGCGGGTGCGGCCGGCTTCGTCAACGCCGTGATGCGGCGTATCAGCGAGCGCAGCCTGCAGGAGTGGAAGTCGCGGGTGGTGCCCGACGGAGACCTCGCGGCGCGGCTCGCGGTGGAGCAGTCGCACCCCGAGTGGGTCGTCAAGGCGTTGCGCGCCGCGCTCCTGGGGCACGGCGCCGCCGCTCCCGGGACCGTCGACGCCCAGCTCACCGCACTGCTCGAGGCCGACAACGCCGCGCCCAAGGTCGCCCTGGTCGCCCGCCCCGGGCTGGCCACCGTCGAGGAGCTGCTCGACGCCGGCGCGCAGGCGTCGGCCCTCTCCCGCGTCGGTGCGGTCATGCTCAGCGGCGACCCGGGCGGCATACCGGCTGTGCGTGAGGGGCGTGGCGCGGTCCAGGACGAGGGCTCCCAGCTGGTCGCCCTCGCCCTCGCCGCGGTGCCCGTGGCGGCCGAGGGCACCGAGCAGTGGCTGGACCTGTGTGCCGGCCCGGGCGGCAAGGCGGGGCTGCTCGCCGCGCTGGCGACGGAGGCCGGTGCGGACCTCACCGCCAACGAGGTGAGCCCGCACCGAGCCGAGCTCGTGCGCCAGACGCTGCGCCCGGTGGTGGCGCGCGCGGAGTCGGCTGGGCGCACCGTGACGGTGCGCACCGGCGACGGCCGGCGAGTGGGCGAGGACGAGCCGGGTCGCTACCACCGCGTCCTCGTCGATGCGCCGTGCACCGGGCTGGGCGCACTCCGGCGCCGGCCCGAGGCCCGGTGGCGGCGCACCCCGGCCGACCTCGCGGACCTCGGCCGGCTCCAGCGCGAGCTGCTCGCCGCCGCGATCGACGCGACCGCGCCCGGGGGAGTCATCGCGTACGCGACGTGCAGCCCGCACCTGGCAGAGACCCGGTTCGTCGTCTCGGACGTGACCAAGCGGCGCGACGACCTCGAGCCGCTGGCGGCCCGCGACCTCATCCTCGACGCGTCGGGCGCGCCTGTCGCGATCCCGGGGGAAGGGCCGACGGCACAGCTGTGGCCGCACCTGCACGGCACGGACGGGATGTTCCTGGCCCTGCTGCGCAAGAAGGCCTGAGGCAGCGGTCGAGAGCGCACGACATGCCCAAGGATCCGCGGGCGTCCGGGCATGTCGTGCGCTCTCGACAAGCCGCGGCAGACTGGACCGCGTGCCGGTGCGACTGCGACCCCTGGACCTCTCCGACGCCACGGCGCTGGGCGCGATGCACCACCAGGCGTGGGTGGACACCTACAGTGACGTCCTGCCCAACGGCTACTTCGACCGCTGGACGGTCCAGGACGCGGTGGAGAACTGGGCGCGGATCCTCGGTGAGACCGACCTGCCGGGCACCGTGCGACTGGTCGCGGTGGAGGGGTCGGTCGTGGCCGGCTTCGCGGTTGCCGGTCCGACCCGTGAGCTGGCGCGGCGTCCGAGGCGGGCCCGGCAGCGCGAGCTGAGGGCCATCTACGTGGCGCGGGCCCACCTCGGCACGGGACTCGGCCAGCGCCTCCTCGACGGCGTGGTGACGGCGGCCGAGCCGTTGGAGCTGTGGGTGTTCGAGCACAACGCCCGGGCTCGCGCCTTCTACGCCCGCAACGGCTTCACACCCGACGGCGCAACCTTCGTCGACGAGCGCTTCCCCGACCTGCCGGAGGTCAGGATGGTGCGCTGAGGCTCACTGCCCGTGGCCGAGCTCGGTGAGCAGTGCCGCGGCCTCGTGCGCAGCCGGCACCTCGCCGAGCGCCTCGTGCAGGCGCTGGGCCAGCCGCAGCTCGTCCGCGGCCTCGTGGTTGCCGAGGCGCAGCGCCACCACGCCCCGGACGTGCTGCACCAGCGCCACCAGCGACCGTGACGGGACGCTCGCCGCCAGGGTCGCGGCCGAGCCCAGCGCCGCCGCAGCCGCCGTCGTGTCGCCCATGAGGGCGAGCGCCTCCGCGCGGCGCAGGTGCAGCAGCGCGAAGCCGGGTGCGTTGTCGGGACGGGCCTCGAGCAACGCCTGGGCCGTCTGCAGGTGTGCCAGCGCTGTCTCCCCACGACCCTGGCTGATGGCCGACTCCGCCAGGTGGACGTGGCAGTAGCCCGCATCAACCTGGCATGCCCCGGCATCCGAGGCGAGGTAGACCGCCAGGGCCTGGCGCACGAGCGCCTCACCTTCGTCGCGTCGGCCGCGGCGGATGAGCAGGTCGCCCAGGATGCGCTTCCGGCCGGCTTCCTGCTCCGGGTCGGCGTCGGGGCGGGAGAGCAGGCTGCGCGCCGTCTCGTCGTCGCCGGTCTCGACGGCGACCTGGGCGCGCAGGTGGCGGTGCAGGGGCTCGACCGGATCGTCGCCGAGCACCGCAGCTGCCTCGGAATACCGCCCCATGCCCAGCAACGAGCCGGCACGAGCGGTCACGTCCGTGGGCGCCAGCACCGCGTCCGCGGCCGTGTCGGGCCCCTCGAGCAGGTCCAGGGTCCGGTCGTACCGTCCGGTCAGCAGGGCGCTGGTGGACCTGAGCCGGTCCGCCACCCGTTCGTAGGGACGCGCCAGAGGTGCGTGCGCCAACACCTCGTCGTGACGCCCCTCCTGCACCATGACGGCGAGGCGGCGCAGCTGCCTCGCCGCGCGTACGTGCCGGGCGCTCGCGAGCAGGCCGGTCACCAGCACGACGACGACCGCCGCCTTCACCACCCACGCGAGCACGTCCACGCGGTGATTGTCTCGACGGCAGGCTGCTCCCGGTGATCGCTTGCGGGGCCACTCCACCGTTCGGGCGACACCCCGGCCGTGGCTAGGGTGAGCGCGTGCAGATCTCGCCGAGCATCCTGTCCGCCGACTTCGCCAACCTCGAGCGCGACCTCGACCGGATCGCCACCGCCGACTGGGCGCACGTCGACGTCATGGACGGCCACTTCGTCCCCAACCTCACGATCGGCCTGCCGGTGGTGGAGGCGCTCGCAAAGGTCAGCCCGGTCCCGCTCGACTGCCACCTCATGATCGAGGACCCCGACCGCTGGGCACCGGGCTACGCCGAGGCAGGCGCGCAGTCGGTCACCTTCCACATCGAGGCCGCCAAGGACCCCAGGGCAGTTGCGCGCGACCTGCACAAGGCAGGCGCCCGCGCCGGGATGGCGATCAAGCCGAGGACCGACTTCGCGCCCTACGAGGAGCTGCTCCCCGACCTCGACATGGTGCTCGTCATGACCGTCGAGCCGGGCTTCGGCGGCCAGGCGTTCATGGCCGACCAGCTGCCCAAGGTCGCCCAGGTCCGCGAGGCCGTGCGGCGCCACGGCGGTGAGGTCTGGGTGCAGGTCGACGGGGGCGTGTCCGCCAAGACCATCGAGCAGTGCGCCGGGGCCGGAGCCGACGTGTTCGTGGCCGGGTCCGCCGTCTACGGCGCCGAGGACGTCGCGGCAGCGATTCAGGAGCTGCGCGCGCTGGCCGACCGGCACGCCCACTGACCCGTCCACCGGCCCTGCCACCGGGTGAGGACCATCACGCGGACCGGGCATACCCGTGGGCGGTGAGCACGCGGCATACTGGGAGCACGTGCTCCGGGGTCGGTGCAATTCCGAACCGGCGGTAACAGTCCGCGACCCGACCGCAGCCAGCGGCCGGTTGACTGGGTGCAACTCCCAGACCGACGGTGAGAGTCCGGATGGTAGGCAGCACGCAACTGCATCGGGTCTGCCGCGCGCGCACCTTCGCGCGACGCGTCCCGACCCGCTGTGGTGCAGGTCCCCGGAGTTCGTCCGTGCACAACAACGAACACCAAGGACGAACACCACATGATCAACCTCCTCTCCGCGGGCAGCGGCTCGCAGAACCTCTTCCAGCAGCTCATCGACGCTGCGATCCCCATCGGGAAGTACCAGCTCCACTGGCTCGAGCTCCTCGGCGTCCTCATCGGCATCGCGTCGGCGTGGTACGGCATGAAGCGCCGGGTCTGGGCCTGGCCGGTCGGCATCGTCGCCAAC
>DASUKI010000295.1:0-3850 GCA_036278855.1 Pedococcus sp.
TGTCCCAGCACGCGCTGCTTGACGCACATCCCGAAGCAGTCGGAGACGGACTCGTTGAGGGCGCCGGACTGCCCCTGATAGGTCAGGGCGGCGGTGAACTGGGTGACGGCGTGGGTGAACTCGTGGCCCAGGACGTCGATCGGCTTGGTGAAGGTGCCGAAGACCTTGCCGTCGCCGTCGCCGAAGACCAGCTGCTCGCCGTTCCAGAAGGCGTTGTCGTAGTCCTGCTCGTAGTGCACCGTCAGCACGACCTGGGCGCCCTTGTCGTCGTACGACGAGCGCGAGTAGACCTGCTGGTACAGGTCCAGAGTCGCGGTGACCCCGTCCGCCGCCTCGTCGACACTCGCGTCGCCGGACGTCGGGTCGCCCGCCGAGCGCACGACGTCACCGGGCAGCGTCGAACCGTTGTCCGCGGTGTGCACCACCCAGGCGACGCCTGCGGCGGGGACTTCCTTCGTCCCGCCCGGGGCGGCGGGCGCAGCGGAGGTGGCCGGTGCTGGCCCGAGGCGGCCCTCGCGCAGCTCCTGGTCGCGCGCCAGGGTCAACCGTGAGTGGTCGGCCGCGTCATGCGACGAGGCGGCGATGCGTTCGAGCAGGAACGGGGGGACGAAGCTGCAGGATCCGAGACTCATGGGTCCTTCCTAGCCCTCATCGCCGACGACGCCAAGGTCGAGCTGGAACCACCTGCCCTGCTTGCCTCCGATGTCGGCAGGGTCCGCCGGCCCGACCGGGACGAACCCGTTCTTGGCCAGCACCCTCTGCGAAGCGACGTTCGCGTCGGAGGTGGCCGCCCTGATCGTGTGTACGGCGTACCGGGTCGCGGCCAGCTGGCTCAGCTCCCCGACCGCCGCAGTCGCCACCCCCTGGCCCGCCACCTTCTCCGCGACCCGGTATCCGAGATCGGCCGTGCCGTCACCGGCGAGGATCAGGTTGAAGCGGCCCAGCACCGCGCCATCGTCGTCGACGAGCACGTAGTACGCGCCCTCTCCCGCCTCCTGCTCGGCCAGCCGGGCGCGGTGCTTCTCGGCGTACTGGTCGAAGAACTCCTCCCCCCGGTCGGAGATCGTGGCGGCGAAGTAGGCGCGGTTCTCCCGCTCGAACGCGAGGACCGCGTCGGCGTGATCGGCTCGGAGGAGCTGCAGCTCGGGCACCGCACCGACTGTAGGTGTGTGCCCCGGGTCGATCGGTGGCGGGTGGATGGCGATGGCGGGTGGCGGGTACCGCTGGATCCTGACCGGGACGATGCGCAGGCGAGGCGCGCGTGCTCTGGTTCGACAGTTTCGACAGTTTCGACAGTGGAGCGAACGGCCTGGCGGACGAGCGTGGCGGGGAGCGTCTTCGACAGTGAGCCCTCGCTCCGCGATTTCGCGGGCGCCATCGCCGCGGGTGCACAGCGAGCCCTCGACGAGTACGGCGAGCAGGGGTAACCGGCAGCTCTGGTCCGAGGCGTACCCCTTTCCGGCCGGGCGGTGGCAGCGCATCCACACGCTGCTCGCGGCCGGGCAGGACACCACCGCAGAAGGGTGGGCCTGAGCCCAGCATGAGCGCCCGAGACGCGCTCGCGCAGGCCCGCTGGCCACTCAGGCGTGCGTGAGCCTGGTGGTGCCGTGGGGAGTGACGAGGTAGGTCTGGCCGTGGGGGCCGTGCCAGGTATAGGTGCCGTCGCGGTTGCGGACGTAGCGCCATCGTCGGGCGGTCTTGGCGCGGTGGTGTCGCCGGCACAGGCACGCGAGCTTCGAGGCAGCGGTCTGCCCGGGCGGCCCGCCCTCGTCGGGTGACAGGTAGGGCTCGATGTGGTCCAGATCGCAGGACCTGGCGTCCACGCTGCACCAAGGGAACACGCAGTGCCGGTCGCGCAGGACCACCGCCTCGCGCATCCACTCGGGCGGGTCGTGCTCGTCGACCGCCGGCTCAACGGCCGGGTCGTCGGCGGGGTCGTCGGCGGGGTCGTCGGCGGGGCTGTGGCCGAGGTGGAGGACCGGGACGATAGTGGCGCGGGTCGCACCCAGCCACTCGCGGATCCTGGCCGTGGTGAGGGGCCCGAGCCGCTCGACCTCACCGGCCGCGACCAGGCTGTCGGGGCCGTCGGGGAGGTTCATCAGGTCGGTCAGGTTGAGGTGGAGGTAGAAGCGGGTCTTGGCCAGCGAGGGCCGCCGCACTCGCGGCAGGTCCGTCACCTCCGTCACCTCCGTGTCCACCCGCTTCGCCGCCTCCTGCTGGTGTCCCTGTGCCTCGGGAGCAGATCCGTAGAGGTCGAGGTGGGACTGGGTGTCGGCGATCACGCCGAGGGCCTTGGCCTTCCGCGCCCCCAGACTGTCGGTGTCACCCAGGCGGGCGAGGTGGGCGGCGTGGTCGCAGACCAGGTCGTAGAACCTGGTCAGGTCGGCGGTGTCACCCGCCGCGTCCAGCTGACTGGTGCCAGCCCAGCCGCCGTCGGTGCGGTGCACCAACCGGACGTCCCAGGCGTTCTTGCCCGCCCGTTCGGCCTCCGCCTGAGCCTGGGGGTCGTGCTTGGCGGCCGCCAACGCGATGAGCCGGTCGATCAGCACCACCCCGCAGGAGTCGATCCGGCCCGCCACCCGGGCGTCGACATACTTCGCGGCGTCCAGCGACAGGGTGTGGGTGGCCTGGGCCAGCCGGCGGGCCCGCCACGGTGCGACCTCCACGCGCCGGACCCGCGCCCAGGTCTTGGGGAGCCGGTGGGCGAGATCGAGGGCGTCGGCCAACAGCTGCATCCCGGTGAACGTCGACACCCCGAGCGCGGCCGCGAACGGCTCGGGTGCGAACGCCGCCACCGCAGGGCAGCCCTCGCCGCCCAGGGACTCCCCGCAGTCGTCGAACCCCGGCAACCCCGCGTCCCCCCAGACGGCGACACCGGTGTCGTCGGTGGCGGGGTGCAGCACACACCACCGCAGCCCGAGCTCGAGCTTGGCCAGCCCCGCCCGCCGTTCGGCGGTCTCGGCGTCGACGACACCCGCCAGCACGCGGTCCGCGTCAAGGTCGTCGAGGTGTTCGAGGTCCTCGGTCCCGGTCCGCGCGGGTGCGGTAGTGCTCATACGAGTATTGGATCAGAGGCCACCGACAGCCACCCTTCGGAATCGGGGGTTGTCCACAGAGGTCCGTAAACCTCTCCGAGAATTTTTTCTCGGCTCCCACCACCAGGAGCAGCGCGGCGGCGGCTGGGCCGGCAGGCGACGGTGATGGGGACGGTGACCCACCGCCGCCCGTGATCAGCATCTCCTCGGCTCCGCCCACGGCGACCACCGCGGACCGCCAGCGCCGGAGGCCGCAGCAGCCGACGCCGTACCGACCACCCGGACATCGGCGCGTCGCACGGAACCGTAGGTGACCACGCGCTCACTAGACTCTCGTCGGCCCGAGGGCCTGTCGATGAGGAGTCCGACCACCGCATGTCAGCCAGTCAGGAACAGCCCGAGCGATCGGCCGGGTGGATCCGCAGGCTGGCCGGGCAGGTCTGGATCCACAAGAACAACGTCCTGATCTCGTTCGCGGCGGCGGTGCTCGGCAGCCTGGGGCAGGCCGTCGTACCCCTGGTGGCGCGCAAGATCGTCGACGACGTCATCGGACACGCCCACGCTCGGCTGTGGCCGTGGCTGCTGCTCCTGATCGTGATCGCGGGGCTGGCCTTCGCCTTCGCCTACCTCCGGCGCTACCGAGGTGGCCTGGTGGGCATAGCGGTGCAGTACGACCTCCGCAACCGGATGCACGACCACCTCCTCACCCTCGACGAGCAGAGCCTGTCCCACCTGAGCACCGGCCAGCTCGTGGCCCGCGCGAACAGCGACACCGCACTCGTCCAGGGGCTGCTCAACTTCATGCCTCTGGTGAC